>QWOS01000092.1 GCA_003669555.1 Planctomycetota bacterium
AATCAAACGCTTTGCGCACACGGTCAGCCATGAGGATATCGCAGGCAGTCCGATGGAATTCGTCGAAGGAATCGACCACACCGGGGGAGTCCAACTCACGGCGTAACAAATCAAACTGGCGCAAAACTGTCTGGCGGTCAAGCAAACGATCGCCATCGATGGTCAAGGTGGAATTGGGCAGACCGTTTTTTGTAACGATCGTTGGACGCCAGGCGTTGCTCCAGTAGCCTTGGCCGATTCCTGGAAGGTACTCTCCAAACGAGCTGTTGTAGGGGCAGGCTCATAGCGCCTGCGCTTAGCATGCCGGCCTGCAATAGTCCGCGCCGATGAATGGGTGGCCGAGTCATGGATTTTCCCAGATAGAGTGCCCTTGGACCAATCAGGAATCCATTCCAACAGGAGCCCATGAAAAGCGTGTGGCGTTTCAACCACCGATACCGATACCATCAGGGACTACCCGTTTTTACCTCTGGAAAATTGCGACTTTCTAGAAAAAAATCAGCAGGCTGTGCCGGTGATTGATATAAAAAGCAGGCCTTTATGTTTAGAAAAAGGGTCAGAAAAAACGGTGCGTGAGTGTGGGCATGGAATATCGGCAATTCCAGAAATTACGAGGAAATGTTCGGCCTGTCAAATATCATTCTCATTCACCCATCTCCAGTCTGCTTCAGGTCAACCCGGTTTGTTTGGCAAATCAGGATCTGCTTTTTCTTCCGGGTTGACAAGGATCTCGTCGATCATCAAATGACCCCGAACCCCCGGAGCCATATGCCAGGCAGGTAGTTGACCGTTATTTTCGCAGAATATTTTAACAAAACGCCCTTCCGCAGTGGAATCAACTGCGATTGAACGGATGAAAACCCCGTCTGCGGCCCGATTTTGCGGGACCGCGAATTTGGTTGACCCCGCAATTTTGAAGGAGAAACCATCATCAGAAACAAGAACATCAACATGCTTTGCCGGATAGATACCGGCTTCCTGGTGGTATATGAACCGGGTAATTACTTTGTGGATCTTTTGCCGTTTTCCCAGATCGATCAGAGCCTCCAGGTTGCTGTCGCCCAGTCGGAGCACTTCTGGAGATCCCCAATCTCCATCCCGCCCCAGAACTCCATCTGTCAGTAATTTTGCCGAGGCTTTTTGATCATCAAGCTTTGCGGTAACGGTGATTGAAACCGGTTTGTTCACTGCCGCATGCCTTACAGTGGCTATCTGACGGAAGCTGGCCATGGCTTCAGCGCCCCGGCCGACATTCTCTCTGTCAAACCAACGCGCCTTGACCACTGTAGTTTTGCTAATGAGAACCGGTTGGGTGAAAACTGGTGAGCTGGTGACAGGACGGGAACCATCCAGGGTGTATCGGATTAAACCGTCCTTCATGGAAGAATCGATTGCCAGACTCGCTGAGTGGGTGAACCATTCGCTATTGGCCTGCAATCCCTTGGGTCGCAAGGTCAGAGGGGAAAAAAGATATGGCTGAGAACAGAGTGCAGCCACCGCGTTTCCAGCCGAGTCAAAAAGCCGTGCTTTGATTGTGTAACTGTCTGCGATGGAATGCGGAGCGGACCATGCCGGAGATGCGGCGGTTGGCTCTGTGCCATCGACGGTGTAGCGAATGATTCCAAGTGAGGGCCATGTGGGAAGCGAAAGCATGGTTGGCACTGTGATTTGCCGGTGCATCAATCCTTCTTCATTTTTAGGGTTATGCTGGATGGCAAATCCATATAAAAGGCGATCAATCACCTGATTGAAACTGTCCAGCCTGATTTCAAATCTTGCCGGGTCGATGACCGAATCAGGGCCCCAGGTTCTTTCCTGGCGTTTCAGTATCCCTCCCCGGAGCCAGCGTAGGTTGACCTCTCCTTTTTGCTCCCAGATGGGCAGCATGGCCCCGAGGACCAGGTCACCTTTTTTCAGGATGCTACCGTTACAGTGGTACATCGTCCAGTCTTGCCAAAGTGTCCCAGCGAGGTTCCAGGGCACAGTAATGGTGGGAACGCCATCCTCCACAAGTCGTTCCGCAGTTCGGGCGTTGCCATCCCAGGTCATATGGATAATATCTTTGGATATACTGTTGGCGGCACCCTCCCAAATAATGGTTTTTTTGCCTCTTTTTTTTACCATCAGGTTGATCTGGGTTATGAAATTTTTCAGTAAACCGTTGGGGTTTTCGAGTTTATTTTCCCGAATAAAAGCGATGGCTTCCGGTGTGGAGGCCACGGCTCCCAATCCGGAAACCTCGTCGCAGCCAATATGGAAATAGGGGGACGAGGCAAACACATCACACATTTCCCCCACGATGGTGTCGAGTGCTTTGTAGAGTTCCGGGTTGGCAATGTTCATCATTCCCTGGGCCACAGGCCGTTTGGATGCCGGGTCCAGGTAGCCAAAAATTTCCGGCATGGTTCGGCAGGCGTTGCCGGAGTGGCCAGGCAGTTCCAGTTCCGGAACGAGTGTGACGCCGCGGTTGTCGGCGAACTGCACCAGCCCCTTGAGTTCGTCAAGATCATATCGTTGTGGGGCCGGGCCGCCGTGGGCGGACCCATTTCTTGTTCCAAGGGCAGGGTATATCGAGGAAGGGAATGTCCAGGCTTGATCATCGGTCAGGTGTAGTTGGAGATAACGAACCTTGCAAGCGCGACAAACAATGATCGCACGCCGGATTTCCGGGATGGAATTGGCCTGCCGGGCGACATCGAACATTGCTCCGGTGAAATCGGCGTGTGGCCAATCGTCGATGGTTATGGCGGGAACAAAGACACCTTTTTCAGTCAGGTTGATTATTTGAAGGAGTGTGATGGTCCCTTCGGCAACCGCCCGATAATCGTAGCCAATGATGGAAACACTGTCGGTGGCGACCAGTCTGTGGGCCCCATCCCGTGTCTTGAGAATTGCTCCCTTTTTTACTCCAAGGATATTCTCACCTGCCTGAATTTTCGGATCGATGGCCAGGGAAATATCCCCGGATTGGGGTGGCCCTTCCGCCGTCTGGAGATTGATGCCAACGACCAGGCGAATTTCTTCTCGGAGTATTTCGGCCAGGGGTTTCAGATCCGGACTACGGGTGACAATGCGGGACCCTGCTCCGATGGTTGTCCTGCCAGTACCCAGAGTCATGAACTTGGGTGTCGGGAGGAGAATCGGGAACTGCCCCACTGAGATTGGTAATTCTGCCCCGAGAATTGACCAGGGAGCCAGCAGAACGAACAGGATTGAATTCATTGGAGGTTTTCCAGTTTTGATGGCCGATGCTGGCATGTGTAAGGGGTAATTGACGTGTACTGTGTCGCATATTGGCGGGATGGGTGAAAAGCTGTGGTTTGCTGGACAGGAATTATCAGTTGGACTTCCGAAGCGGAAACGGGATGTTGTCAAGCCGGTAGTGGCCATCCATTTGCACAACAACCCAGCCGATTCAGGGCTGGGTTGTTGTGTGGTTGCGGCTAAGTGGATGTACTTTGCCAGTGGTATTCCGAGTCTACTTGGCGAAATACGGGCTACCCGGATTTCCTTTGGAGAGCATATAGGCCAAGAGATCAAGTACTTCGTTTTTGTTCAGCGTATCAGCCAGCTTTGCGGGCATAAGGGAAATGGGCGAGGGTTTAATGGTCTCCACATCGCTTTTCTTGATCTCGATCACCTTGGTGGAATTTTCGGGGTCTGCAAGCAGTACCAGTGTTGTGGCTGTCTCGCTAACAATTTTGCCGGTAAGCAATTTGCCCGAAGTGGTTTCGACAATCGAGGCCCTGTACTGGTCGGAAATTACCTTGTTGGGATCAACGATTGATTCGCATAAGTCCTTCGCACTAAAGCGCCCTGAAACCTGGCTGAGATCAGGGCCGGTGGCTCCACCCTCGCCGTTGAAACGGTGACAAACCACACAACGCGCGGCAGCGAAGGACTTTTTGCCATTTTCAAAATTACGGCCTTTGAAGCCCGACTGTGTCAGGCTGGCCAGTTCCTCAAGGCTCCACGCCTTTCCTGGGCCTGCGGGCTTCGGGAGTGTGGTTATTTTTACAGGTTTACGGAGCCCCAATGCCTCGATGGCAAGACGGTCCGTATCCTTGGCATTTTCGTAGGCATCTGTCTCGATATTGTTGAGGAAGCCCTGATAACTGGCGCCCCCCGATTTGGTCCGCGCTTCATTCAGGGCTGTGAAATAGGCTTTCCGGGCATCGATGGTCCAATGATCCTTCAGATTCCGCAGGGCGAAAAGATAATGGATCTTTTGGGCGTCAGGACGATTGGCCATCACCTGGGAAATGGTTCCACCATATCCGCGATTCCTGGCCAAAACCGAATCAAGTACATCATCGCCTTCAGCAAGAGTTGGGGTGAGGAAGAGTTTGGCCGTTTTTAGTGCGATCGTTGGAGATTGGAGGTAAACAAGCAGATTGATCAGCTCCCTATTCACAAAAGCGCTTTTCGCCGGAAACAGCGGGTCAAGTTTTGTCAAAACGGTGGCTGTTTCTTCTTTTCCAGGACTTCCCATCCGGATGAAAGCCAACTGCAAGGCTCGAAGCCAATCCAGCCGGGTTGGTTCGTCAAGAGTCTGGTAATCCATTCCGAGGAGGGCGTTGACCGCCTGGCTTTCCAGGGCTTTGTCACCCTGATGAGCCAAGGCCACAACACCCTGGATGAGGGCGGCTGGGGTAGCTGATTTGAGTACCGTTTCCTGCCATTGGCTGGCAGGCTGATTTTCAAGTGCTACCCGGGCGGCGTAACGGATGAAACGGTCAGGATTACCCATGTGCCCAAGAATGAAATCCAGATCCTCTCGGGTGGCTTTGCCTTTGGCATGGAATGATTCCAGCTTTCGGCGGAGTTGTCTTTGAGCGGCCATATCGTCGCCGGCCTCATTTTGAGAGGCAACAGGTTGAGTGGAGGCGTCGCCCACATAGGTGACCCTGAATAGTTCGGATTGGGTTCCGCGGCCGCCGACCGAGAAATACATGGCGCCATCACGGCCGATGATCACATCGGTCAAAGGTAGTGGGGCCCTGGAAACGAACTCCTCCCGAGTGGCTGTATAACTACCACCCTTGGGTGTGAGATGGATCGCATACATGGTCCCGAAGGTCCAGTCGCAAATGTAAAGGGCTTTTTGGAATTTTGCGGGGAATCGGGCGCCCGTTCCAAACTCGACCCCAACCGGAGAACCAGGGCCAATATCTACCATCGCTGGAAGGCTGTCAGCGTAATAAGCGGGCCACTTTCCGGTGCCGCTGCGCCAGCCGAGTTCACTGCCGCTGGTGGCGTGATTGACTCGCGTTGGGCGATACCAGGGCATGCCGAAGTCCCATTCCATATCGGCGTCATAGGCAAACATTTCACCTTCCGGATTGAAAGCAAAATCGTATTGGTTGCGATAGCCGATGGAAATAATCTCCCATTCTTTGCCTTCCGGGTCGGTGCTGGCTATGTAGCCACCCGGTGCCAGGATGCCACGTGCGTGACCATTGGCATCCCATTGCCTGGGAAGAAGATGGTCTTCGTTCCAATTGGATGGAATCCGGCTTTTCTGGAATCCCTTGGGGGGAAGAGTGTGGTTGCCACAAGAGACAAGGATTTTCTTGCCATCTGGGGAAAGACGAAGGGCATGGGGACCGTGCTCTCCACCGCCCTGGAACTCCTTCAGCAGGGTTACCTTGTCAAACTGGTCGTCTCCATCGGTATCCGTCAGTCGGTAAAGGCCGCTGCCAGGGCCGCCATTGGCGGAGACATACAGGCTGCCAAAGGCAAACAGCAAGCCCTGGGCGCCACTCATTTTTACCTTGAGCTTCTCAATTTTGGTTGGCTCTTTTGTCCCCACCTTTCCCGGGGTAACCCGATAAAGCCCCTTGTTGTCCTGATCGCTGGCGATGATGCGACCTTTGTCATCCTCGGAGATGCAGACCCATGAGCCATATGTTTCCTTGGGAACCGTGAATAGTCGCTCAATCTGAAAACCTTCTGGCAACTGGAAATCCTGATTTCCGCCAGCACTCTGGGTTGATGCAAAAACATTACCCCAGGGCGAGTCGCCCATTTTGCCAAAGGTTCTGGCTTTTTGTTTGTCCCCTGGTTTGCCAGATTCCGAGGCAGTCCAGGAAGAGTCAGACACTAGATAGGTGCTTTTTCCGCTGCCAGGCGTGAATATGATTTTACAAGCGAAACCACCGGTCTCCCCTTCATTAGCCACCTCTGCGCGGATCGTGTTGCTGCCGGATTTCAGCAGACTTGAAACATCTTTGGTAACCGGATCCTGCCAATCGACGCTTTTTCCTACCTCTTTGTCGTTAATCAGGAGACGGGCTTCGTTATCGCAAGTGAAGCGGCAGATTGCCTTGCCCGGCAGATCTATCTGAAATTCCTGGGTAAGATTATAGCGTTTGGTTGGGCTGGCGCCCCAAATCCAGAAGGGCGTTGGCCCTTTTGAAAAATCGGCAGTAGGATTTTTTGATGGCGCCCGCATGGGGGCGCTGGGTTTGGTTTGGAGTATTTCCGGGATCTGCTGGACCACATTCTGGGCTGCGGTGAATTGGGCCCATCCAGCCCAGCCTAAAAGAAGGAAAGGAGTCATAACCTTGAAGATTCTCATTCTAGCCCCTTGGAGTAAGGCGTACCGTATTGCCCAGACTAGTTTCCCTATTGGGGAGAATGGGCCAAGCTGAATCGAAGTGTTATACCCCATTTCTTCATGCCGTCAAACATTTGCGCTCTTTCTGCCAACCCGGGAAGGCGGTGAAGATCCGGAGGGATCACTGGCAGATGGTGGCTCGTCAGTGGTTGTCGGTCGGTAAGAAAAAATTTTCTCATTTTCGGATTATAATGTCTGCATGCGCGCCAAGGGGAACTGGCGGGCGGCCTGGTGACCTCCAGCCCCGCCGAAATGCCACTGGCGCATCAACGAGGGCTGGATAATCGGTGTGCAGGCACCTGGGTCCGCGGGAGGCCTAACGGATTGTTCCTTCCGGAAGATTGAGGACCTGCGTGGCTGCCAGGCCATTGCCAAAGGTGGACTGGTTATTGAATTGCCAAACCAGCTTTTTGTCGCGGGTCACCTCAAACAACTGGGGCTGATCGGCGCCAGCATGGCAGTTGCCTACCACCACATTGCCGCTGGGCAGGAGGTGCAGGGTGGTGACCCAGGCAAGGATAATGCCCGGGATTTCTTTCTGCTCCAGGCTCCAGACTGTTTTTCCTGCTTTGTCAACTTCCAGCACGCGGTTGCCATTGCCACAGGCAATCCAGGTGGTCTCCTTGGGGCTGCGCCAGGCACCGTAAACTTCGGTGCCGTGTCCTTCGGGACCGTGGCCCCCGGAACGCGGTCGACCCGCCAGATCGAGTTTGTGGCTCCAGACTACTTTCCCTGATAGGTCGTATTCGCGCACGGTGCCATCTCCCTCATGACAAACCAGGTAGGTGTCTTGAGGCGTGGCACGAACCAGACGGGTGTCACGGTGGGGATCGGGGTTGTTGATGGTGAGAGGGATGGCTCGCATCAGCTTGCCGTCTGGATCGACAATTGCCAGCCGGCGATTCCCGGATTCCGCCACAAGCGTGGTACCGTCTTTCAGGCGCTGGACGGCATGAATTTCGATCCGCTGCTTGTTTTCCGGTACTTTTTCGGCTTTGTAGCTCCAGAGCACTTTTCCTGTGGTATCGACTTCAGCGACACGGTCCCGGGCAACCGGCAGGAGAATCCGGTTGGGGGCCAACAGCGTGAGGTCATGGACTTCGGCATTGAGTGGGAACTTCCAGGTGACTTTGCCTGTGCTATCTGTCAGGGCCACCTGGCCCCTGTCGGCGCCAAGCACCAGTTGATCACGATTTTCAAGTTGGGACAAAGGTGCGGCGGCAAGCCCTGGGAGGTGCCTTCCCAAAAGACTGCCTAATGTGGCGGCTCCTGCCAGTAATTGAAATTGGTCCAGGGCTTGGCGGCGATTCATCGGATTGGTCCCATGCAGGGGGGATTGGCACAAGGGCTCAGGATTGGGATAGGGATTGCGTGAAGACCGTCCAAGTGCCAGTGAAAAAGGCAAATATTTGTATATATGGGAGGTATGGGTCGTTTGTAGCGATTTTCCTGAAAGAGGGGGGTTTGAGTTTATGGAGGAAAGCTCCAGTTCGGCTGGTGAAGCAGGCCTCAGATTGCCGAATTGTTGCTTGACGAGGCTGCAATCCTCCACACGGCTCACAGAAGGGAAACCTGATGTAGGCCGGGCTCAGGGAAGAGCTGGAGGAACTCCTCGACCAAATCGGGAGGGTTGACGGGGTATTGGGAGAACCAACCTCGCCTCCCTGGGATGTGCCCGGAGCCTCGTGAAAGGAGTCACCATGAAGCGGTTTGCGGTTATGGCGGTGGCTGTTGCCTGTCTGGTAGGGGGCTCAACCTCAGCCCACGCCAGTTGGGGCCAGCTTGGTTACAGTGGTTATCAGCCTTGGTGGAATATATTCGCCAAGCGCTACAAAGGCCTGACTCCTGAGGAAGAACGCCTCCAGAAGTTCTGGCATGACTACTACAACGCCATGCAACACTATTACGGCGCCCTCGATAATATCGACTGGGTTGCCTACTACAAAAACCACGGCTACCAGATCAATGGCGCCGGCTGTGGCTCAGGTGGACGTGTGAACTACGCCCCCGTATTTGTGAGTCCCTCCATGCAGTGGGCTGTCCCAGGCAGCGCGATGTCTGGCCCACCCGCTTCGGGTATGGGAGGCCCTTACGGGGCTTTCCCAGTGCAGTACAACCCAGGGGCGGCTGGACCAGCAGGTCCTGGGCCTGGAATGCCGATGGCAGGCCCAGGCGGCAACTGACCCCACAGGGTGTGGCTTTTGAGCCACCCTCCCACGAACACCAGGCCTTCCCAAAATGGGGGCCTGGTGTTTTACTTTTTTCCCTGCAGGAAATAGTCCGGCGCGGGTGGTGCAGTTAAACCTTGCCGGTCATGCCGCTAATTCTTGTCAAAGTATCCGGAATAATTTCTCATTTTTGACTGAATTTCGACCTTGGGGTGGATTGGCGGGTAATTTTCGCTTGCGGGGCAGGGCGTTGGCACGCCCCATACCGAGGCTTAACCTCCCCACCCAAGGATGAACTTCACCATGCACGGCAGCTTCAGGTCGACTTTACTGGCAGCATTTTTGGCTATTGTTGCGGTGTCTGGCTTTAGCCCGGCTGTTCAGGCCCAGTATGTGCCACCCCGTCCCGTACCTCAGTTCATTTATCCCGCTGCTCCGGACATGAACGGACCGGGTTTCTATCTCTATAACTCGAACGGCGTGCCTTACGGTCCTTCTCATTATGTCCGGCCAGCCCATATGCCCTTTCAGGGGATGGTGGGGCCTCTGGATGCTGGGCAAAAATGCTTCAACGGGATGGGGGGAGGAGGTGCTGGCATTCCCTTCCACCGTTTCGTTCGCAGCCCGCGTGATTTTTTCATGCAGGATGGAACCACCGGTGCCCCTTGTCGCTAAAGATTAAGCCTGGTTGCCTTGCCGGATGATCCGCTCTGCCAGCCAGACTGCGACTGCCTTTGCGCCGACCACCGGGTCGGCGCAACTTTTTCCCAGACAATGGAAAAGCATCGGCTCGCTCTCGCTTGTGGACGGTTTGCCTTCGAGAAGGGAAACCGGGTGGGGGTTGGGTTGCGGCGGATACATCACCACCAATCCTCGCGGCAGAAATAGCCTGCCCGGGCCAGGGGGGCTATGGCCGGTGATGACACAGCTCTCCACGGGACCACTAAGCCAATCGAGTGCCAGGAGCATTTGACCGGACGCCAAGGGGTGCTGGTCCATCCATGTCTCGTGCCAGTTTACCACTCCCAAAGCCAGTTCGCGCAAGTCATTCCGGCCAGTCACTTCAGCCAGGCGGGCCAGTCCGAGTGCGGCGGCACCGTTTCCCGAAGGGGTAGCGGCGTCCTGACTGTCGATGGAACGGCACAATAGTGCTTCGTGATCGCTGCCAGTGGAAAAAAAGACCCCCGATGTGCCGTCAAGGAAAAAATATCTCATCGCCTCAGACAGTTCCAGAGCTTCATCCACCCATCGTGAATCACCTGTAGTCTGGAAAAGTTCCACCAGGGCATCAATCCAGCAAGCGTGATCTTCCAGGTAAGCCAGCAAACGCGGACCGGAATGCGCGGACCAGGCGCGGAATAGTCGGCCGCCTTCGCCACGCATATGAGTGAGCACGAAGTGGGCAGCCGCAACGGCTTTTTCAGCCAGGTCAGGAAGCCCCAGCACCCGGGCTCCCATTGCCAGACTGCCAACCGCCAAAGCGTTCCAGGAAGCCAGTACCTTGTCATCCAGCCCGGGGCGCACTCGTGTTTCACGCCTGGCGAGCAACAGGGAGCGGCACTTGTCCATCTCGGCCAGCAAGGTGATTTCATCCATGCCCTCCCTTCGGGCCGCGTCGGCCAGAGGCCGGGGCAGATTCGGGATGTTGGCCCCCTCCCAGTTCCCATACTCATGACAGCCATATACCCGGGCGAAGCGGTCCCCAGCTTCAATGCCCAGCACCTCGCGTATCTCGGTCAGGGCCCATACATAATATTTTCCCTCAACTCCCTCGCTGTCGGCGTCGAGCGCGCTGTAGAGGCCGCCCTGGGGATGGGTCATTTCCCGTGAGAGCCAGTTGAAAATGCCCAGTGCGGCCTGCCGGAGTGAGGCGTCCCCCGAAACTTGCCAGCCCTCAAGGTAGGCCATTGCCAGCAGACCGTTGTCGTAAAGCATCTTTTCAAAGTGTGGCACCAGCCATTGGTTGTCAGTGGAATAGCGGGCAAAGCCGCCGCCCAGATGGTCATGAATGCCTCCCCGGGCCATCATCCGCAGGCTATGCACTGCCATGGCGGAAAGGGAGCGATCGGCAAATCGGTCGGAAAGCCTAAAAAGGAGGCGCAAGTCCATCGGGTGGGGGAACTTGGGGGCAGAACCAAATCCGCCGTGGACGGGATCATTGGTTTTTTTGAGATTTGCCGCCGCCGCTTCGAGCAGGCGGGTTTCTGGGAATGCGGCGGCGGTTTTCCGTGGCGGCACTAAATCTGGCAACAGGCGTTGGCGTACTGCTGTGGCCAGGTCATTGGCCTGCTGTTCGATATCAGCCCGCCGGGTGCGCCACCATTCGCCGAGGGTTGTGACGAGACGGATAAAACCGGTGTGGCCATCTCGATCCGTTGGCGGGAAATAAGTGCCGGCATAGAAAGGCCGCATGTCCGGAGTGAGGAAGACACTCATGGGCCAGCCACCTTGCCCACGGTTGAGGAGTAGCAAAGCAGTCATGTACAGATGGTCGACATCCGGCCTCTCTTCACGGTCAACCTTAATGGAAACGAAATGTGTGTTGAGGACCAATGCAATTTCCGTGTTCTCGAAGCTTTCATGCTCCATCACATGGCACCAATGGCAGGCAGAATAGCCCACCGAAAGGAAAATGGGCCGGTCCTCAAGGCGCGCGCGAGCCAGTGACCCTGCTGACCACGGGTGCCAATCCACGGGATTGTTGGCGTGCTGGCGAAGGTAGGGACTAGCCTCATGAGCCAAGCGGTTGGGAATCACAGGATATCTCCACAAGAGGCAATGGCTGCAAGGGGCCGCGCCAGGAGGTCAGCACAGGGAATCGCTCTGAACGATACCCCTTGGAAATAATAGGAAAAGGGAACGGTAGGGCCGAAAGCATGGCTGAAAATGAAATTCTGAGCCGTGAAGCATTCCTGGCGGAGCTTGTGAAGCTATGCCTGGTCGACGAGCCAGATTTGGCCCGTTTGCTTGGCGAGGTACCGGTAACGGCAACCGGGCGAGAGGTTGGACTTCTTCTGGTGCGCGACAAACTTCTCACCCGCTACCAGGCTGCCCGTATCCTTGCAGGGAAAAGTGCAGGGTTGCGCCTGGGCCAGTATGTGATCTTCGAGGAAGTGGGCCGGGGTGGAATGGGCAAGGTATTTAGAGCCAAGCACGAGGCAATGGGCCGGGAGGTGGCTCTGAAGGTGCTGCATAAGCGCTTGGCCCGTGATCCACAGGCACGCAGCCTGTTCATGAAGGAGGTGCGGGCAGCCAGTCAATTACAGCATCCGAATATCATGACTGCCCATGATGCGTGGGTTCTCGATGCCCCGTATTACCTGGTGTTTGAATATGTAAGTGGTCCCACTCTTTCTTCTCTGGTGCATCTTCGGGGGCCGCTGCCGGTGGGCTTGGCGTGCGAATACGCCAGACAAGTTGCCCTGGGACTGGCGCATGCGCACGAACGGGGTTTGGTGCATTGCGACATCAAGCCCGGCAATCTGATGCTCAAGCCTGCTGAAGAGCCAGGTGAGGTCGGTACTGTAAAGATTGGCGATTTTGGTCTGGCCCGGCTGAATCCGGGCTGGCAAGGTACCGGCGATAACCAGACCGGAACCATGCAGGTGGACGCCACCGTAATCATTGGTATTGGCACGCCCGATTACATGGCGCCTGAGCAGGCTCGCAGCCTGCACGATGCCAATGCCCAAAGCGATATTTACAGCCTGGGTTGCACCCTCTATTTCATGGTCACCGGGCAGCCGCCCTATCCGGGGGGAAATACTTTGGAAAAGATCATCCGGCACGGTAGCGAAATGGTACCGGATGCTTCGCTATTACGGCCGGAGGTTTCTGCTGACCTCGCGGCGATTTTGCTGTGCATGATGGCAAAAAAACCTGACGAAAGACCAGCCACCACCCGGCAGGTCGCTGAAATGTTGCTACCGCATGTGGTTGCCCGTTCGATCGGTGGCATATGGCCTAAAGATGAGCCCGGGCAAGCGGTGGAAGCTTACCCGGGCGTCACGCCGTTTCCTTTTGCCGAATCGACAACAGGCTTCAGATTCCCCGAACTGAATTCCGGGTCAATCGGGGTTAACCATGCCAGGGTTTCGCAGAGAAAACGATCCCTCTGGCATTCAATCCGGGGGCTTCCCTTGCTCCTGATCATTGCGCTGGTCACCATTGTTCTCATCAGTGCCGGGTTGGCTATAGGTGTTGCCCTCTTGCTGGTGGATGGCAAATAAACTGTAACGCTAGCGGGTTGAAAAATAGAAGGGGGGAGCCGAGGGATTGGCGATCTGGCTGGTGCCATGTTGGCCACCATAATAAGGCCCGCCGAAATTTCCAACACCCTGGGCCCGTCCCATTGGAGGCATTCCCAAATTGGGAGAGGTATTGTTGGCGACAGGGCCCTTGGGGCCATAATTTTGGCCATAGATGGTCTGGGGGAAATAGGGCTGGTGGCCGGCGCAATAGCTGGAACCATGACCAGAAGAGCATTCCCCAGTGGCTTTGCCCGCTGCGTACTGCCCGTAGCCCCAGCGGTGGGTACCGGGGATTTCAGGCTGGTTGAACACTGGCAGGTAGTTAGGGTAAGATAGGGTGATGCCCAGTCCAGGGAATCCCGGCTTCTGGGCGGTGGCTGTATTGCCAAACAGCAGCAGCGCCGAAACGCCCAAGGCAAAACCGAAAAACCGTCTCATAGCTGGTCCTCCCCTAGCTTGACTCCATCATCAGACAGGGCCACACCCCACCTCGTGCACAAACTTCCCCCCCTGAAGGGGCTTGGGCAAGGCAACTGAAGGGGAAATCGGGTTTTTTCACTGAATTTCAACCGTTTCGACGGAAAAATCCCTACTCTCACTTGAAGCGGGGGGTGGCCAGCTAGCTGGTAATGGTTCAGCCACCAGAACTATGGCAGGCGTCAAGTTGCCGCCGCAACTCCCGCGCAACGGTAGCAGGATATTCGGAAACAAGAATGGCCCCGCTTACGGCAACGCGAGTCGCCCCCGCCTGGCAAACCAACGGTAAATTTCCTGAATGGATACCCCCCAGGGCAAACCAGGGAAAATCCTGCTCTTTGACGGCCTCGCGCACCAGGTCCAGCCCTGGGAACTCATCGAACGATTTTGTCCCGGACGGGAAAACTGGTCCCACACCAATCATATCCGCACCCAGGGAGATCGCCTGTTCCATTTGCAAACGGGAGTGGGTGCTCACCCCTACCAATCCGCTGCTTCCCAATAGGGAACGGCAGGTGCTGACCGGCATGTCATCCTGACCGACATGAACCCCATCCGCCCCAGATGCCAGAGCCATATCTGCCCGGTCGTTAACCACGAGCAAGGCGCCGGCGTCCTCGGTCCAACGCCTTAAACGGGCCAGATCGGCCAGCCATTCCCGGTCCGGGTAGTTTTTTTCCCGCGACTGGATGATGTCCACCCCGCCGTCAAGGGCCCCGCATACTGTCTTTTCCAGACCCAGCGCGCATTTTGAGGCAGTGACAAGCATATACAGACGGGATTGGGCGAGCCTGGCGGTTCGGTTCCCCGGATTTGCCAGAAGTTTTTCCACACCATAGCTGGAATAACGAAGAGTCTCGAACCGTGCCGCTGCCTCCGCCGAGAACAGTTTGGAATATTCTTCCAGGCTTCGCAGGGATTCCTGGACTCTTTTTAAATTGGCAATGGACACGCCTGAGGCCGATGTGCGCGACATTTCGTTCACGGTGCTGAAAGTGGTTCCCACATCGCCAGGCACATCCCGGGTAGCCAACCCAGTCCGGATCAGGTCCCTGGGTAGCAGATCCAGCGCATCGCGCAAGCCGTGGCGCAACTCTTTTAGCCACCGGGTCAGGGTGAGGCTGTTGCGACAGAACCGGGTATGGTCTTCTACCACTCTCAAGCCTTCACGGGCGCGGTTGGCGCAGGCATCGAGGAGCCGGGCAACCGGGTCGGCTGGTTTTGGCAGGTTTTCGGCAAACAGGGGTTCATCCATGGATAAAACCCGGGTTGGCTCAGGATTTAAAAGGTTTGACAGATGGCCCAAGTTGAGTCCATGGTGGGTGATCAGATTATACACTTCGCTTTGATTTCCGGTTGTTTGATACGTATTCAGAAGCAGGCAGCCAACCAGATGTCTGGAAGTGATTTCCCCATAAGTTCCCCATTCCCTGGCTAATTGGCGGGCTTGCCGGAGCAAGTCTGACCATTCAGACAAGGTATTCTGGGGCAGCAGTTCCAGGGAAGGTTCCGCCGCCCGGAAACCCGTTTGGACAGATGGGATGGAAGGTTCATTGAGTTGCCAAAAAGCATGAATATCCAGGCCAGCCTCAACCATGAGTTGGCTAGCACTCCCTTCCCGTTCATCCAGGAGAGCAAGCAACAGGCTTTTTTCACGACTATAGCAGGGGTTGGCCCTGGCAAAGGCTGATGCCAGGCTCAGGGCCCTGGCTACAGCCGGTGTGATCTCCACCACGCTCATTCTCCCCGGAAAGATGTCCCTGTCGCACTGTCGGGATTAATCCGCACAATACGGAAAACCCGTTGATTTTCCCGCGAGAAACGATGCCAGCCAGATACTGGCTCCGATTCGCCAACCCATTGCCACCAGCAATCCGATGAATGAGGTACCCCCTCGGCGAAGCTAGGCTGCGACAGGGATCTGACCTGTTCCCAACGCTTCTTCTGGAGAGTTCTCCATGCTGCACGGCTCCACCCGGTTTTTATCCCATGCTCTGGGCTTTGCTACAGCCGGTACCTTTTTCCTATCACCTTCTGGACATTTGTGGGCGCAGGAAGCGCCCCCCTCTGCGGCAATACCAGCCGACAAGATGGCAATTCCCAGCGAGTCATTCGTGAGTCTGGACGAGTGCATAGGCATCGCCATGGATAGGCAGCCATCCATTCTAGCTGCCCGGGCCAGTATGGCTGCGGCAATCGACAAGCGTGCTGCCCTGATCAATATCGGTATCATCCCCACCCTTCTGACCCCTGAAATGTCGATCCGCAAGGAGCAAACCAGTCTGGGGGTTTTGTCGGCAGAAGCCCAGGTCACGAAAGCGGAGCACGAGACGCGTCAAGCGGTGACTTACAGTTATCTGATGGCTGTCTATGCGGCCCAACAGCATAATGATTTGAATGAAATCATCGAAAATACCAAGCTTTTGCGCAAGGCAGCCTTGGTGAAAGCAGAGCGTTTTCCAGGTCAGTTGGAATTGGTTGACATTGCCTTGGCAGCGACAGAGAGCCGCTTGCCGGATGCAGAAAACGGTAAAAAACAAGCGATTGCAGCCCTCCGTGAGGCCATGGGGACCGGGGATGCGGTGACCCCTGTGAATAACCGCCTTCCCAAGGCTGTCACTTTCATTCCGTCCCGGGACGAAGCGGTGTCAATGGCCTTGGCAAATCGTCCGGAAATCAGGCAAGCCTCTCTGGGTGAGGAAGTATTTGGGCTGGAAGTGTCCGCCCAGGAGAAAAACCGTTTCAGCCGCCGCCTGAATACCCTTGGCTCCGCCACAGATATCCACGCCATGCTGGTCCCCTCGGGTGAATTTGTAGAAAACTATCGTCCAGGAGCGCTTGCCCCGGAAATGCCTACCATTCTGGCCGGGCGCAGGCAGGATCGTGTGAATCAGGCCAACGATCTGCATCTGAGAGCGGTGGATCTCTTGAGCAAAGTACAGGGACTGGTGGAGCTGGAGGCGGGTAATGTCTGGTTGCGCTGGGACAAGGAGTCCCGCAAGGGTCCGATCCTGGAAAAAGGGATTGATATTGCCGAGAAGCGTAGCGAACAGCTCAAGAAGGATTTGGCGGATGTACCCCGGGTAAGTCCCCGCGATGTGCTGGAAGCAGGTTTGATCGAGACAACCCTGAAGCAGCAAAAAGTGGAAGCTCAGTTAGCATCTCTCCAGGCCCTTGCGGTGCTGGAACGGGCGACAGGCAATGCCTACCGCCTGGAGATGGATTGGTCGAAGGATGTCAAAAATGAGCCCAAATAGCCCGAAGCGGGCCAGGACAAACAGTCCGGCCCCGCTGTTAGGAGCCATGTAGAAGGCTTGATTTTCCTCCTGCCTTTTGGTTTATCCCCTCCCTGCCAGTCTGCGAGGACTTTCCGATCATGATTCACCGAAAGAGTTTTGCGATGCTGTGGTGCGCGATTTTGTGCACCTGCGTTCTTACAGATCCGGCTCAGGCGCAGAAGAAGGAGTCCGACCAGAAAGGTCCGGCGAAAGGGAAAACGCAGGCTCGCAAGGAAGGGGTCCTGCGCGTGGCCATCACGCGGAATTTTTTCCAGAATTTTAGTGATAGCATTGTGAAGCTGGTGATTCAGCCTTTCCCCGAAATTGTCAAGGCCCAGACAGGCTTGCCTGGCTCCATTGACCTTGCATCTAATTCAGATGCCCTGGCTGAACAACTGGCGAATGGGGATTGCCATTTGGCGGTTTTCCAAAGCCACGAGTTTCTCTGGGCCCGAATCAAATATCCTGAACTCGAGCCTTTGATGACGGCTGTGAACAAGTCTACCCCGTTACAAGCGTATCTTTTGGTGAACCGGAAATCAGAAGTAGGCCAGGTGGCCGATCTGGAGGGGAAGGAAGTCTGTTTCCCAAGCACTAATCGTCCTTATGCCCAGGCATTCCTGGACTACCGCTGCACCAAGCCGGGTGTGGCACCCAAGAAATTCTACAGCAAGGTGAAGCGCATCGAAGGGACCGACGAAGCCCTCGACGATCTGGTGGATGGCCAGACTGATGCGGTGCTTGCCGAGAAGGCCGCCTGGGAACGGTATTGCAAGATGAAGCCCACCATGTCGAGCGAGCTGAAGGTGCTCCAGGAATCGGAAACGTTCCCTTCGGCAGTCATCGCTCATATCCCCGGTAAAATGCCCAGTGGTTGGAGCGAAATTTTCCGCAAAGGCATGATGTCGGCTAATACGAATCCGAGCACTGCGCGCTTGATGATGCTGGTGAAAATCAGTAGCTTTGAAAATATACCTGAAGATTTTGAGGCGCGCGCTCAGGATATATTAAAGCAGTATCCGCCTGCTACTAAATGATATTGTTGATTGGTGCTAGTATGGACCCTGGCCGGAGCTGAAGGCTCCGGTCAGGGTTTTTTGCTGACCTTGTTTTCCCAACTGATCCAGATTGATATTTTCTAAGCTGGCCGTGTGGATTGCTACAATCCCACGATTCCAGGTTTACGAGTCTGGATTTACCAGGCCAGATTGATTGCGCCTGGATTGTTGGGGTGGATGCCGGAGTGGGGGACTGTTGCCTTGGAGACGATTGTACCGGCCTCGTTGCATACTGAAACGCGGGAACGCTACCTGATCTACGCCATGTCTGTGATCACTTCACGGGCATTGCCTGATGTGCGGGATGGGCTGAAGCCGGTACAACGGCGCCTGCTTTACACGATGTACAACGATTTGCGTCTGACCTTCGATGGCAGGCCACGCAAGTGCGCCAAAATTGTTGGAGATGTGACTGGCAACTACCATCCACACGGTACCTCGGCGGCTTATGAGGCCTTGGTGAGGCTGGCCCAGGATTGGGTGCTGCGTGTGCCCCTGGTGCAAGGGCAGGGCAATTTTGGCTCCGTCGATGGCGATCCACCCGCTGCCGAGCGATACACCGAAGCCAAGCTTTCCGCTATTGCCGAAAAGCTGATGGGCGAACTGCGGCAGCGCACGGTGGACATGCGGCCCAATTACGACAACACCCGCGAAGAACCGGTGGTATTGCCGGCCCAGTTTCCCAATCTGCTGGTCAACGGGGCTTCGGGCATTGCGGTAGGGTTGGCCACCAACATGCCGCCGCACAATCTGGGGGATGTGACCCGGGCGGCAATGATGCTGATTGACAACCCCGAAGCCACCACCGCCATGCTGCTGGAGCGGGTCAAAGGCCCCGATTTTCCCTTGGGTGGCCGTATCCTGGCAGATCGGGCGGAGATCAGGAAAATCTATGAGGAGGGAACTGGTTCCATTCGCGTACAGGGCGAATGGAAGCTGGAAGACGTGGGGAAAAAGACCCAGATTGTCATCACTTCCATCCCGTATGCGGTGGATAAAGGCAAGCTGGAATCGGATATTGGCGCTCTCATCGAAGACCGAAAGCTTCCTAATCTGCTGAACATTGTCAATGAGAGCAATGAAAAGGATGGCTTGCGAATTGTTCTGGAGATCAAGCAAGGGGCTGAACCCGAGCTGGTGATGGCATACCTCTTCCGTCATACCAGCTTGCAGGACACTTTCAGTTTCAACATGACCTGTCTGGTCCCGGTGCCTGGGGAATTGATGCGGACCCGGCCTGAAAGGCTGGGGCTGAAAGCGATTCTGCGTTACTTTCTGGATTTCAGGCTGACAACCGTGCGTCGGCGTTTTGAATTTGATCTGGAACAGCTCAGACGCCGGATCCATTTGCTGGAAGGTTTTGCCATCATCTTTGATGCCCTGGACCAGGCCCTGCGCCTGATCCGGGCCAGCCAGGGCAAGGCAGATGCTGCTGAAAAGCTGATCAAAACCTTCAAGCTCGACGCGATCCAGGCGGACGCCATTCTTGATGCGGCAATTTACAAGATTGCGCAATTGGAAATTCTTAAAATCCGCGAGGAACTGGCGGAAAAGCAGCGTGAGGCATCGAAGATTGAGCGTATTCTCTCCTCCGAGAAGCGCCTCTGGGGAGTGGTGCGAGACGAATTGGAGGCCATAGCCGATGCCAATCCCGACCGGCGCCGCACCCGCATGGGCAGCGCCGAGGATGCGGTGGAATTCGACCCGGACGCATACATCATCAGGGAAAACACCCATGTGGTGCTCACCCGCGATGGCTGGATCAAACGCGTGGGGCGACTGACTTCTGTTGAAAGTACCCGGGTGCGCGAAGGCGACGATGTCATTGCCTTGGCACCAGGCAGCACTCTCGACCAGGTGGTTTTCATTAGCGAAGACGGCGCGACCTATACACAGCGCATTCACGATGTTCCCGCCAGTTCGGGTTATGGCGAGCCGTTTGCCAAGTTTTTCCGGCTGGCCGACCAGACCCGGGTGATCGCCGCCCTGACGACAGATCAGCGCTTCATTGGCGAGTATTCCGAGGAAAGCGGGCCCTGGCTCCTGGTTTGCACTAGCGCGGGCATGGTCGCTCGCACCGCTTTTGAATCTTTTTCGGCTATCAGCACCAAAGCCGGGCGCCGGTGCGTACGTCTGGGCGAAGGTGAAAAGGTGGTTTATGCCGGCCTGGTCCGTTCCGGCAACTCCGTCTTTTTGGCGACAGCCAAAGGCAGGATGATTCATTTTCGCACCGATGAGGTGCCGGTGTTGGCCGGGGCAGGCAAGGGTGTTCTGGGGATCAGGCTGGAGCCGGGTGATGAGGTGCTGGGTGGCCTCATCCCGCAGAACAGTCGGGACCTGTTCATGGTTGAAACCGCCGCGGGGCGTTCACACGAGTTCACCAGCCGTACCGGCACGGTCAACCGCGGTGGTCGTGGTGTGGATGTTGTCAAGCGTGCTGGTCTCAAGCGGGTCATGCCCGCTCCATTGGTGCCAGTGAACTGGGATTTGCCGGAATTGCCATCTCTTTTGCCAAAAAATGGTGATTCGCCCAAACCGACCCGGGACCAGAAGGATTTTTTTGAATGATATCCCGGCTATTGGCCGGTTCACAGCATGATTGATGGTAGTTGTCCCATGTTCCAGGCGGAAGCAGACGATGAGCACGGCAGCAGGCGGCTATTCGGCGAAGGATATTCAGGTCCTGGAGGGGCTTGAGCCGGTCCGCAAGCGTCCCTCCATGTATATCGGTGGCACCGACACCAAAGGCCTGCACCACCTGGTGTGGGAAATTGTTGACAATGCCGTTGACGAATATCTCAATAGTCATGCTTCCCAGATCACCGTCACCCTGGACAAGGACGGGCAGGGGGTTATCGTTGAGGATAATGGTCGCGGTATACCTGTTGACAAACACCCGAAATTTGGCCGGTCTGCGCTCGAACTGATTCTTACCACCCTGCACTCCGGAGCGAAATTCGGCGAAGGCGATAATTATATCCATTCCGGCGGCTTGCACGGGGTAGGGTCGTCCGTTGTCAACGCCCTCTCCAAACGCATGCTGGCCACCATCAGGCGCGACGGGCACGAGTGGCGCCAGGAGTTTCGCCGAGGCAAGGCGCATGGAAGTATTGAGAAGCTGGGACCCAGCCGCCAACATGGCACCACCATCCATTTTCAGCCCGATCCAGAAATTTTCCCCAAAACCATCTTCGATTCCGGGACCATTCGCTCCCATCTTGATGACATGTCGTACATCCACGCCGGCCTGAAGCTCACATTTGTAGACAACACCACCGGGCAGACCCATGATCTGAGTCACCCCGGAGGCATTCCCGAATTCCTCACCAAGCTCATCAAGGATTCCGGCAAATCCCCTACCACAGAGGCCCCATTTGCTTTTTCCCGCAAAGATGGTGAGCGTCTGGAGGCGGTGCTGCAATGGACAGACGCCACCGAGGAAGCCTTGCGATCTTATGTGAATGGTATCCGCACCGCTGGCGGTGGCACCCATGAAGGCGGCTTCCGCTCCGCCATTGTCCGCTCCATCAGGGATTACATGGAGACACACGATATCCGCGTGAAAGGGCTGACTATCAGTGCCGAGGATATACGCGAAGGCGTGGTGGGTGTGCTGTCGGTGTTTATCCGTGAGCCCATGTTCCAGGGGCAGACCAAAGACCGGCTCAACAACCAGGAAATGACTGCCCAGGTAGAGGGTACTGTGCGTCCGGCCCTGGAATCGTGGCTCAATTCCAACAAGAGCGCCGCCGATGCCATTGTCGGGCGCATTGTCCTGGCTGCCCGGGCCAGGCAGGCGAGCCGCGAGGCCGTCAGTGAGGTAAAGCGCAAATCGGCCAGCACCCGCCGGCTCAACCTGCCGGGCAAGCTGGCCGACTGCAAGAGCACCGCCATGGATGAGACTGAACTGTTTTTGGTGGAAGGCGATGGTGCCGGTGGCAGCGCCAAACAGGGGCGTAACAACCGAAATCAGGCGGTATTGCCGCTGCGGGGCAAGGTCCTTAACAGTGAAGGCATGCCTCTGGCCAAGGCACTGGCCAACCAGGAACTCAAAGACCTGGTGAGCGCCATCGGCACTGGCATCGGCCCATCCTTCAACCTGGGCGGCCTTCGCTACGGCAAGATCATCCTGCTGATGGATGCGGACGCCGACGGGTATCACATCAGCACTCTGCTCCTGGCCTTTTTCTTCAGGCATATGCCTGAACTGATCCGGTCTGGCCATGTTTACCTGGCTGTGCCGCCGCTCTTTCGCATTGATGTAGGCAAGGAGACCCACTGGGCCCGCAACGATGCCCACAAGGCGGAGATTCTCAAGTCATTGCGAGCCAACGCCAAGTTTGAGGTGTCGCGTTTCAAAGGTTTGGGCGAGATGGATGCCAGGGTGCTGGCGGAGACTACGCTTGATCCGAGATATCGCAAGCTCATGCGGGTGGAGATTGAATCGTTGCTCGACTGTGACCGTGCTTTTGTGGATCTGCTGGGCAAGGATCCGGCCCAGAGGTACCGTTTTATTATGGAAGAGGCCGACCGCACCAGCATTGAAGTGCTGGATGTCTGAATCCTGGGCGGGCTTATCGCGGTGCCGAAGGTCCGTTGTTCCTGGATGCCAGCCATCTCCGGGTGAACCAGCTGACTAGGCCCGCCAACCCGAAGAGCCCGAGCGCTATGGCCAAATGGTGGGGGCGATCCTGGGAGTCGCTCCAGTGGGCTGCCACATCGCCTGATACGGCCACGCCGGCGATATTGGGGGCGATGGCCAGGGCGCTAAGTACCAAAAATCGTCCCAGGCCAAGCGGGCCATGGGATGCCCAGGCGTTCACCACCACAAATGGAATGGCCCAGGCCAACCGGGCCCAGACCAGCCCGGTGCTATCAGCTTGAAAGCGATCCAGGGCGGGCTGGAAACGCTGGATTTTCAAGCCCAACCAGGTGGTCTGCCTGAGCTTTTCTCCCGCCATGCGGAAAGCGAGAAAATGTCCCGTCATCGCCGCCAGGGCTGAAATCCAGCCCAGGGCGAATCCCTCCTGCCAGCCACAGCGGAATCCCAGCCAGGCCCACCACGGCGTGAGAGGGATACCCATGATACCCCAGAGGATGCCCACCGCGGTCAGTAACCAGGGGTCACCCGGGAGAATTTCCAGCCATGGTCCCATGTCGCTCCTTGCATTGTTTCCGGTGAGTCCGGATTGGCTGACCGACTGCGGTTCAGGCGTTGTCAGCCCCATCATTGCCTGGTGGCCCAACCCGTGGAGCCTGGAGGGATTTGGGATGGGTCCGCACATGCCAGAGAATTTGCCTGGCCAAGCCGTGCAGCATGCCTGCGTCCCGTCGTGTTGGGCGGAGCCTGCCCAGCAGGTGGCGGATACCGTGCATGAGCATTTCCTGCTTCTCGCCAAACAGGTAGCCCACGCCTTCCAGGGCGCGTCGGAAGTGGCGATAAAGCAACTCCTGGGCGCGCATATCCAGTTCCGGGTCAGGCCTTCCGCGCGGCACGCTGGCAATCCAGGCGAGCCGGGCCTCGTAGCAGCACACCCCCACCGCCATAGCCATATTGAGGGAAGAATACTCCACACTGGACGGGATCTTGATCAGGTGATGGCATTGGGCCACATCGCTGGTGGTGAGACCACTCGGCTCCGGGCCAAATACCATGGCCACCTTGCCCATTGCGCGGGGGCTGCCGGGAAGGCCGCCGTGACGGGCTGCATCCAGCAGCCCGGGCAGGATATCCCGCGGGAAACCCTTCTTGATCTGACGCACCGGGCCTTCCACTCGAGCGGCTGTTGCTGCAGCCTCCACGCAATCGGCGAGGGCGTCCTCCAGCCGATCCACCACCCGGGCGTTGTCAAGCACCTCGGTCGCATGCACCGCCATGCGCAGGGCGGCTGAATCGTTTTTGTGGGCCTTGGGGCGCACCAGCACCAGGTCCTCCAGGCCCATGTTGCGCATGACCCGGGCCACGCTTCCAAGATTGCCGGGGAATTGCGTCTCCACCAGCACTATCCGGCAGGGAATAAGTCCTGGCGGGGGTGGAAATTCGGGGTTGGGAAGCTCTTGTTCGCTAGTCACGAAGTCACCCCGGTGGCAAGCAAAGCAGCCTTTTTCAGAGCCTGAAGATCTATTTTACCACTGCCCAATGTGGGAATTTCTTCCACCGGGAAAAAGTCGCGTGGTCCAGGGATCCACAAGGCTGGAATGCCCGTGGCGGTGAGCCGTTTGACCCACTCGGCCACGCTACCGGCCAACGGGTCAACCGTGGCCTTCACATACAGCACCACCACGCGTTCGCCCCGGCTGGAGTCTGGGACACAGGAGACAGCGCAGGCGCGTTCGGTGGTGGGAAGGACCTCGTGAAGCAGTTCCTCAACCCGCTCCAAAGGCACCATTTCGCCGCCCGATTTTGCAAAGCGCGAGAGCCTGCCCGTGAGGACCAGATGGCCATTTTTGTCGAGATAGCCGACATCTCCTGTCCGATAATAGCCCTCGGTGATTACCTCAGCCGTCCTGGCGGGCTGGCCCCAGTAGCCACGCATGACATTGGCGCCACCTACCAGCACCATGCCCTGGGGGGCCTGATCCGCGGCACTACTTTCACCAGTGCTGTCGACCTTCTCCAGGCGGACCGCGCAGCCGGTGATCGGCTGACCCACACTGCCTGGCACATCCCGCATCAGGGTTCTTCCATCCGGCATAGGGAGATTGGTGAGGTTGATGTTGGAGACCGGGCTCAGCTCGGTGCAGCCATAGCCTTCGGTGGGATGGACATCAAATTTTTGTCTGAACTCCGTGGCCAGGGTGACCGGCAATTTTTCGGCGCCGCAAACCAGGTAGCGCAGGCTGGAGAAATCGCCAGCCTCGGCTCGTCGCAGGCAAAAACGCAGAAAAGTGGCGGTGCTGAGGAAGACGGTGGATTGCTCTTCCCGGCAGAGCGCCCCCACTTCGCGGCCCTGGCGGGGATCAGGATGGTAGGCCACCCGCATCCCCTGAACCAGCGGTGCCCACAAGGTGATCGTGTAGCCAAAACTATGGAAGAAAGGCAGGCAGCCAAGGATGCTGTCCTCGGGGGTGATATCAGCGAATTGAATAAGGGACTGGATATTGGCCACCAGATTGCCCCAGGTCAGTTCTACCCCTTTGGGCTGACCGGTGGAGCCGCTGGAAAAAATCAGGGTGGCCAGGCTGGACGAATCCTGGTCACTGATTCCCAAACTTTTCTCAAGCCACGCTACGGGCGCGAACCGGGCGCGCAAAAAGGCCCAGGCCTTCTGTAAACCGGTTACCCCGGCCAGCAAATCTTCCAGGTGGATGACCTGACGGCCCGGGCCAGGATTGAAAGGCATGCGGGCGGTGAAGCGCCTGGCGGTGATCACCACTCTGGCGCTGGTCTGATCCAGGCAGGAATGGTTCACCTTTTCGGAGGCGGTGTAGTTGAGATTGATGGAAACTTTGCCCATCAGGCCAAGGGCGCCGTTCACCAGGCCTGACCCGGTGCCGGTGGGCAGCCAGACAGCGACCATTTGCTGGTCCGCCAGAAGCGGGCGTAACCTTTCCGCAATGAGCAACATGCCGGTGAGGGCACGGCCAAAGGTCTGTTTGCCATTGGG
>QWOS01000099.1 GCA_003669555.1 Planctomycetota bacterium
AATGCCTGCCATTCACGGTCACATGACCA
Organism: Planctomycetota bacterium; assembly: GCA_003669555.1. Lineage (GTDB taxonomy): Bacteria > Planctomycetota > Planctomycetia > Gemmatales > Gemmataceae > UBA6894. The sequence continues at coordinate 30 of QWOS01000099.1, forward strand.
TGGCCGACAACCTGCCGTGCCGCTGAGCGGCTTGGTGCCCAACCCAAGCGATAAACAACATTATCAAGGCGCCGTTCCATCAGCGACAACAATTGCTCACCAGTATTTTCTTTGGAGCGGGCAGCGTCAGCAAAATTGCGAGCGAACTGACGGTCAAGCAAACCGTAAAACCGCTTCAGCTTCTGCTTCTCACGCAAACGAGTCCCGTATTCCGAAGGCTTGGAACGACGGGCACCATGCATACCGGGCGCCTTGTTGCGACGCTCGATAGCACATTTGGGGGAGTCGCAGCGTGTGCCTTTCAGGTACAGCTTAACGCCCTCACGGCGGCACAATTTACAAACCGGAGTAGAGTTACGAGCCATATCTCAGAAAACCACCAAGGCAAATGACCTGCGGATTCACGGCAAGCGCAACGCGCGCAAGCCCATGGGCAACAACAATCTCAGACGCGTCGTTTCTTTGGGGGACGACAACCGTTATGCGGCAATGCCGTTACATCCTCAATCATCCGGATCATCATACCGGAGGCCTGTAAGGCTGTGATGGCTGACTCACGACCAGAACCAGGTCCCTGAACCCGGACTTCCAGCTCGCGAACTCCGAACTTGGATGCCTTTTCGGCGGCAATTTCGGCAGCGCGCTGGGCGGCGAAAGGGGTGCTCTTGCGGCTTCCCTTGAACCCGGCAACACCTGCGGAGGCGAAACACAAAGCGTCGCCCATCTTGTCCGTGATGGTCACGATGGTGTTGTTGAAGGTGGCTTTGATATGAGCCACACCCTGGCTCACATTGCGCCGCTGTTTCCGCTTCTTCGTCTTGGCCACAGTCGAATCCCTCAAGCCACCTTGCGCAACAATACCACAGAAAACAGATTGAAACCGGAATCAACCGGGATCACTTGTCCTTCACACCCTTTTTGCCGGCGACCGTCTTGCGAGGTCCCTTGCGAGTGCGGGCATTCGTCTTGGACCGCTGCCCACGCACAGGAAGATTCCGGCGATGGCGCGAACCTCGATAGCTGCTGATATCTTTCAGCCGAGTAATATTTTGCTGAACCTGGCGGCGAAGAGGCCCTTCGACCGTGTATTCACGATCAAGAATCGTCGCCAGACGACTCACATCGTCTTCGTTCAGTTCTCTAGCGGGCCGCAAGGGATCAATCCCTGCCTGCTCACACAACCGCAGCGATAACGCGGGGCCAATCCCGTAGATATAACGCAACGAAATGTGCGTCTTCTTATCGTTCGGAATATCCACGCCCAATATACGGGGCATCTTCTGGTCCTACCTTCTCACATCCGGCCTATCCAGCTTGCAAAACAAGGCTTCTAGCCCTGTCTTTGCTTGTGCCGGGGGTTTTCACAAATAACTAAAACTTTACCGTCCCGACGAATGATTTTGCATTTCTCGCAAATTCGCCGGACGCTCGAACGCACTTTCATCCAAGCACCTCATGTATCCGGCTAACCGGCAATAACAAACAATTGCAATGAACGGGAAACTGCGATCCTAAACCAAGACCGTTTTTCCCGCAAGTGGACTCCCGCTAAACATTCACCATCTGCTCAGCATTATCGTCCGCAGTCAACACCCAAACCCCTTTTTCCGTCAATCCCAGCGTGTGTTCCACATGGGCACTGGCCAACCCGTCACGGGTCACCACGGTCCAGTGATCACGCAGCACCCGAGTCGAGGAATCCCCCATATTCAGCATCGGTTCAACCGCCAAGACCAGCCCAGGTTCCAGGCGGAAATCACTCCGCCGGGTTTGTCGATCCACATAATTGGGAACCTGCGGCGGTTCATGCATGGAACGCCCAATACCATGACCCACATATTGGGTGACCATGCGGTAGCCAGCAGACTCCGCACGCAGCTGCATTTTGGCAGCCACCTCTGACCAAAGCCCCTTCCGCTTCAACTGAAAAGCAATTTCCCGGATACCAAGATCCAGCACCTCAAGGGCTACCAGACGCAATCGGTCTTTGGCACTGCTTATTTTCCCAACACCAACCGTGATCGCAGCATCCGCACACCAGCCCGCCAATCGGCAAGCCGTGTCAACTTTCAAAAGATCACCTTCAGCCAGGACCCGGGGACCTGGCAACCCATGGACAACCTGTTCATTGATGGACAGACAAGTGCTACCTGGATAAGGAACCTTACCCGGATACCCTTTAAACAGGGGTTCAGCCTGGTGGTCGAGGAAATACTCGTCTACGGCCTTGTCAATCTCTTCGAGCTTCGTTCCGGGGAGCGCCATAGAATGAGCAAGCTTCAAGGCACCGGCAACCAACAGGCCGGCCTGCCTCATGCCTGACATCTCCTCGGCATTTTTTAATTGTGGCCCATCTGGCCTACCCGAACGAAGCATGGACAAGAACCCCTCCAGCAATCACAGCCACTCTGACATTTGAAAAAAAATACCCTTTCTCAGCGCATATCCACTGATTTTTCAATCAGCTGACAAACAAACTGGATACCACCCGTAGCATCCACATCACGCAAGAGACCGTAACGTCGATAGTAGGGCAACAACGGCTCAGTATCTCGATGATATACCACCAAACGGGCTTCCACAGTTTCTGGTGAATCATCCGACCTTTGTACTAGATGAGTCCCGCAATCATTACAAATGCCAGGTATGCGGGGAGGATTGGAAACCACATGGTAAGTGGCTTTGCATCCTGGTTGGGGGCAACTCCACCTTCCACTCACTCTCCTGACAATTTCCCCATCAGGCACATGGAGCAAAACAACACCATCAAGAGCCAAGGAATAGACCGAAAGAATTTCATCAAAACGAATAGCTTGAGCGATAGTACGAGGATAACCATCCATGATAAACCGCATAGGCCTATCAGGGCGAACAAAGCGCTCATAAATCAAATCATTGACAACCTGATCAGGAACCAGATGGCCCTGATCCACATGCCTGGCAGCTTCCCGCCCAGCGGGCGTACCAAGACGCATCGCTTCACGCAAAAGATCACCAGTACCAATGTGCTCGGCAGAAACACGGCTGCAAAGCACTTTGGCCTGCGTGCCTTTGCCACAACCAGGAGGTCCTAAAAAAACAAGGCGCATGCCCACCCCTCACAAGTTGGGTACCAGGGGGATCAAAAGGGCCAATTTAGTCTTCGGTAAGACCCTGATACTCACGCATCACCAAATGGCTGTTAATACGCTGTACAAGATCCAGTACCACGCTCACAACAATAAGCAAACCAGTGCCGCCGAAAAACTGAGCAACTTCAGGCCTAACCTGCATGAAGCTCGAAATGAGGCTTGGTAAAATAGCAATAATTGACAAAAATCCGGCACCAACAAAGTTAACCCGCGATACTACACGGTCGAGATATTCCTGCGTTCTGGGACCTGGCCTGAATCCGGGAATAAAAAGACCGGTCCTCTTGAACTGTTCAGAAATCTCACGGGTGTCAAATGTCACACCCAACCAGATATAACTGAACACATAAATCAGAACGACCTCTGACACCATATAAATCCAGCCCTGACGCTGAAAAGCATCAGCCAACTGGAAAAGCCAACTCACCTTGAAAACATTCCCCATTCCCAGAAAGACCATATAAGGAACCAGCATAATGCTGGAGGCAAAAATAACAGGCATGACATTGGCTTGATTAATCTTGATAGGAAGGAAATTCCGGTTTCCCCCACCAAAAACACGAGAACCACGCACAAACTTGGCGGACTGCATCGGAATACGACGCTGTGCTTTCGACATGAGTACTGCGCCAAGGACCACAACAACAAACAGAAAGACGAGAGCAAGTACACGCTCAAAACTCATATCCTGACCGGACCCACCCAATGTAAGAACAGAACGCTTGAAAACCCACCCACCTGAAGTTTGCTCAAAAAGAATCTGCAAAATGGCTGCAGGCAAACGCGCAACGATGCCAGCCATAATGATCAGGCTAATACCATTACCAATTCCATACTCGTCAATTTGCTCGCCTATCCACATCAGGAATAGGGTTCCGACAACCATGCTGATAATGAGAGTGAAAAAATACCACCAGCCGGTTCCACCATACACCTCACCGAAACCCATCTGGTTAGAACCATTCGATGAATACAGCAAGAAGTTCAAGTAAAAACCGGCCTGAATCATGCAAATAAAAACAGCCAGAAGCCTGGTGTAATTATTAATAATTTTCTGACCAATTTGCCCCTCCTCTTTCATCAAACGATGAAGCGAGGGAACCACAAAAGCCAAAAGCTGCATGATGATTCCGGCCGAAATATAGGGCATGATGCCCAGGCCAAAAACAGTGGCGTTGGAGAGATCACCACCGGAAAACATCGAAACGAAGTTGAACAGATTATCCACACCATCACCGGAGCCCATGCCACGATGAAGAACCTCTTGGTTGACAAAAGGCAAGGGTATGGAAAAACCGATCCGGTACATAGCGAGGAAAGCTGCTGTAAACAACAACTTCCCCCGCAATTCGGGGATCTTGAAAACATTCAACAAAGCGCCCATGGGCCGGCTCCGGCGTTAATCATCGGTGTAGCTGGCGAAAATCAGCTCTTCGCCGGCCTGGGCTTCATTTTATTACGGACAGGAGGTTTCGGAAGAGCCACAAGCTCGGCAATACCGCCAGCTTTTTCAATCTTTTCCTGGGCAGACTTGCTGAAGTGACTGGCACGAACAGTAAGCTTTCGGCTCAGGTCACCCGTCCCCAGAACGCGAACACCATCAGCAGGACCTTGAGCCAAGCCTGTCTGATCAAGCGTGGCCTGATCAATCACTGACCCGTCAGGGAAGCACTGGAGATCCCCCACATTGACAATGTGGAAGTTCTTGGCCCAGCTGCCATTACTGAAACCGCGCTTGGGAATGCGCCTGAAGAGCGGCATCTGGCCACCTTCAAAAACCTTCCCGGGCATCTCGGCACCGGCAGATGAATATTGACCCTTCATGCCACGGCTTGCTGTCTTGCCGTGACCTGAACCAATACCACGACCAACCCGCTTTTTCTTGCGGAGGCGTTGAACACCATTCGACAGATTGGACAGGTCCATTTACAGGGCCACTCCTCGCAGGCGCTGCACTTCTTCGCGTGAGCGCAAATTCTTAAGACCGTCCAAGGTGGCCTTCACCAGGTTGACGGGATTGGTGCTGCCGTGGCATTTGGTCAATATGTTCGAAACACCAGCAACCTCAAGGACAGCACGAACACTCGCACCAGCTTTAACACCAGTGCCGGGGCCTGCCGGGACCATCACTACCTTGCTGGCACCAAACCTGCCGACGATGCGGTGAGGGATGGTAAATGCACCACGCTTGCCAAATAAGGCAACCCGTCGAACGCGACGAATACCTTCGGAGGCATCCTTTGTCGCCTTCTCAACAGCAGGTGGCACTTCATTTGCCTTCCCGTAGCCGACCGAAACACGGCCGTTGCGGTCGCCTACCACTACCAGAGCATTGAATGTGAACCTTCGACCACCCTTCACGGTAGCCGAGCTTCGGCGTACCTTGATGAGTCGGTCTTCCAGATCACCTTCGCGCTTTTCGCGCTGCTCCCGCTCCCGCTCCCTCGCCATGCTCGCACCTCACCCAAGGCTTGTGTCAGAAATCCAGGCCACCCTGCCTAGCCGCGTCGGCCAGAGCCTTGATACGCCCATGATACTTGTAATGACCTCGGTCGAAGCAAACCTTCGAAACACCGGCAGTCTTGGCCTTTTCAGCCAACAAAGAACCAACGGCTTCAGCGGCTTTGATATTGCCACCGTATGCCATCTTTCCCTTGAATTCAGGGGAAACAGTGCTGACAGACGCCAAGGTACAACCTTGCTCATCATCAACGACTTGAGCATAAATATGCTTGCTGGAGCGGAAAACTGTTAACCTCGGCCTATCGGCAGAGCCACGAACAGCTTTGCGGACGCGATTGCGCCTGCGCTCCTGTGAAACCGATTTACGCTTCTGAGCTTTCATGCCGCCCCTCCCCGGGCGCGAATCCTACCCGATAAAGAAAAACATATGAACAATAAAACGGATTGATAAGCCAAAGGTATATCAACCACCCTTGGTTTTGCCTTCTTTGCGGCGAACCACTTCGCCGAAGTAACGCACACCTTTGCCCTGGTAAGGTTCTGCGGGTTGGGCAGCGCGCAATTCTGCAGCATACTGACCAACCATTTGCTTGCAGGAACCACGGACAGTGATGCAAGCAAGTTTCTCCTCGCCACCACCACCTTCAATTTTGTAACCAATCTCACCAATCTCAACGGTGACACCCTCAGGGGCACGAACCGGTTTGATATTCGCAAAACCCAATTTGAGCATCACAACACGTTTATCTTTTTTATCGAGTTCGGCTTTATAACCCAAACCATAAACAACCAGACGACGTTCAAACCCCTTTGTCACACCATCAACCATGTTGGACACAAGGGTCCTTGTCAATCCATGAACAGAGCGGGACAAACGGTCATCGTTGGCACGGGTCACTTCAATTTTACGAGCAGCAAGATCAAGGTTCACGCGCACCAGACCATGAGCAGTATGGGAAAGAGTACCTTTTGGGCCCTTCACATCGACTTTTTGTCCTGTGACTTTTACATCAACACCCACCGGAAGAATAATCGGCTGCTTACCAATTCTCGACACGAGTCACACTCCTCAGATCAACGCCACGAGCCGAGTACCGGCCGGATTTCCCAAGACACCCCACCACAGTAAGCAATCACCACACAGTACAGAGCACCTCGCCACCAATATTCTGAGCGCGCGCCTGACGATCACTCATCACACCATGACTGGTGCTGAGAATACGGATCCCCTGGCCGTCAAGAACCTTGCCCAGACTACGCCTGGCAACATAAAGACGACGACCCGGACGACTATCGCGTCGCAGAAGGCGGATAACCTTCTCGCCTTCAGCCCCATATTTCAGGTAAACACGCAAGACGCTCTTGCATGAACCAATTTCTGCAGGAGGAAGCTCGGTGAAGTTAGGTTGGCCATGCTCGTCCGTGCCAACCTTGCCAACCTGGAAGTCGAGAATAAACCCTTCTTCGCGAAGAACACGGGCAATGCCGGCCTTCATTCGGGTGGCAGGCATATCAACAACCTGTCGCTCAACGCGATTGGCGTTTCTCACCCTGGTCAACATGTCTGCAATCGTGTCCGTCATCATGGCGTAATCAGCTCCCGTCCCACCCTGTCGAAAGAAGACTCACCAGCTGGCCTTGCGAACACCCGGGATCAACCCTTCGCTCGCAAGGTTTCTGAAACAAATCCGGCAAATGCCAAACTTGCGATAAACAGCCCTGGATCGGCCACAAAGCCGGCAGCGCATGCGGATATGGATGATATCCCGGGGCGCCATGACCTTGCTAGCCTGACGATCTTCAGGTTTCTTTTGCATCTGTTTGTGATGCTCATCCAGGCGGGCTAGCGCCTTCTTGAAACCAGCATTTTTAGCATCTGTGGCCATGGAACATCCGTCTCCGCATCTAATAACCACACTCTAACTGAACCGACAGAAAATTGCTTGGCAAAACTGCCAGAAAATATCAATTATCCCGGAATGGCATGCCAAACGCACGCAAAAGCTCACGGGATTCATCATCTTTGGAGACACTCATGACGATGCTCACATCCATCCCTTGGGTGAATGTAATCTTGTCGGGATTGATCTCAGGAAATACGGCTTGTTCGGTTAGACCCATGCTGAAATTGCCATTACCGTCGAAACTACGGGGATTAACACCGCGGAAGTCCCGTATACGGGGCAAAGCCAAATTGATCAATCGGTCAAGAAACTCGTACATGCGTTTGCCACGCAAAGTGACCATGCACCCAATTTCGTTGCCTTGACGCAAACGAAAACCAGAAACCGCAACACGGGCTTTGGTGACCTGAGCACGCTGTCCAGCAATCTGACCAAGTTGGTCAGCCGCCTGCTCCATACGCGCCTTTTCCTGAAGAGCTTTGCCAACGCCCATATTCAGGACGATTTTCTGCAGCTTCGGAAGGCTGTTGACATTCGTTCGACCCAGCTTCTGAATTAGAAGGGGAACGATCTCACTACGATACTTCTCCAATAACCGAGCCATCAAACTCACCCCTCTCGCGTCACTTCGTCGCGTACTTCGGGTCGGCCTTGGCAACGACACGCAGTACCCCAGCGCGTCCAGCTTTCAGGCAACTTTTGCAAACCAGCAGTTTTACACCTTCGGGTGTGTAACTGATTTTTGTGCGCACACCTTTTTTACAGGTCCCGCAAAACAGTAAAACATTGCTGCAATCGACTGGCAACTCTATTGACAATCGTCCACCCTGGGAATTTTTTCCCGGGCGAACATGCTTGTAGGTACGATTGACACCCTCAACAACCAGTTTCCCCTTGCTGGGGATCATTCGCAGCACTTTGTGCGGCTTTTTATCCTGATCATCTCCGGCGATCACCATCACCAGATCGCCTTTCCGGATACTCATGTCTTTCCCCTCAGGTCAGCCCGATCTACTTGGTACTCACCAATAGATCAGACCACCTCCTCACACAGATTGGTAATCTTGGCAAACGACTTCTCACGCAATTCCCGGGCAACAGCACCGAAAATGCGAGTCCCAAGCGGCTCGTCTTCCTTGTTCAGCAAAACGATTGCATTGCGGTCGAATCGAACATAGGTGCCATCAGCCCGGCGAGTAGCTTTTTTTACCCTGACAACAACACCGCGAACCACTTCGCCCTGCTTCACATCACCGCCTGGGTTTGCTTTCTTGACGCTGGCGACAATCACATCACCCAGACCAGCGTAGCGACGACGGGATCCACCCAAAACCTTAACACACATGCATTCTTTGGCACCAGAATTATCGGCGACATCAATGTAGGTGTACATCTGAATCATCGGACAGGTCTCCAATAAATGCTGCAGTTCATCAGGAAGGCTTGGACACCGTCTGTTCAATCTTGGCGGTGGCGGAGCGCTTCATCACCGAAACCAAGCGCCAGTTTTTTGTGCGAGAAATAGGACGGGTTGACATGATTTCCACTGTGTCACCCACCTTCGCCTCATTGTTCTCATCATGAGCAATGCAGACCGTACGGCGACGAATAATCTTGCCGTAACGCGGATGGCGAATCTGACGCGGGATCTCCACACGGCAGGATTTTTGCATCTTGTCGCTTGTGACAACACCTACCAGCGTACGACGCTGATTTCGTTCGTCATCCTGGGTAGCCGTCTCAATCTTTTCCACCATGTCGTCCCCTTAATCCACCACCACGCCGTAATTCCCAAATCACTTCTTCGCTGTTTTCGCCTTGGCCTTGCCCTTTGGCTTAGCCTTGGCCTTCTTATCCATGGCTGCCTGGCGGGCTGTCTCGTTTTGCGCACGAACTTCACGCTTGGCGATGGTGGCCGCTTTCAGGCCATCCACAAAATCCTTGTGCGCCTTGGCCAGAGCAGCATGCTCCACAGCATGCCGGTCCTTGACAGTGTTTTCATGAAGGATTGTCTTGAGCCGAGCCAAGGCACGCCTAGCGGCTTGCAATTCACTGGTGGCACTCAACCGGTTAGTGGCCTGCTGCAGACGCAGGTCAACAATCCGACGAGCCAGATCAGCCAGCATCAAACGACGCTGTTCTTCACCCAGTGCCCGCATTGCCTGCGGTTTTAATGTCTTGTCCGCCATGGTCCCTGAACTCCCCACCCTGACAAAGCCACATGAAACAAGCCCTAACTTCCTCTGCTATCTGACATTACCATGTCAGCCAACTGAGGGTCGCCGCGATACAAAGCGGCAGCGGAAAGGCATTTTATAAGCAACCTTGGCCAGTGCTATGCGAGCAGCTTCCTCAGGAATGCCACCCAGTTCGAACATGACCATACCAGGCTTGACGACACAGGCCCAGTACTCGGGTTCACCCTTACCCTTACCCATACGGGTTTCGAGGGGGATGGCCGTGATGGACTTATGAGGGAAAACCCTGATAAAAAGCTTGCCCTCACCACGAATGGCATGCGCCGCCGTGATACGACCAGCTTCAATCACTTGAGCACTCAGCCAGCCTGCATCCAGGCTCTGAAGGCCATACTCGCCGTAGGAAACAGTGTTCCCCCGGAGTGCATTACCTTTGACCTTGCCTCTGTGGCTTTTTCGATACTTTACCCGTTTGGGCATGAGAGCCATCGCTCTTCTCCTCTGTCAGGTAGTCGCCGTTGTTCATCCACACCTTGATCCCAATGTTTCCCTGGGGCGTTGTTGCCTCGGAGAAACCATAATTTACTTTGGCGCGAAGCGTGCTCAGGGGGACCGATCCCAGCATGCCTTTCTCGCAGCGAGCCATTTCGGACCCACCGAGCCGACCAGCCAACTGTACTTTGATACCACGGGCACCAGAACCCATGGCAGTTTCCATCGAACGCTTCAGGCAACGGCGGAAACTCTGGCGCTTCTCAAGCTGCTCAGCGATATCCTCAGCAACCAACTGGGCGTCCACCTGGGGGTTTGAAACCTCCATGGTTTTCACCTCAATGAGGCGATTGGTCAGGATTTGGAGTTGATTGGTCAACTCCTCAATCTTTGCACCCTTCGGCCCGATGAGCATGCCCACCTTGCCCGCATATACAATGACGATCACTTTTTCCCGCGTCCGCTCAATGCGAATGCTTGAAATTTTGGCGTCACGATGCGTCTTCTTGATATACTTCCGCACTCGCTGGTCTTCAACCAGCAACTCGGGGTATTCCCTTTTCGTGGCGCTCCAGTGGCTCTTCCAATCGAGCTTAACACCATTCTCAAGGATCACCCCGGTCCGGAAACCGTTCGGATTGACCTTTTGACCCATTAGACACACCTCCAGGCTACCAACCGAAAATTCAAGATCATTACGCTTCAGCCAAACCAACATGAATATGAGCCAGGCGTTTCTTGATCGGATATGCACTGCCTCTTGCTCGCGGCATGCTCCGCTTCAGAATCGGTCCGCCATCGACGCGTGATTCGAGGACGATCATGTCATCGACATTTTCGATTTCCTTGAACTTGGCATTGCCAATAGCGCTTTTCAGTACCTTTTCGATCAGACGGGCACTACGGGTGATCTCGAAACCGAGAATCTCCAGAGCCTCATCCGCACGACGGTTCCGAATCAAATCAGCATAGAGTCTAAGCTTGCGCGGAGACATTCCTGCATATTTGTGAGTCGCTCTTGCTGTAATCCGGTCTTCGACAACCTGCTTGCCCATCGCCTCTTCTCCTCAGCCACTACACAAGTCGCGTTTACTTGGAGGAACCCTTGGACTTCGCGGTGTGACCGCGGAAAGTACGGGTAGGGGAAAATTCACCCAGCTTATGACCTACCATATCCTCAGTGGCATAAACCTTGATAAAAAGTTTGCCATTATGGACCAAGAAAGTCATGCCGACGAAGTCGGGGATGATGGTGCAATCACGTGCCCATGTTTTTATGGGGTCCCTGTTGCCTTTGGCCTTGAGCTTCTCGATCTTCTCGAGAAGCCTCAGGTCAACATACGGTCCCTTCTTCAGCGATCTTCCCATGTCATCACGCGGCCTGCGCCGCCCTCCGAAATCCGCTCAATCGTTTACTTGCTTTGACCACGAGGACCCGGACGACGGCGCCGGATAATCGCCTTGTTGCTTGGTTTGCGCTTCTGACGGGTCTTGCCACCCTTGGCCAGCACACCTGTTGGTGAACAGGGATGACGACCACCAGCCGTGCGACCCTCACCACCACCCATGGGATGGTTGACAGGGTTCATTGTCACGCCACGATTATGAGGCTTGCGGCCCAACCATCGTTTACGACCAGCTTTGCCCAGGCTGATATTCATGTGGTCGGCATTGCCAAGCACACCAATCGTTGCCCTGCATTCACAGGGTACCCGGCGCATTTCACCACTTGGAAGAGTGATCTGGGCCCATTTGCCTTCCCGGGCTGTCAGAACTGCCGAACAACCCGCGGAACGGGCCATCTGGCCACCACGACCTGGCTGAAGTTCCACATTGTGGATCGACATGCCCAAGGGAACTTTTCGCAAAGGAAGACAGTTACCAATCTTTGGTTCAGCCGTCTCGCCTGACTCAACCTTGTCGCCAGCTTTCAAACCGGCGGGTGCCAGAATGTAGGCTTTGACGCCAGTTTGGTACTCGACCAGGGCAATACGAGCGGATCGGTTAGGATCATACTCTACCGCTATAACTGTTGCTGCCAGGCCATCTGCAATCCGGCGGAAATCAATCAGACGGTAGCGTCTTTTATGACCACCCCCACGGAATCGCACCGTGATGATGCCCTGATTGTTGCGACCACCCGACTTCACGAGCGGCCTTAGCAATGACTTTTCCGGTTTCCTGCTGCGATCTGTCAGTTCAGCGAAATCGCTGACCGACATTTGTCGCCTGCCTGGCGTTACCGGTTTGAATTGTCTGATACCCATCCCAATTCTCCTCGTTACCGGCTCAGAACAGCTCGATCGGCTTGCTTTCCGGATCCAGTGTCACATAGGCCTTTTTCCAGTGGGACAAACGCCCCAAACGGAACCGATAGGACCTTGTCTTCCCGCGGCAGTTCATGGTGCGCACACCACTCACTTTCACCCCGAATAAAATTTCAACAGCCCGCTTGATCTCAGGCTTGGTAGCCCAAGGGTTTACCTGAAATGCGTAGGTACGGCTGGTTTCAGCCATATTGTTCATTTTTTCCGTTATCAGCGGAGCCATTATTACTTGATGCGGATCAAGTACTGGGCCGCAAGGGCGGGATGCTGATGGTGGTTTCTTGACTTTTCTCATGGTCCTGATCTTCCTTCAGCTCAAGCTTCGATGGCTTTGGGGGGATTTCGCAACGCTTCCAAAGCGTCCCGTGTCAGCACCAGCCGTTTTTGCCGCATGATGGTCAGGGCATTGAAATCTGCCACTGGCATCACTGCCATGCCTGGAATGTTGCGCGCAGACAACCAGATATTATCGTTGGCTTTGTCGATGCCCACCAGGCAGGTCAGACCCTGGAGCTGCTTGTCGTAACCCTTACCGACTGTTTCCCGCTTGCCGCGCAGATTGAGTGTCTGCAGCAATTTTGCAAACTGGCCTGTTTTTGCCGTTTCAAAATCCAGTTTGTCCAAAATAATTGCTTCGCTGTCTTGAAGTTTGCTCAAGACTGCCATCCGGGTTGCCGCCCTGACTGCCTTTTTCGGCATGTGGTATTCGTAATCGCGTGGTTTTGGCCCCTTGGCTGTACCACCGCCCACTCGCTTGTTGGTTCTCTTGCTTCCCATACGGGCACGACCAGTGCCTTTTTGGCGGAAAACCTTTTTCGTGCTACCAGCCACCTCACCACGACGCAAAGTCGAGTGGGTACCAGAACGCCGGTTTGCCAATTGCATCAGCACCACATCGTGCAGCAATTGCTTGTTGACAATACCGCCAAATTCAGCGGGGTCCACTTGGACTGTCCCCACTTCCTGGCCTTCCGCGTTGATCACTTTCAGGTTCAGCATCAATCCACCCCAGCCTACGGCGCAAACTTCTAAAAGCCCCATTTCGCTACCCTACTGCGGGGAAGCGGTGAGGCCCTCAGCCAAATCCTTTTTCTCTAACAAACAAGGTCCGGCATTGGCCGGACCCTTTTCCCCACAACCGTTTTCAGGAACCGGTTGTAAGCACGCGAATCTTGATATCCACACCTGCTGGCAGGCTCAGACCCTTGTTCAGGGCTTCTACTGTTTTACCAGTCGGCCTCAGAATATCAATCAGACGCTTGTGCGTGCGGATCTCGAACTGCTCGCGGGACTTGCGGTCAATGTGCGGGCTACGCAGGACCGTATACCGCTCAATTCTTGTCGGCAAGGGGATCGGCCCATGCACATCCGCCTCGGTCCTTTCGGCGGTTTCCGCAATTTCCTTGGCGGTACGATCCAGCATCTCGTGGTCGTACCCTTCCATTCTGATGCGAATCCGCATGCGCTCGTTCATGAACCCGCCTTCATTCCCACACTTTTAATCTGGAAAAACCCAAATTCGACACAACCAAACCCTTGCCTCTGAGCGGTCAACCCGCTTGGAGGTCAGGTACCTGGTCGGTTCGAACACCGGGAAGTTGCAAACCTACATCACTTACACTTATCCTGTCAAGGCACCATCACTACTTATTGGGTCATTTTCGGGTGTTATTTGACGGCCAAGGGTATTCAAACCTTCCAGAATGATTGCAAGGGGCTGGCTTTGGGCTGCGGTGGTATCCAGTACCAGCAGTTCTTTTGCTGCCGCCTCAGCACATGTCAACAGTCCACCCGCATGGAATCGGCTGGCGGCCCTGCCAACATGAATGGCTCGAAAACCTTCTCCCATTGGTAATCCCAAAGCCCAGCTGCGTTCCAGTACTGGTCTGGATGGTTGGCCCGATGGTATTTTCATGGCAATACGGTAATAAACCGGGTTTCCAGGGCCGGTATTTTGCAGGAAATGGAAAGGATTTTTTGCGGTCTGCATTATTTTCTGGCGGGTACGGTCGGTGGAAATTTCCATGCTAAACTGCCCTTTTTCCGCATGGGTTGATCCTTTCACTATTTTTTCGAGCCATTGTTGTGTTTCTTTGATTTTTCTGTCATGGCTTGGCAGCTGCGCTTCCAATGCCGCCAGTTGGAGGGTGCTTGGCGTCGCCAGTGCGCTTCCCCGTGAAACGCGCAGCCAAGCCCGTTGACGCAGGATTGCCTGATTGGTGACCAGCAGGCCTCCTCGCCCCACGCTAACGGGCTTACCGCCCCCAAAACTGAATATGCCTGCCATGCCCTTCGTGCCAATTCTTTTGCCCTGGGCATCCGTGGCTCCAAAACATTGGCAGGCATCCTCCACCCATGGCACATTGTTTCGTTCACAGATCCGTTCTATGGCCTCCAGATTGGCCAATCCTCCGTATAAGTGACTCACTACCACGGCTTGAACCTGTCCGAGCCCTTTACGCGCTTTTTCCAGAGCGATTTCCAGGCTGGCTGGACAGAGTTGAGGACTATCCGCCTGAACATCCACCAACAAGGGAATTGCCCCCAGGGCATGAACTGTGTGGAAATTCCCTGGGTAGTCATAGGCAGGGATAGCCACCAGCCCCCCAGCCTTGACTCCCACGGCATGCAGCGCCACTTCCAGGGCCAATGTGCCGCTTCCAACCAGCAAGGCATGCCCAACGCCCAACCATTCGGCCAGCTGGATTTCCATGCGTTCCAGCCGGGCAGGGTCATACCGGGCCCATGAACCATCTTCAAGGCAGGCAAGAACTGCCCGCGTTACCTCCTGGCTGGCAGGGCTTATCGGAGGCAATGGCGGACCGACGCGGATTTCCATGCCGTGCGCCGGATCATTGACGAAATTTGCCACGACCCTGCATGGCCTCCTCGAAAGGTGCTTTGGGAACCACAACAGCCATACCGGGAAGCAGGCTGGAAGCGGCGGCAAAACCTGCCCCTTCCGCCCGGCCGATTGTTAGCCGGACAGGATCCTTTTCACCTTCCGTGGTCCATTCGATCAGTAGTCCGTTTTTGGCTGGATCAAGTGACAGTCCTGGCTCACCCCCACCGGAATAAGCGAGGATTTTCTCAAACTTCAAAGCCTTCAGAGCTTGCAACAGCGTGGTGACCCGGGCCTGGGCGACCGGGAAATCACTGGCAGGATCGCGCGCCAGCCATTGGTCTTTGTCGCGTTCGAGTACCAGACTGACCGGCGACCCGTTGACTGATTGCCAGCCGGTGAGCTTGATTCGTGTCAGTTTGGCGGGATCGAGGGCCGGAAACAGACTTCGGTTTTCCCACGGGGCCTCAAGAACCCCCCGCGTGGCCAGATCGACGGTGAATACCGGTGGATGCCAGTCAGCCCTGGCAAAGATACCGCCATCCCCTGTCTCTCGCCCCAGATACAGGGTTTTTGCCTGGGCTTTTCCGTCCGGGCCTGGAATGGTCAGGATGACGGACATGGCTGGAGGTTCGAGACCGCGGCTTGCCAGCTGGTCCGGTTTTTCCGACAGCAGTTTGCGAGCCTGTAATGAGCCGATGTTCACCAGCAGGGTGCGAATCGCCTGTGGATCGACCGGCAGGACGGCCCTGTCACTAGGAGCGGTGAATTTCCACGGGTCATTTTTGTCTTTCCGGGCTACGGAGATACTCTCGGCCCCTCGCCTGAGACTAACCCCGGTTACCTGATCGATTGCCAAATCCTGGCCGATGGCATTGCCATGCGGTGTCGGGATCTTCCGGTCCATATAGGCCAAAGGTCCTTGCTCGGCCAAATCAAGGAGGCCCCGCGGCACCAGCATCACTGCCTGATCCGGTCCATTCACACGCAACAGGCTCACCTCTTCCCCCTGGCGACGCCCCAGAACCACTTCGGCGATGGCAGGCTGGTCCTTCCGCTTGGGCTGGGTTACCGCTGCTACCACTGGCCCTTTTTCAGGTACTGCATCTTTTTCATCCTTGGGCGGGCTGTTTTTTTCTGGCGACACAATTCCACCCACCCAAAAGCGAATGGCCACCTGCTTGTCACGGGGGCGATCCAGTTCCAGTTCTGCCCGACGCATGGGCGTATCCGCGGCGATAAACTGCCCCCTGGCAGCCCGTAGGGATTCAAGTAACGCCGGCACGGCGGTAGGCTCCACATCACGGCCCTCAGCCTCACCTGGCTTGTGGAGTTTCCAGGAAGTGCCTTCCCGAACCAGCTCCAGGGTACCGAGTCCGTTGGTTATCTCGATCCAGTCCGGTTCACCGGCAAGTCGCAACACAGCCCGATCCCGCACCAAGGCAGGATCTTCCAGCAAGCGGAGCAGTTCGTCGATCGGTGCGGCGGGAACCAGAACCACGGAACCTGTTCCCTCCACGGTGCTCTGGTAGCCCTTGAAAGCAGGCGCTGCAGGAATTGCAGCCCCCCCGACACCGCCTCCGGCTGGCTTTTGCACGGGTTTATCCAAGCCAATCAACAGGGTGGCGGACCTGTTGGTGGTCTGGGGGCTGCTTTCGGCCTGGGTGTCGCGGGTGACCACGGCCCGCTCCACTTCCAGGCGCAGCACGCGATTGCGGGCAGGGTCCAGACCATATTCGGCCAAGGCGGCCGGATCCCGCACCCCTTCGGCCAAAAAGTCGTCCCTGTCGCCCGGTTTTTCACCAGCCTGCTCCACCCGTAAGGCCCCGATGGCACGCAGCAGGGTGCCGATATCAGGAGTTCCCTGGGCAGGGGCCCCAAGGCTCGTGGTGGCGGCTGGTTCAGCCAGGCCAAAAGCGGGTGCCTCATACCGCCAGTTTCCCAGAGTTTTTCGCAGGGAAACCGCAGGTTTGGCGCCGGTTGGCCCCATCGATAGCTTGAATTGGTCGACATCAGCCTCGGCAGCCAGCAGGGTGCGGTCACGCCAGGCGCCCAGGGGACGGAAAAGGCCTTCGAAATCGCGCTCCTGCACCACCTGGGCTCCCTTGCGGCCCGATGAGAGCACAAAGAGCAGGTTTCCGGTGGCCCCAGGTACAGTCTGGCCAACCGACAGGGTATGCTCCACGCCATCCTTGTCGGTGAGGGTGAGGGTGGCGGATGGTTCTTTCAAACCTGACTTCCCCAGGCTTACCTGGGCATCCTTGTCTTCCTCGCGACGGCTTTGCACCAAAGCGCGCACCAGATTGTTCACCATGAAGCTGTCTGCCAACCCCTGGACCGGCTGCTCCAGCATCCATTGCCTGGTTTGGGGATCGCGTTTCAGTTCAATGGTTTGCGCCACTGGCCTGGTGCGTTCCAGCCGGAGTGCCACCATCGATTCGGCCGGATTGACATCCACGCCGGCGTTTTTCAGCAACTCCGGGAAGAGCAAGCGCCCCTGATCTTCCACGCCTGGCCCCACCGAGATGGCCAGTACCATCAGCAGCAGCATTCCCAGAAAAATCCCGCCCAGAATGAATGTCGTGCGGAAGTTCATGCTTGGTTCACCTTAGAAAACACCCAAAGAGCCCACTACCCATGCGGGATACTGCCCGCTAATTACGCCGGACCAGCCACATGCCAGCCCCCAGCCCCGCGATAGTCACAAAGGCCAGGCCCAAAGGCAGCCAACGCAAACGGGAAAGTTCCGCGGTGTCTCGGCGCGCGCGCAACTGGTAGGTTTTTCGCTCAAAACGCTGACTCGATTCCAGCGGTTTGCTACCCAGGCTGGGCCGTTCGCGCAGCCAGCCGCAGCAGCTGGCGACCAACTCCAGGCTGGTTGTGTCACCCATTCGCTTCAGGTACTCGTTACTGACGAATTTGGCATTTCCCACCACCACCGCCCTGGGCAATGGCCCCTCCTGCACCGCCAGGCCCAGCACGATGGGCGTAGCAGGTTTGGCTGGATTCTTGCCGTCTTTCCAGCCATCCGATTTCACCAATTCGTCCAGCGAAACGGCCAGATCGGTAACGGGTCTGGTGTCGAACTGCGGGTAGGCGACCAGGAAAGGTTCCGCTTGCAAACCGGCAGGCGAAGCCCCCGGATTGGCCGGGGGTGACTGGACCGCACGCAAGGGACGCGCCTCACGCATTGGGAACGGTAACGGCTGCCCCTGACTGACAAATGCCTTGGCCAGTGCCGAAGTCGAACGCAGATTGGGGATGGCAACCGCATCGTTGTGTGGTTTCACCCGGCTGGAAACCAGCACAGCATCATCCACCTCGACCTGCAACCTGGCCAGAAGTCCCTTCAGGCGGGGCAGCGGGCTAAAAACCTTGCGGCCTCCCTGACGCTCCTGAGCCGCATCCAGCATCACCAGGAGCTTGCCTTTTTTGCCATTCTCACCCCCCTGAAGGAATCGTTCCAGGGCGGCTATGCCCTCGGCAGGCGGGTCCACTCTTGTGCCTACCATCAGGACTATGTCCGCATCAGCCGGCACCCGCTGGGTGGAGCTATCGAGAACCAGTTTCTCTACACGGAAGTTGGCCTTGGCCAGTTCGGCGGTGAGTTCGCTGACCGAATCGCCGGCAGGTCCCGGGACGGTATCTGGTTCGCCATTACCGCTGGTGAGGTATAGAACCCCTTTGGTTTTGTTTTCCGAAAGAAAAGTAAGGGTCTCGAACAGCTTGGCTTCACCCAGAAATTGCAGGCTTGAGCCAGCGCCAGGCTGCCCGGGGGTGGTTGCCGGGTCGCGATTCTGACGGAAGAGGTCGGTCAGTTTCACAAACTCGTGGTTCTGTTTACCGTCGGGACCATAAACCACCAGCATTCCCAGTTCCTTGGGGAATTGATACTGGGCCCCCAGTTTGTCATATTCCTCAAGATCAGAAGGAACTTCCAGAACCCGATAGCGCAAGAGCCCGGGCTGGATGCGCTTGCAGTTCTCCGCCAGCGTGCCCAATTCGGCCCGCACAAACTGGCTTGAGCCGGAAAACGGATTGACAAACAGGAAGACCTGAACCGGATCCGTGAGATTATTCAGAAACGCTGTAGAGCTTTGGCTAAGGGTATAAAGTGAGCTTTCTGTATGGTCGAAAGTCTGATTGAAGATATCAAACCTGCCAAGCCTCAGATTGCTGAAGACATTGACGAATAGCAAAATTCCAACCAGCAGCATACCTGCCACCAGGGTGTTGGCACCGTACATCAGCCGACGCAATGATGGGGCCTGGTGCTCCGAGCCCCGAGCCATGAGGCTTCCAGCCAAAAGCAAACCAATCCCCATAGCCAGCAGCAGGCCGGTCACGACCAGCGGCATGGGCTGTTTACGCCACTCGACCAGGCCCCCCGCAAACACCTCCCGGAACGGCGCATGGACGAAAGGCAGTACCATTCCCGCGACAAAAAGGGCTAGCCCCAGGGTGGCCAGGGCGATCACCGCAGCAAATTTCTGCTTCGCCTGATCAGGCCCTGGCAGGCCATTGGCGACACCGGAAATTGCTGGCATTTCGGTATTTTCTGGACTGTTCATGGCATTCCCTCCGGCCTGATAGAGCGCATGCTAGCGGTTGCTTGGGATGTCGCAGGATTTGTCACTGCCATCGCCTTGCCTCCAGCACTTTGGTGGAAACAAACAGGGAAAGCACCATCAGGCTTAGGTGGAAAACCAGTTGCCTGGGCACCAGCTTCCCCTCGAGCGAGCTTTCCCACAGGTTGAGGAAAGAGACATGCTGCAGCATGGTCCCCCAGGCAGTTCCTTCGATACCTTGGCGAAACTGCAAGATGTAAGGAGACAGCAGCATTATCATGGCGGTGAGAGTAAGCGCACCCGAAATGAGCTGATTGGAAAACAGGCTGCTCAGGGCCAGCCCCAGGGCTATGAATCCGGCCCCGCTCACCAGCAGGGCCACCGAATAGCTCAGCAACGGGCGGTAATCAAAAGCGGGTTGGTTGCTCAGTGGCAAAGCCAGCAAATACAGGGCGAAAGGCAGCCAGATGATCATGTAAGTGGCCAACGCTGCGAGGAACTTCCCAAGCACCACCGACAATTCATCCACCGGGGCGGTGAGCAGCACTTCCAGAGTGCCACTGCGTTTCTCCTCGCTGAGGAGCCGCATGGTGAGCAGGGGCACACCAAACAGCACGCACAGGACAATAAACAGCTCGATGACATAATTTCCCAGAATGGGCTCCAGCACCTGGCGATCGGCCAGCCTGTCGAGGAATAGCCCATAGCTGGTCCAGGTACCCAGGGCGAAGGCCATTGTCACAAAATAGGCGATGGGTGAAAGGAAGAATGAAGCCATTTCCCTGCGGAAGATCACCACCGCCGCCCGATCGGAGACCAGGGCAAAAGACCCCAGACCCAGTAGCAGTGACAGGCCCAGGATGAGCCAGCCGCCGGGTATGAAGTGGCTGGCACCCTGAGCCGGCCAGGTACCGGAGGCGTGCAGAATGGAGCGGACGAGCACGGCCAAGGCCAATCCCAGGCCCACAAAGCAGGCCAGCCAGCCCTGGCGGTAGGCTAATTCGCTGGAAAAACCCACCAGTGCCAGGTAGCCAATCATGGAGATCAAGCCAAGGATGGCGAGAATCAGGGGCGGGCCCACGCTGGTGAATTCGCCACGCTCTGCAAGAATGAACAACCATAAAATACCAGCCACAGCACCCACGGCCCCCGCCCCGCCCAGGGCAGCAGGAAGCCAGTCCGCCAGAAGTCTGCCGCTAGCCCCCAGGCTGCCGTTATTGGTGGCCACCATGCCCAGCGACCGGGCACAGGCCAAAACCAGTGGCAGGCCCACCAGACAGCCTGCCACCCCCAAGGCCCGGGCATCGATCGGCATGGCCCCGTTAAACAGACAAACCAGCCCGGTCACCGCCAGCACGAGCCCAAGGGCAAGGTAGCCCAGCAGGATAGGCCCGCTTCGCTCAAGGCTGGCATGGACCATGATCAGTAAAAAGCCCAGTAATGCTCCGACCAGACCAACCGAAGGCCCAACCGGGAACGCCCGTTCGGCGATACCCATCGACACGGCAAACAGGCCAATCAGCACCAAACAGGCGCCACAGGCACCCACAGCCGTTGGTAACGACCGCTCCTCGGCCACCACATCGGAGGGGCCTGCTGAAGAACCTGGCTGCATTTCCAAACCGTTCTCTAAAGGAGATGGCACACGCATGGGATCAGTTCCTCCCCGGTGATTGGGTGGTGACTTCAGTGTTGTTGATTTCGTTCCAGCGGTCCTGCAAGGTGCGCCGCCGGAAATCGAGCTTGCGGATGGGTAACTGCTGCTCGTGAAGTGACCTGGCCACCTCAACGCGCGGGTCTATTCCTTCAGGCAACCGGACCGAGCAGCTGACCCAGCCCTCCTCGAGAAGACTGGATTCCACGAGTCTCTGGCCGACAAGCCGCCCCACTACTGCGGCAATTTTGTCGGTGGCCCCCTGGGCCTCGACCAGCATGATCTGGTCGCGTTCCATGCTGGCCAATTGCTGATTGAAGGCCAGATGGCCGCGACGCAGGATCAGCACCCGGTCGACGATAGCCTCTACTTCCACCAGCAGGTGCGAACTGAAAAGGATTGTGTGGTCCTGACCCAGTTCCCTGAGCAGGGCCAGCGCATCCTGCTTCTGACCCGGGTCAAGCCCATCAGTGGGCTCATCGAGGATCAGCAGACGCGGGTTGGCCAGCAGGGCATCGGCCAGACCTACCCGTTGCCGGAAGCCTTTGGATAGGGTGCCCAGCAGGCGCCGACGCACCCCGGCAATGCGACAGCGGTCAAGAATTTCGGGAATTCGCCGCATCCGTCCAGGCCGGTCCATCCCCTTGAGCTGGGCCCGGTAAGCCAGGTATTCCTCGACCCGCATCTCGGGATAAAGAGGGATATTCTCAGGCAGGTAGCCAATCCGTTGGCGCACCTCCATCGATTGGGTGAGCACATCGAAACCGTCAACCCGGGCCACCCCGGAGGTGGCGGGCAAATAGGTGGTAAGGACGCGCATCAGTGTGGATTTGCCGGCGCCGTTATTGCCCAGCAAACCAACAATTTCGTTGCGTTCCAGCCGAAAACTCACATCGTGCAGGGCCAGAACCTGACCGAAGAGCTTGGTCAGGTGGCTCACTTCAACCATCTCGGGCTGCATGGTGCCGCGCTCTCCTGAAATTTGCCGCCGTCGATCCTGACGGGCGGCTGCTTGTTCTTAGACTATCTAATAGACTATCAATGGCACGACGAATGGCTTTGGGGAAAGGTTGGCACAGGGCCCCCTGTTTCACTTGGCTGTTTTTTATACCCCGCAGGAAATCTTCGCCATGGCCGCATTTGTGACCCAGCCAGCCCCGTCTTTTTCCGCCACCGCCGTGGTGGGAGAGGATTTCAAGACTATCCACTTAAGTGATTATCTTGGAAAAAATGTGATTTTATTTTTTTACCCTCTCGACTTCACTTTTGTCTGCCCCACCGAAATCATCGCTTTCGACGAAAAACTGGAAGAGTTCACCCAAAGGAACACCGTGGTCCTGGGTGCGTCAATCGACAGCCAGTTCTCCCACCTGGCCTGGAACACAATGCCCCGCAATTTGGGAGGCCTGGGAAAAGTGCGCTACCCACTGATTGCTGACCTCACCAAACAAATCGCCAAAGATTATGGCGTGCTGCTTCCCGACAACAGTGTCGCCCTGCGTGGCCTGTTCCTGATCGACAAGGTCGGCGTGCTCCGTCACATGGTGGTCAATGACCTGCCTTTGGGCCGCAGCGTCGACGAAGCCCTGCGCATGGTGGATGCTCTGAACTTCTTTGAAAAGAATGGCGAGGTATGCCCCGCCAACTGGCAGGAAGGACGGCCCTCGATGAAGGCCGATCCCAAGGGGGCTCAGGAGTACTTCAGCAAGCAGAATTGAATCAGGATTTCAAACATGACTGAGCCCGAAATCACGACTGGCCCGATTGCCATCCTTGCTGGGGCCTGCAAGCCTCTTTTACTGGGAGGGCTGGTTACAGACCCCCGGGTGCGCCAGATGGTAGATCATCTGGTGGCCCTGGGGGCTCTTTTGCTGACCACCCACCCACTGGGCTACTTTCCTGGTGCCATTCTTGATCTGGGTCAGCCTGATCCTGAAACTCCGTTACCGGCCGATTCATGGCGTCATGCCGAAGAGGCTTGCAAGCAGGCGGATGTTGTGGTGGTATTGGGACCAGTCAATACGGAACTTCAAGCTCTGGCCGACCTTGCGGCCTGGTCGGGTGCCCAGTGTCTGGCGTTGTCAAATCAGCCAGGCATGGACGAATCACCAGCCGAATCCAGTCTGGATCCAGGCCAGGTATTAGCCTGGTTGGCCAGGATGCCATCCGCAAAGGAATCCCAGCGTTGACCCCGCATATTCTTGACGGCAAGCAACTGTCCCGCACCGTCCGGGCCGAGGTGGCTGAAAAGTGTGGGCAGTTGAAGGCAGCCCGGGGTATCACACCCGGATTGGCGGCGGTCCTGGTGGGGGACGATCCGGCCAGCCAAGTGTATGTCAAAAGCAAGCGCCAGGCTTGCGCCGAGGCTGGCATGGCCAGTTGGCTCCACCAGTTACCGGCGGATGTTGGACAAAACGAAATTCTGGCCCTGATTGACCGGCTCAACGCTGATGCGGCGGTGCATGGGATTCTGGTGCAGTTGCCCCTGCCCCGCCACCTCGACACGGCGGTGGTGCTCGACAGGGTGAATCCGCGCAAGGATGTCGATGGCCTGCACCCGCTCAATCTGGGCCTGCTGGCTGATGGCAGGCCCCGCTATCTACCTTGCACTCCCCACGGGATATGGCAACTGCTGGAGCGCAACGGCTTTTCCTGGGCCGGGAAAGATGTGGTGGTACTGGGGCGGTCGAGCATTGTTGGCAAAAGCCTGGCGCTGCTGCTTTTACAAAAAGGCGTGGATGCCACCGTAACAGTTTGCCACAGCCGCACCCCCCACCCCGAACGGCACCTGCTGCAGGCTGAAATCATTGTGGCGGCCATCGGGCAACCCCAGTGGCTGAAGGCCTGCATGGTGCGCCCCGGCGCGGTGGTGGTCGATGTGGGGATCCACCGCAAGCCTGAGGGGGGCTTGTGCGGTGATGTGGCCTTCGACGAGGTGGCACCGCTTTGTTCGGCGATCACCCCAGTCCCCGGGGGGGTGGGCCCGATGACCATCGCCATGCTCCTGGTGAACACCGTGGCATCGGCCAGCCAGGCCTGATGCCGGAACATCAAACGCACAGATTCGCCCCTGTGGCGGTAACGCCATAAAAAGCAAACAACTGCGCGGTGAACAAGTCACAACCAGACTGCGGGGCCGGGGGGTGCCACAACGCAGGCCACCGGGCGGCGGGCATCAATCCCTTGAAATACTGCCAGGACCGTCACCGGCGGTCTTTTTGTATTTACCCCCGCCTGCCTTCTTGTACTGCGTAAAACCCAGCCTTTCGAGGTTTTTTGAACTCATGTCAGGCTTGGCAAGGGAACTTCCTGTTTTTGCCCCGGGAACAGAGAAAATGCGGCGAACCGGACGGCCATCCACCGGATGTGCGGTGAGGGGTTCCTCGTCGAACGACTGCAGGTGCCCAAAAATCTCTCCATCGGTTCCGTCAGGCAGAATAATGGCATATTCGTACATGGGCATGGGTACGAGTCCTGTCGGCTGTGAGGTGCTTCTTCCCTTGAATCAATCCGGAAGGGCCAGCATAGCAGGATATGGTCTCCGATGGTTTTCTGGCCTCACTTGCCCGGCCGCCAGTGAGGCCACATGGCACCATGACCCGTTGTCAGCCTGGTGACTGGAGTCTCCTTGCCCGTAGCCAGATCACGCACCACCATTTGGCGCACACCGCCCCGGCGGGAACCGTAGGCAAGCCATTGGCCATCGGGCGAGGGTGTCGGGTGGTAGTGCCAGGTGCCGGCCAGCGAACTGGTCAGCTTTTCGGGCGCGCCTTCCAGGCCCACCCGGAACAGTTCAATCGCCTCACCCACCCTGGCAGTGAAAAACACCCCTTTACCATCCGTCGCCCAGCAAGGGGTATCACTGCTGCCGTTGTGAAAATCAGGCACATCGAGGAACTCGGTCACGCCGCGGTGGCCACCACGGTCCGCCAGTTTACGCAAGCCCGTACCATCGGCGCGGGCCACATGCGGGTGGCAATTATAATGCTCGCCCGACACAAACAAGACCCATTGGCTGTCAGGTGACCAGGCGGGGGCAAAGTTGAAAGGATTGCCGGTTTTCACCAGAACCGGATTGGAGCCATCGGCATTGGCGACAAACACCTGGTAGTCTTTGTGATAGGCCACCCGCTTGCCATCGGGCGAGCTGGAAAACCCGTAAGTGAATCCCGACTTGCCACTGGTGAGATCCACCTTGTTGCCGCCATTGAGATCCATTTTAAAGGGATGGGAATTGCCGTTGATGAGAGCGGTGAAGCCCAGCCTTTCGGGATCTTTTGGCCAGTAAAAGAGGCCGGTATTGTAGAAACTGACCCGGTTCAGGGCGGTGGGATTTTCTTTCTTTCCGGTCTCCACATCCACCAGCCACGAATCGAGCAGCCGGGTTTCGGCATTGAAACGAAAGGTCTTGTGCTCCTCTTCCCACGCAGCATTTTCCGGACTTTGCCAGGCGGAGACAATGATGGCTTTCCTGCCATCGGGAGACCAACCGGCGAATTGGGTGGAGGTGTCGGGTTTGCTGGCCAGTTCTTCTGCCACCAGCCGCTGACTGGCCCCGTCGATGCTTGCCACGGCTGCCCGCATGGTGCGGGTATTGGCATGCCTGCCCCCCGGCAGGTCGGTGCGCAGCAGTGTGAAGCCGATTACCCGAACGGGTTGCGCCTGAACCGGACCACACATGGCCGCTGGCACCGCCAGGCAAACCAGGGTGGCAAAAAGACGGGCTACACAGGTTCGCGGGCAGCACATGGAGGATCCCCCTCAGGTGGTTCACAGGGCAGGGAAGATATTCTACCATCATCCGGTCCAGGCTGGGAAATCTTGTGTCTGGTGTGGTTCTTGCCCCCGATCCAACCCTCTTTTCCTGGGCCATCAGCCCTGGAATGGCAACCAATTTCCGGGGCAACCCCGCTGGGAAATTTCCTTGAAAATACACTATCCCGGGTGATTCATTCACCCGGGATAGTATGCCTGTCGTTGCGGCCAGTTACAGCAGCCGGCCTGCCGCATGACCGGTTAAGGAATCCACCGAGTTGCTGTCACGCAGATCCGCGTCAGCCTCCCAGAGCATCATGCCGCCCAGCCCTTTGGCAAAAATCAGGTCGATCTTCTTGTCAAGCGACCGGGTGTTTTCGAAGGTGCTGAACCAGCCTCCCTCCACCGTTTGGGCGTACACATAGGGCACCTGAGTGGCCTCATCGAAATACAGCTTATACACATCGGGCTGGGTTTTCACCTTGTTGAGGAGGTCCGCATAGTCAACCACTCCCTTCTCCCAGGTGCCAGAACCCGCGCCGGTTGCGGCCTGGTATAGGCCATTATTGGCTGGCCCCACTCCTGCCCAGGATCGGGCGTAGGTCGGCGCACCCAGGATCAGCTTCGCCGGGTCAATTCCGTCTTTCAGATACATGTCCACGGTGTAGGTGACATTGTATTGGGCGTCGATAGTGCCCAGGCGGGAGGGGTCGGCAGCCATCGGTGCCAAAGCATTGGTAGTATTCTCCCAGGCGCCGTGGTAGTCATAGGACATGATGTTGATCCAGTCGAGAGTCTTCGCCAACTCGCCCATCTCGAAATTGGCGTACTTGTCGTAGCCGGCAGGCGCGGCGATGGTGATCAGCCAGTCGCGCTTGTCGGTTACTTCCTGGATATCGAATTGCCGGCGGATCTCTTTTACAAGCAGCGTGTAGTTCTGCTTGTCTTCGGGTCGGTATCTGTTGTTTGCCAGACCACCGCTGACAGGATATTCCCAGTCAAGATCCACCCCATCGAATCCGTACTTTTTGCAAAACGACACACAGGAGGCTGCGAATTTCTCGCGCGATGCCGCTGTTAGCGCCACATCGCTGAACTTGTCGGACAGGGTCCAGCCACCAATGGAAATCAGCACTTCCAGGTTGGGATGGGCATCCTGCAAGCGCTTCAGGGCACCGTAGTTGCCCCGAATGGGAGTATCCCAGGCATCGGGTCCGAATGGTTTCTCCACCGCCGCCCAACTGTCAAACACGCCCACTTCGCCCGTGTCGGTGATTTTGGCAAAGGCATAGTTCACCGTGGTGAGCTTGTCTACAGGCAGGTCGGCCACGGTGTAGTTACGGTCGTAGATACCCCATTCCGCGAAATAACTGACCACCCGTTTGGCAGCGGTACCTCCCCCTCCGGCAGGTGGTGTCACGGGATCTGTGTCGTCATTGCTGATAGTGCCAGTGGCATTCGCTGTGGCGATGGTGGCACCTGTGGCGGCGGAAAGCGCCAGGGTGAAGGTTTCATTCCCCTCGACTGTGGTGTCCCCATTCACCAGCACGCTCACCGTGGCCTCGGTCTGACCCGCGGCGATAGTCACCTTTTTGGCAACCAGTTCCTGGTAGTCCGATCCCGCTGTGGCGGTGCCATTCTGGGTGTTGACGGTGAAGCTGACAGTTGAAGCTGCCGCCGCCGAAAGCTTCACTTTAAAATCCAGGCTCACTGTCCCGCTATTGCCTTCTGAAACAGTCAGATTGGCCACTGTCAAAGAGGGCGTGGTGCCGACAGTTCCACCACCACCCGTGGTGGTGAATGGTTTGAAGATACCGGAAAATTCATAGGGAGTCTGCAAAATACTTGATGAGAAGTTGTCAACTTGCGTCAGCACGCCTTTCGCGTTTTGCAAATCACGGTTCAGCGACCAGAATGAAAGCTCACCCAGGCCTTTCTGCTGGGCAAAAGCCAGCACTTCGCGTGCTTCCTGCTGATCGAAAACCTCAGTGGTCAGGTCATTGAGACCAATCATGGGTGTGATACCCACCATGCTCCAGATTTTGGCATCGGAGAAGCCCGCATAGATCTGCTTGAGTTGACCATGCAGGCTGTTAGCTGCCTGGATGGCGTAATCACCCATTTTGCCAACGGGATTGGGCGCTGCTGAATCACCATAGTCCATGGCCATGATATTCACACCACCCAGCCGAACCCCTGCCTTGAAAGCGCTCTGCACAGCGTAGGTGCCATCGGCTGTCAATCCGGTGGGCAGCACTGGCAGAGTCAGCCAGACTTCTAGCGGCTTGCCAGCCTTTAACATGTCGGCCTGGATCTCCGCCAGCACCGTAGAACGGCGGTCGATGACGGTTTTGTTGGCCAGCGCGCCGCCTTCGATATCAAAATCGATCCGCTTCAGGTCGTAGGTATTGATAACCTGCATGTAGGCAGCCTTCAGGGCAGCTTTGTCGCTGAGCACCTCGGCCATCTCCTGGTTTGCGGCACCACCGAAAGAGACATTCACATCGCCACCCAGGGCGCGAATGGAACCGATCTGGGCCCGCATTTTCAGGTCAAAGGCCTGACCATCAACTTCATAGGTTGTGAACCCACCCCAGGCGGGCTTGTTGGCGGATGTGGCGGTGATGAAACCCAGCGAAAAGTAACGCAGCCCTTGCTCATTGGCAACCTTGACCATATCCATGGTGGGCCAAAGTGTCGTATCGACATAGGGGGCGAACACCTGGCCTGGCCAGGCTTTCACGCCATCGGCGAGCAGATTGACGGTGACGCTGGCTGAGGCGGTGAGGCCGGCGGGATCGCTGATGGTGTAACTGAATGAGTCGGTACCCGTGAAGCTGGCTCCCGGAGCATATAGCACTGTGCCATCGGCCTTCACCGTAGTTGTGCCGAAAGCACCCGCCGTCGCTGATTTCACTGCCAGTTTGTCGTTGTCGGGATCGGTGTCGTTGGCCAGGACGCTAACAGTGGCGCTGCCTCCGGGGATTACCCAGGCTGTGTCGGCCACAGCGGTAGGCGCCCGATTGGGAGTTGTCACTCCACCTCCGCCCCCGGTGGAAGTTCCGTTCAGCACAAAGTTGGTAGGGGTTTTATTCTTCACGCCCGGGACGCCATTGAACCCGAAGCTGATGGAGCCACCCGCCGGTATGGAGCTATTCCAGGCCTCAGGTTTGATGGACCATTGATCGCCACTGTGCGACCCTACCACCGCATTCCAAATGGCCGTGACCTGACCATCGAAGGTCCAGCCGAGCGACCAGGGATTCATCGTTGCGTTGGTGGTATTGGTGATGGTGACCGTGGCTGTATAGCCGCTGCCCCAGTCGCTGGTGATTTCCAGCTTCACCGCGCCAGCCGTTGCTGGAGGTGGCGTGACTGCCGCATCATCATTGGTGATGGTGCCCGTGCCCGTACCTGTAGCCACGGTAGCCCCAACCGGGCTGGAAAGTTTCAGTGATACCGTTTCATCCGCCTCGACAACCGTATCCCCCAGCACGGGTACCCGGACCGTTTTGGATACCTCGCCGGGCTTGAAGGTGAGGGTGCCGGTGGTCTTGGTGTAGTCTGATGCCTCGGTGGCTGTGCCTGCGGCAGTTGCGTAGTTCACGGTCACATTCTGGGTGCTTGCGGCCGAAAGGGTGATCACATAATCGAGCCCGCTGGTGCCGCCGCTATTTCCTTCAGCCACTTTGGGGCTACTGACAGCCAGAGTCGGCAGCAGAGGGGTCACCGGCGTGGTGCCACCCGAGGCGAAACCATTCAGTTTGTAGTTGGCAGGGGGCAGGCGATCCGTGCCTGGCGCACCAACAAAGCCAAAAGTGATCGAACCCGAACCGGGGATGTCTTTGCTCCAGCCCGGGCCATTGATCACATAGTGGCTGCCGACATGGCTGGCGATCTGGGCATCCCAGATGGAATTGATTTGGGAGGCGTAATCGAACTCGAGCTTCCAGCCCGTAACTGGAATCTTGTCCAGATTGGTCACCTTCACGGCTGCCTGGAATCCACTGACCCAATCATTGGTGATGGCGAAATCGACCGAAAAACTGGCAGGCACCAAACGGCTTTCCAGCGCCATCAGTGCAGGCTGGAAGCTGGAAGGGGAAATCGAACGCTTGCGACCAAAAACAGAGATATCGTTAATTCTATTCACAACAATACTCCAAGTTAAAAATGTTCTCGTATAGTCTAGTACATCACTATAATTTTCTAATTGATATTTAGTGATGCACGATGAAATCTAGGTCACGAATGGAGTGAAAGTCAAAAAAAGAAATAAAAAAAGCTGCTGCCGCTTTTTCTCTGGGAAAATCCGCACTTGGGTGCTTTTTGAACCTTGGCCAAGCTTGCCGAATGCACCCTGGCTGGCCCATTCCACCTAAATTTTATTACTAAAGCCCGAGCAACAATTGCCGACATGCATATATCACAAAAATTGGTATAAACTGCCATTACAAGACCAGAGCATGCATGGGCTAATATCAGCAACACCATGCGATATCAGGAGAAAAGGTGCTGCCAAGGCAACTTTGAAACAAGGGTAGGGAAATCATCCAGGCTTGCTGGCTGATTTGACTGACCCGGGTTCCTGCTCGGCTAGAGGTCCTGTAAGAAATACCACACGACCTGTGACGATATCGTACAAGGCCCCCACCACCGCCACCTTGCCAGCTTCAACCAGCTGCCGTATCACCCCACTGTCCCGGAGAATGTGATGCACCGAATGAAGCACATTGCGTCTGGCCACGCGATCACCAAAACTACTGTCAGGCCACTGGCCAGGTTCTTTGTCCCGCATCCGGGTGGCAGCAACCGCCGTGCAGATATCTTTTACAATTGGCTCCAGATTAATAGACAATACCGGCTGCTCGCTGCCTGGCTCGGCCATGACACGGGCCACCGCTGCCGCAATAGCCCCGCACTGGGTGTGCCCCAGCACAACAATCAATTTGGCACCGGCTACTGCGCAACCATATTCCAGGCTACCGAGGATCTTGGGGCTGGTCACATTGCCAGCCACCCGCACGCTGAGAATATCCCCCAGGCCAAGATCGAAAAGAATTTCTGCAGGACTACGCGAATCCATGCAACTGAGCACCACGGCCAACGGATGTTGGCCACCTGAAGTGGCCAGGACTTCCCGGTTGAAATCGCGCGACAACCGGTTGCCGGTCCGAAACCGCAAATTGCCAGCAGCCAGCAGATCCAGAACCTCTTGCCAACCCATCTTTTCCTGGATACTTTGCGTGGCATGTTCCGCATAAAGAATCCTGTCGGGAAACCCGAAACGGTCGCGGAAGCCACGCAGGCTCAATTGGATGCCACGCGCCGGGGCCTTGCGGTCACGAAACTCGCAGATCATTTCCAGCACATCAGGATCAATATAAACAGTCTGGCTCGCATCGATGAGCAAATGGGCCCCGGCGGGCACTGATCCGAGTGCCTGGCAAAGTGCCCCGCGGTTGAGAAAGCTGACCTGATTGGCCAACAAGAAACGGATCAACTCTGTCTCGTGATGTTTTTCAATCACGCGCCAGAGTGGTCGACGGATATTGCTGGCCAATATGAAAGCCAGACCTACCATCAAACCGACGAGCACCCCTATCAGAAGGTCGGTGAACAGAATAGCAACAACAGTTGTCATGAAAGGCAAAAACCGGTATTTCCCACCCCGCCACATCTCCAGAAAAACCTTGGGACTAGCCAATTTGTATCCGGTCATCAGCAAGATTGCCGCCAGGCAGGAAATGGGAATTCGCCCAAGCAGATCCGGCAGCAGCCAAACGCTCAGGAGCAACAACAAGCCATGGAAGATCGTCGCAAGGCGGGAGCGACCGCCAGCGTTGATATTGACGGAGCTGCGAACAATCACAGATGTGACCGGCAAACCGCCGATCAATCCGGACAGGATATTACCAGCACCCTGAGCCAACAGCTCGCGATTGGGACTGGATAGACGCTGTTGCGGATCGAGCTTGTCCACCGCTTCCAGATTGAGGAGGGTTTCCAGGGATGCCACCAGGGCCAGGGTAACCCCGGCGGTCCAGATGGCTGGTTCGGCCCAGCGACTGAAATCCGGATGTACCATAAAATTGGCCAGCGCTTTGAAATCCTGCACCAAAGGCACTACCACCAGGTGATCCAGACCGATGGCCCATGTCTCGCTCATGCCCCGGAAAAGTTCCACTGCCAGGATGCCCAGTATGACCACCACCAAAGGCGCCGGGAGCTTTGAAAGGTAGGGAACCCTGATTTTGTCCCACACAATCAGAACCGCCAGGGAAAAAAAACCAATCGTGGCGGCACCCAGGTGCCAATCCCCGAATATCTGCCACAGCTCGGTGAAAGTGTTCTCGTTATCGGGTTGGCTGAATGACATTTCCCCATCAGGATCCGGGTCATGCCCGAAAAGGTGGGGAAACTGCTTGAGGATCAGGATCAGGCCAATGGATGAAAGCAGCCCCTGAATGACACTGGAGGGAAAAAAGGAAGCAATAAACCCCGCGCGTAAAGCCCCCAGGAGGAGCTGAATAACCCCCGCAATAACCAGGGCAAGCAAAAACCCCTCCAGGGAACCAAGGCTGGCAACCTGTGCTGCAACCACGGCAGTAAGGCCAGCCGCTGGCCCACTCACGCTCGTGTGCGAACTACTCAGGGTACCCACTACAAGGCCACCCACGATCCCGGCAATCAAACCTGCGACCGGAGGAACCCCACAGGCCAAAGCTACCCCGAGGCACAGGGGCAACGCCACCAGAAATACCACCAGTCCCGCCACCAAATCTTGTTGCAGCCCCTGAACAGTTGAAAAAAAAACAGCCGCAGGCGCTGACAACTTGTCATCCCAAGTCGAGTCCTTCGCCATGAAAACCTCAAAAAAGGAAGTACGAAAGGGCTTCCAACCGAAATCATTGGCTCAGCCTAAAGCTTGCTTTACCTTAATTTATAAAGAAAAAGCAAGCTTACGCAAGGCAATGTCACTTGTAAAAGTTCCATCCTGACTCGGTTCAAACAATTCGTCCCATAACCGGCAATTCCTTTTCAGGGCCACCGGCCTGGGTTTTCCCCCTGGACTCATAATTGATCATTGTCTGGTTGCAAGCCGCTGGGTCACGCTGTTCCATAGTGGAGGTGGGTTTCCCTCAATCTGGCCCCCTTTGCCTACGCCAGCGGGAAAAAACAGCATGGCCCAAGATGCGGGATGGCAAATTGCCATTGATTGAGCAAACCCGTCGTGCTGTTCCTGCGTAGGGTAATCAGCAATGGGCTACATGCTTTTCCTGGCAGCCCAAGTGGGCGTAACCATGCGAGACATTGGACAGCAAGCGGGGCGCTGCGATTATTCTGACTGTGCCGGTGGCTGAACTGGATGACAGGAATACCACCAAATATTTTTGAATTCTTGCTTATCCGTGAAAAATTCACGGCAAACTTGCCGCTCTTTTGCGTGCCGGCAGATTAATTTGAAACAGCTTTTTGGTGTGGGAGCATGCTTGTGCGCAAGCTACGGCGTTTTTTCGTTCCATAGGTGCAACAGGGCAAGACTTCCTGGTCTAAACCAGCAGAAAGGGACATCATCATGAAACTCACCACGCAGTATGGATTCGCTTTACTCTTTCTTGCTGCCGCTGGCAGTGTTCTGTTGGCGCAATACCGCCCAGGCATGCAACCAGTTGGTACTGTTTCACCCCCTTTGCGGCCACCTGTGGTGGTGATTGGCGGTGGCCAGCAGGGCGGCAACCAGTTCGGTGGTGGACAGTTTGGTGGTCAGTTCGGTGGCGGACAGTTTGGTGGCAACCAGTTCGGTAGCGGACAGTTAGGTGGTCAATTCGGCGGCGGCCAGCAAGGTGGCAACCAGCTCGGCGGCGGACAGCAAGGTAATAACGGTGGTGGCAGCAATAATCCTTTTGGTGCCTACACGCCTGGCACCACTATCAGGCCTCCCTATGCCGGTGGTCCTTTTAATGTCATTCCCATCCCTTCGGGCTACATGCTAGGTGCAATGGGTGGTTCCGCCATGGGCCAGTTTGGTGGCGGGCAGTTTGGGGGTGGGCAGTTTGGTGGTGGACAGTTTGGCGGTGGACAGTTTGGCGGCGGCCAGTTTGGTGGTGGACAGTTTGGTGGTGGACAGTTTGGCGGCGGCCAGTTTGGTGGTGGCCAGTTTGGTGGTGGGCAGTTTGGCGGCGGCCAGTTTGGCGGTGGACAGTTTGGTGGTGGCCAGTTTGGTGGCTTTGGCAACGGGTTTGGAGGGGGCAAAGGCTATGGATTCAACGGCGGGTCCGGCCTCTGACACCCGACTGAATCCCACTGATCTATTTTACTGGCTGGCTCATCGACCCTTTTCCCGGGTCGCTCTGAGCCAGCCAGATGCTTTTCCAGGGCGATAACAACGGCCAGTTCTGGCTGCATTTACCCTTTTGGAATTGGCTCTCACACTATCCCACCCGAATCATTCATCACTATCCCGGTAAACAAAGTGAAGATCAACTTGACTCTGGGGCAGGAACCGTCATAATCAATTCAATGATGATCATTACGATCAACTTGATAATTATCCGGAGAAATAGTCATGCCTCAGGTTTCGGCTCAACCCCTCGCCAGCCGCAGGGGCTTCACCCTGATCGAATTGCTAGTGGTGATTGCCATCATCGCGGTGCTGGTTGGCCTGCTGGTGCCCGCTGTGCAGAAGGTGCGCGAGGCCGCCAATCGCATGAGTTGCTCGAATAACCTGAAGCAGGTCGGTTTGGCGTTGCACAACTTCCACGGTGCCAACGGTTACTTTCCATCCAACCTGCGCCCGGTTCAGAATCAGACCGTGCGCATGCGGTGGATCACCTGGATTTTGCCTTACATCGAGCAGGACAGCCTTTTCAAGAACTACAACCAGGCTGTGAACTGGTCTGACCCGCTCAACCTGCCAGTTACCAGCATGCGCATCAAATCCCTGGAGTGCCCTTCGGCACCAGCCAGCTCTGTGCTCGATGGTGCCCCCGATGGTAGTCCGG
Organism: Planctomycetota bacterium; assembly: GCA_003669555.1. Taxonomy (GTDB): domain Bacteria; phylum Planctomycetota; class Planctomycetia; order Gemmatales; family Gemmataceae; genus UBA6894. The sequence continues at coordinate 35,369 of QWOS01000099.1, forward strand.
CCTGGTCCCCAATCGTCGCCAATTCCGACTATGCGGGTATCTATGGCGTCCACCCCAGCCTGGCGACAGCCGGACTGGTGGATCTTGCCGGAACCACCAGGGGGGCTATCAGCAAGACAATCAATCTGAAAATAGCTGATTTCCAGGACGGCACCTCGAACACCCTCCATGTCACCGAGTCTTCAGGCCGCCCGAACCTGTTTCGTCTTGGCCGGCTGGTATCACCTGCCACAGCCAGTATCCGTACCAACGGGGGTGGCTGGTGCCGCCCGGCCAGCGAGATCGCATTTTTGCTGGGCACCGATGCCTCCGGCACGATAGCCCCGGGTCCTTGCGCCCTCAATGTGACCAACGGTATCGACTACATCGCCGCCGGTGGCCCTGCCTCGACTTTCTATGGCACAGATGGAACCAGCCAGATTTACAGTTTTCATCCGGGCCTGGTGAATGCAACCTTTGGTGATGGCTCGGTTCGCACGGTTTCTTCTACCATCAGCATTCGCACCCTGGCCCGCATAGTCACCCGGGACGGTGGAGAGGTGGTGGGCAATGACTGAATCCCGCCGGGTGGTTCCGGCTTGGCTTGGGGGCATGCTTTGCTTGTTCGTGGGCTGCTCGGCTGGCGAGACACGCCAGCCGACCCAGCCAGCCTCCGGCACCGTGCGTTTCCTGGGCAAGGCCGTCCCCGGGGCTACCCTGGTGTTTCATCCCAATGCCCCCTGGGGAAAGGACGAACCCAGGCCCCGCGCCACGGTGAAGCCGGATGGGAGCTTTGAGGTGACTACATACGAGGGAGCCGACGGGGCCCCTGTGGGGAGTTACTCGGTCACGGTGGAGTGGTATGTGCCCAACAAACCTGACGATGGCCAGGTAACCAACCGGATCCCCGCCAGGTATGGCAAGGCAACTTCCACCCCACTGAAGGCGACCATCACCCCGGGTGCCAATCAACTGGCCGCCTTCGAGTTGCAGAAATAGCGGCCCCGGTGAAGGGCGATGCCCGGGCGATCATCAAGGCCAGATGATGCGCCCGTCATCTTTCACCCGTACCGAGTAGAGCACGCCCCCTCCTGTAACCAGAAGGGTCTTTTTGTCGGTGCCAGCGAAAGCGCAGTTGGTCACCTCATCGGTGGGAATAGCCAGGAAATCGAGTTGCTTGCCCGTTTCAGGATCGACCACATAAATCCCGGCCGGAATATCCCTGGCGGTTTCCCCGGGAGGGTTGATCCCATTCCGTCCAGCGGCGACAAAGAGCCGTCCCCTGGAATCCTGCTTCAGGCCATCCGGGCCGCGACCAGTGAACCAGTCTTTCAGCACTTTGCCGCTATCAGGTCGAACCTTGCCAGCGGCGGTCAGTTCAAAGCGCCAGAGCTTGCGAGCACCGCCCGCAGTGTTGTTATTGTTGTCAGCGACAAAAAGGTAACGATCATCGGCTGAGACCAGCACGCCGTTGGCCCGCTCCACCTCGCGGCCCAAAACCCGCTCCAGCGTGCCATCGGGATCAATCCGGTAAACCCCTTCGATGGTTTTCCCGTCGGCATCGAGCAACTGCATGTCGTCGCGCGGGCCGTAGCGAGGGTCTGAAAAATAGAGACGGTTTCTGGAATCCAGCGAAAGGTCGTTAGGCTGGTTGAACTTTTTGCCGCCAAAGCTGTCGGCCAGCACGGTTTCCCGCCCATCCGCGCCAAATCGCACGACACGCCGTTTGCCAGGCTGGCAGGCGAGGAGACTACCCTGACGGTCGAACAAGAGACCGTTCGTGCCGGCATTCGCCGCAAAAATACCGGGGGTCCCATCCAGGTCCAGCCGTGTGATACCCCCTTGGCCGCTGGCAAAAATACCCTTTTGGGGATGCCAGGCAGGGCCCTCGCCACCATGACCGTCCCGGGCCAGTATTCGCAGAGTGCCCGCCTCAAACAAACCCTGATCGGGCAACAGGGCCACCAACAGGAAAAACAACATGGGATTCACCTCGCGGACAGGATGGTTCAGGGCTCAAGACCGGCTGGCAGGGCGCCGCCATGGGCCATCAATTCAGACAACAATGGCGGCTTTTTTCCGAACTTGACCTCGTATTCGGCCAAGGTGGGCACCAGTCGCACTTGCACCTTGCTGGCATGGTGCGTGGCAATATCGGCCAGTTTATGCTGTAAAAACGGGTTGGCAAACCGGTCGAGCACCTCGCTGGCAAAGTTGGCGGGGTTTTCGCAGCGCCCTTCCAGAACCGGAACGATCTCCTCAAACAGCAGTTTTTCCAGCCAGGCGCGCATCTCCGGATCCTGCAATGCCTCGCCCACCTGCCGGAAGCCACGAGGCCAGGCCCGCAACAGCAGTGCGGTATGGCCGCCATTGAGGATACGCACCTTGCGCAGAAAATAGGGCAGCACATCGTCAGTCCAGACAACGGCCGGGTGATCGATCCACTCCTTGCCTCCTACACCGCGCTGGATGGCGAACAGCGCGTAGGGTTCGCAAACAGTCAGCAGGGGATCAGAGGCCAGTAGCGGGTGCTCGGCCGGGGTGCCGGTGACGATACGATCCACCAGGGTCTCATGCCAGGAGCAGCCATGGCGGATGTAATGCAACAGTGTCTCGGTTGCGCCAAATTTCTCCGCCAGGTCGCCAACGATTTTCCGCAGGAGTCCCGCATTACCCTCGCGCAGTTCACAAGGGACAATGCGCAGGCCAGGCAGGCCGGCGGCATGGCGAACCCGTAGCACGGCCAGCAGCTTGGCAGGGAAGGAACGCGGCACCGCATTATCGGGACTTTCGCCCGCAAATACTTCGTAGCCAGCCTCGGTGGTGTTCGATAGCACTGTGGCCAGATCGGGAGACCGGGCCAGGTCCAGCACCTGAGGCCACTGGGTTTTTGCCACCAGGGCGCGGCTGACCGACTCACACGGCCGCACGATGTCCATCACCTCGCCTTCCACCAGCCCCCGGATCAACACATGGTACTTCCCAGAGGCATTCGCCAAAGCCCCTGCCCTGTCAGCGGCAGTTGACTGCACCACCACCACGCGGCCAACCCGCTGGTTCCGGTTGTTGGCCTGATGGATGAACAGATCGGCAAAGGCTCGCAGGAAACGGCCGGAGCCGAACTGCAGGATAGTCTCGGGTAATGGGACAGGCATGGAGTACTCCGACAGGCCGAAGAGGGCTTTCCAGACAAAAAAAATACCCTGACTGCTTCCTGGTTCCAGTCACCTTGTATCTTATGGAAGTCCACAAAAACCGGACTCAGGCTACGCTATCGCTGCGCTCACGCAGCGCCGCCTGGGCAGGCCAGGTGCCTGCCATCAAACGCCATCCGTCACACCGTGGACCACGGTGAAAAAACAGCTCTGCCTCCATGACAGTCCCTATCACATACCGCAAACCATTGTGCATCCTGATAACCCATGTGCCAAACCTCCGGATCGCTTCCCCACCCCCGGACTGGCCCAGGGAACAAGCATTCTGGAAGTTTCGATTCCATGGGAAAACCAGCACCCCCTGGCCGAGGTCTGGAACACTGTGACGATGGAACAAGCGACGGAACCTCCTACTGTTTCACGGCCCCGCCACCCACGCAATCCATGCGTGAAGCAACAGGACCGGAGGGGCACGCGGTGCATCATCGGCATGACGGGTCAACCGGGCAAACAGGAAAGAAAAACCATGTCCAGGATTTTCATGAGCTACTGGAAACCGGCAACAGCCACTGCCGAGGCCCGGACAAAGCGACTCAGCCATGCCTCCAGCAACCAGTTTGGGCGTGTCGAAGACGGCGACACGGTCTGGCTGGTGACCGTGCGTTCCGGCTCCCTGGAATTGATCGGCAAAATCGAGGTAGAATCGGTCTACGATCAAGAGGATGCCGCCGAGCGCCTGGAAATGGCAGCTCATGATTTACGGGACGACAGCCACCACCTCATTGCGACCGACGGCGGCCTCGCCCCAGTCTGGCTGGATATCCACGAGCTGGAACCCAGGATCCGGTTCATCAGCACCACCGGCAAAGACCGGCTGGATCTCTCTGGCGGCAGGGTTGCCAATCAGCTCCAGACCATGCGGGAGCTGACCCCAGAATCGGCGGAAATACTGGAGGAGGCCTTTCAGGCGAACTACCAGGAGCCCTCCGATGAGGATGAGGAAGAGGAAGAAGAACCCGGGGAAATCTGCCCTTTTTGCGACGCTTTCAACAACTGGGGTGAAATGAACACCTGCGAACACCACATCGGCGTGGTTTTTGATGGTTCCCAACTGGATTCGGATATCGCCAATTCCCTTCAGATCGTTTTATGTTCCCTGGCGGAAAAAATGGACCAGATTGAGGCCATGGGGAAAAAACAGTTGCTGACAAAATCAGCAGCTGACAAAAAAACCGTGCGGCTGGTTCTGGAAAATGGCAATAGCGACTTCAACGACATCAACACCCTCACCTCGCTGTTTGACATCCGGGAGGGCGAGATGACCGTACAGGGTGAGGGAATGCTGGGGGGAAGCGCTTGCAGCCTTTTCTCTGCTGATCCGGGTGAACTGGAATCAATGGCCAAAGACCTTGAGCGGATTGATGCGCTTTTCCCCTCTGACCCGGCGTGAAGCCATTTGAAAAAACAACAACTGTTCGCTCTTTTCCCCGGAGGAATCCCTGCCATGCCGGATCGCGCCGTCGGAAGACCTGCCCGCATTTTACTGGCACTTTCCTCCTGGTTGTCGCTCCAAAACCAGAGGCACCCCTCAGACTTGTGCTAACGGAATCTCCAGCCTGGCCCCATCCACCTGCGCGCTGGTAGTATGTGGGCCGCCTGCCTGCCAGCAGGTGGGATTGCGCCACTTCGATTAAATATGTTCACATATCTCTTCTTATCTCCGCTAATAGGGCAATCGCTCATGCGCCATTGGACCGTTGGTTGGATTTGCACCCTGGTTTTGGGATTTGTGGCCGGCCCGGCCCGGACCATGGAGCCCGACCCCTGCATCCCGCCCGACACCCTCTTCGCCTTGAAGGTGCGGCCCCGGCAGATTTTGACATCCGCTCTGGTGAAGGATTTGGGATGGGACGAGCTGTTCAAAAACACCTTGGCCACCATCGGTCCGGCTCAGGAATTCCTGGATACCGCCGGCCTGCGCATGGACCGCGATCTGGAATCGATCTTGTGGTGCATGCACATCTCACCCCTCGTGGCTGATCCGGACGCGGTCCCCCTGGCCATTGACCCGGAAACCGGTGAAATCATCCAGCCGGATCGGCCCGCCGGGGAGAAACCCGCCAAACCGTGGCTGGTGGTTTTGCAGGGCAAATTCAGCCCGAAGAAAATCACCAAGGCGTTAGAGAACCACGGAAAAAATGCGGGTGCCCCCATTCGGAAGCTGAAGGGTGAGGGAACCTCTCTCTTGCAGATGGAATCCCCGTTGGGGCCGATTTTTCTGGGCCTTGAAGGTAACGGCAAGATCATCATCTCCAACCAGTTGGAACGGTTGAAGGGCTGTCTGGCTGGCAAGTTTGACAAACCGTCCAGCGAACGCTTCCTCAACGGCATGGAAGGACTCACCGACAAGGAATCCCTTTGGGTTGTGCAAGCTGTGGATGGAGATCTGAAAAAGCAAATGGAGGAGGGGGAACCCGCAGACCCTGCTGAGAAGGAAATGAAATCCTTTCAATTTTGCATGACACTTTCCGATGGAATTCGCGGCAAATTAACGATTGCCACCACCGCATCCCGACACGCCAGCTCAATCAAAGCTTTACTGGCAACGCGGATGAAGGAAATAGAAGTGGAACTGGCAAAGATTTTTAAAGATCCGAAGGCACGCTTTCCTGAAGAAGAAGATGACGGTATTGAAAAAGTGGGCGGCTTCGTGGAAGCAGGCATCGCTTACCTGGCGATCAAGCAAGGCAAGCTGGAGGTGCAAGGAAACGACATGGTTTTGCTGGTTGGTGCCAACCGCAAATCGCTGGAACCATTGTTTCAGGCATTAGGACTATCGGGAAAATAGTGGACGCTTACACTTACTATCGGAAAACGCACTATGAAGCTGAATCAAAAAGCTAAAGGGTTCTTTGCTCTTGGCTTGCTGCTTGCCAGCGGCCCCTTGCTGTGGGCCCTGGGATATGAGTTGGGTGAAACCAAAGAGCAACTCAAGCTGAAATACACCATGGAGGTATACGATTGCGGCACCGGCCGTTCCACCATCACTTTCACGCTGGCTGATGCTGGCCGTATTGCGCCGCTGACCTCGGTGGATTGGCATATTCCCGGCCAGGACAAAACGGGGTACAGCGATTTGTCCCTGAAACTGGCCCCCCATGAGGCGGAAGGCAAGAAAATCTACACCGTGCACGGCCTGAACGAGTGGATTGGTCGGGGCGAGATTCACCTGAAATCCAGCACCATGGATGGCAAACGGGGAAACCGGGAATGGTTTTACCACCGGGTGAAGGTGGCTGGATATCTGAAGAAAAAGGATAAACCTTCCCCTGCCCCGTGAAGCAACCCAACCCAGCCTGCGGCCATATCACCCACGCCTTGCCCGTGCCAAGCCACACCGTGCCGTCAGCGGTCAGTTCAAACCGCCACAGCTTGCGGGTGTCGCCCACGGTGTCACGGCTAAACCTTCTCCAACTGGATCTCCAGTTTTGCGCCATCCACCTGCACGGAAGCCGCGTGGCCGCCGCCCGCCTTCCAGTGGGTGGTGAGGGTCTCGGCGGCGATGCCCGCGCGATGCGCCTCGATCGCCTCGGTCACCTTGGGATTATCGCTGGCCAGATACAACTGGATGCGGTCTTCCATTTGCAAACCTGATTGCTTGCGCAGCTCCTGGACCTGCCGGATGATGTCACGGGCCATACCCTCCAGCGCCAGCTCATGGGTGATCCGGGTGTCGAGCGCCACCTGGGTAGCGCGGTCAGCCACGCCAGCGAAACCTTCGCGCCCCTTGTGGGAGATCTGCACATCGGCAGCGGTGAGCAGCTCGGGACCGCCGGAGGTGCTGATCTCCACCGTGCCGCCGGCGAGCAGCTTGCCAGCCACCCCCGTGGGGTCATGCGCTGCCAGAGCCGCCTGAGCTTCCTTCAGACGGGCTCCCAGGCGCTGACCGCAGGTTTTCAGGTTCAGCCGTACCTCGGCAGTGAGCAAAGGTCCGGCAGCGGCGGGGTGGACCACCACCTTTTTGATATTCAGCTCCTCGGTGATCTGGTCGGCGAAGCGGAGGGCGGCACGGGCCTCGGCCTCCGTGCCTGGGGCAATGACAATCTCGGCCAGGGGCTGACGGACCTTGATCTTCGAGTTGTTGCGGGCTGACAGGCCCAGGCTCACCAGCCGCAGCAAGGCCTCCATCTCCTCTGACAAGGCAGGGTCTTCCATGCTCTCATCGGCAAAGGGCCACCGAGCCAGGTGGACGCTCGAATCAGCCTCATTGGCGTACAGATTACGGAACATATGGTCGCTGATGAAGGGGATGATCGGCGCCACCAGCCGACACACCACGGAAATGGCAGTATGCAGGGTTTGATAGGCGGCAGTTTTGTCCTCGCCAGCACCCGCTTTCCAGAAGCGGCGCCGATTGCGACGCACATACCAGTTGCTGAGCTTGTCATCGACAAAACGCTCCACCTCCATGCAGAAGGGGGCCAGGTCATACTGGGTGAAGGCATGTTGCGCCTGACGAACCAGCTTTTGCAGGTCGGAAAGGATCCAGCGATCGAGATCGGTGCGTCGTGACAGGGGCACCTGGGGCCCGGCGGGGTCAAAGCCGTCGAGACGGGCGTAGTTGCACAAAAAGGCGTAGGTGTTCCACAGCTTCAGCAAGAAGCGGGCCCGCACCTCCTCGGCGATCTGCGGGCCAAAGTTGATATTTTGTGACGGGTTTTGTCTGCAGAACATCCAGCGCACCAGATCGGCCCCCATCGGGGGATGCTTTTCCAGCTTGCCACTTTTCCCCTTGATCTCATAGCCGTTGTCGGCGGCACCTTCAAAGGGGATGGAGTTCCCCTTGCTCTTGTGCATCTCGTCGCCGGTCTGGTCGCGCACCAGCGCGTGGCCCAGCAGGGTCTTGAACGGGGCCTTGTCCTCCAGCATGGTGGACATGGCCAATAGTGCGTAGAACCAGTTGCGAAACTGGCCCGGGAAGCACTCGGTGATAAGGTCGACCGGGTACCATTTCTCCCACTCGGCGCGGTCCTTGTGGTAACCCATGGTGGAGAAAGGCACGATACCGGCATCGAGCCAGGGATTACCCACATCGGAGATGCGTGTCATCAGGTTACCGGTGCGAGGATTGCGGATCTTCACCAGATCAATCCACGGGCGGTGCGGCGTGTGTCCGTCGAAATCAACCCAGCCCTCCACGGCCCGCGCCTTCAGCTCCTCGTGCCCGCCGATCACCTCGAAGTCGCCGCTTTCCTCGTCCACCCAAATGGGCAGGGCCAGGCCCCAATAGCGCTTCTTCGAGATCATCCAGTCGCCCATGTTCTTCAGCCAGTCAAGCTCGCGCTGCCTGCCGAACTCGGGGATCCAGCGCACATCGTCGCAGACGCGCATGATCTCCTCCCGCCAGGCCATCGAGATGTACCAGCCGTCTACCAGGCGGAAGAGCACCTCGGTCTTGCAGCGCCAGCAATGGGGATATTTGTGCGGGTATTTTTCCCAGGCAAACAGCCTGCCATTTTTCTCCAGATGGGCGAAGACCGTATCTGGCACCTCCGGATCGAGGGCGCTTTTTCCCGCCAAATCGCCGAAGCCGGGCAAGAAGCAGCCGTATTCATCGAGGGGGGCCACCGGGGGCAGTCGGTTCTGGCGGCCCAGGGCCAGATCCTCTTTGCCGCAACCGGGAGCGATATGGACGATGCCGGTTCCCTCGGTCTCGCCCACTTCACGCCAGGCCAGCACGCGATGCGCCTGATTGGGGGGGACAAGGTCGGTCCAGTCGCGCGAGAGGGCCACCCGGGAAATATCCTCAGGGTAGCCGCCCGGGCTTGATTGGGCCTCCAGGTTGTCGAATGGCCCTTCGTAGACCCACCCGACCATGTCGGCGCCCTTGATTTCGCCCACGATCTCGAAACCGCCCTTTTCCTTGAACATCTGCTCCAGGCTCTTCAGCTTGGGAACGCCGTCAATCCACTCCTTGTCCTTGAACTGCTGTTCGAGGCGGGCCGCGGTGAAAGCGCCTTTGGCGAGATAAAAAGTCTCGCCACGATGCAGTATTTTCAGATAGGTCAACTCCGGATTAACAGCGGCGGCCACATTGCTGGTCAAGGTCCAGGGGGTGGTGGTCCAGGCCAGCAGGCACTCGCCGGGACGGTCCCGGAGCGGCAGTTTGAGAAAGACCGAGCGATGCGCCACCATCTGGTATCCCTCGGCCATCTCCATCTGGCTGAGACCCACCGAGCAGCGCGGGCAGAAAGGCATGCAGTCGTGCGCCCGGTATACCAGGCCGCGGTTGTGGCATTTTTTCAGAAATCCCCAAATGGCGTAATTGTTTGTCTCGGACATGGTGAAATAGCTGCGCCGCTCATCAGCGGGCTTGGCCCAGTCTTCGGCCTGGTCCCAGTCCATCCAGTAACCCAGGCGGATGCTTTGCCCAGTCTGGATGCGGGCGAATTTGTCCACCCGGGCTTTGCACAGCTCGACAAACCTGTCGATGCTGGCAAAGCGGTCGCCTGGTGTCAGTTCTTCGATATCTTTCTTGCTTTTGAGGCCCAGTTCCTTTTCGACCTCCACCTCCACCCACAGGCCCTGGCAATCGAAACCGTTCTGGTAGCGCAGGTGGCAGCCTTTCATGGCATGGTGACGCTGGAAGGCGTCTTTATAGGTGCGCCCCCAGGCATGGTGCACGCCCATGGGATTATTGGCGGTGATGGGGCCGTCGAGGAATGACCAGCGTGGCCCATCCTGGTTACGCTTCACCAGATGCTGGAAGGTTTGTTCTTCGTCCCACCGTCGCAGGATGTCCCGCTCCAGAGCCGGGAAGTCAACCTGCGTCTCCACCTTGTCAAAAGACATGATTTTTCTGGCTCCAACCCGTCAATTGGTCTGTCTCAGGCAAAAAGGCAGTATAGATGATCCGGACCGGACCGGAAAACCACAGAGTGTGCTTGGGAACGGAGATTGGGCCTGAGCGGCCTCATGAAGCGGACACTGGGCTATTTCATGCTGACTTTCTGGAATCGCGCGGGGTTGATTACCGGATTGTTCTTCACTTCGAGATACCAGTATTCGGCAATCAGCACGCCTTTGCCATCCACCACCCGGCTGCCCAGTTGCTGCCCGGTTTCGGGGTCAAGCCACAGGGTCATGCCTTCCACGCCATCCTCTTCGGGTTGGTCGTAGTGCTCGCGAGTCAGCACCAGGCACTGCTTCCCCTCCAGCTCGGGGGTGGCCTGCAAACCCAGCCAACGGGTTTCCAGCTTGTCCCGGAATTTGGCATCGATCCATGTCTGCAGATTACGGCCCAGCGAGTCGGTCATGCCAAAACGGGTGATGGAGTAACGATGGCCGTCCATCACTTGTGAAGAATCGGGCTTTCGCAGGGCCAACCCACCCAGTGACAGGATGCCCCTGGGCAGGATCACCATATTGCCATCGTTTTCGCCTTCCACATACAACACATCGCGGGCGCCGGAGTTACCTGTCACCAGATGCATACGCACGGAAAAAGGCTTCTCGCGGAACTCGACCCGCATGGTCTGCTCCTGAACCGCCTTTTTGCTTCGTTCGCGCTTCTGGAATCGGCAGGTGTAGCCGCCAATGGTTGCCTGACGGGCCAGACATTCCTGCAGGAAGGCAATGGGATCAGTGCGGAACCGTTCGGCTTGCCTGGAATCATCGGGGATGAATGGTGTCGTACCCGCCGGGCTCGTGGCAGAAGAAGACCTTGTTTTGGACTCCGTCAGATCTGCAGGCCCAGGCAAGCCGCTACCACACCCTGAGAGCGCCAAGAGCGGCAAAACCAGAGAAAAAGAAAGGGAACACAGCTTCCTGCCAGATTCACCCACAATCACCTAACCTCGCAATTTCACGGTCCGGACACGCCCCGGGCAGGTGCGGCATCAGCTGTCTGTGGCACCTTGGCCGGTGCCGCAACATCTTCCAGCTCCACACGCACCCGTTGCCCCATGCGCAGAGGGTTATCCGGGTTGGAAGTGGACTTGGGATCGACCTCGATCAGGCACTCCAAAGTCCGGATATCATTATATTGCAAAGGCTCCATCACCATCGATCGCCGGGGGCTGTACCAGTTGGAAACACTCAGCACCTTGCCTGTGGCCAACGGTGCATCGCGACGGCTCTTCGCATCATCGTACACTTTCGCGGCCTGCCCCACGCGCACCTTGCTGGCGAACTCCTGCTCAACCTCCGCCCTGACAATCTGCTTGCCTGTCGGGAGGAACTGGATAGCGGGCTGGCGAGGATTTGGCCCCAGGCTCTCACCGACCTGCACATTCAGGCGCAGCACCGAACCATCCGAGGGTGCGCGCACTTGCATCTCATCGAGGGCAACCTGGGCCTTGTTGAGCTGGGCGAGGCGAGCCTTGTGCTCACCCTCCGCCTGCTGCACAGTAAAATTCGGATTGATTTTCTGGATGGCTTCCAGCTCGATCTGCCGGGCCTCAAACTCAGCGAAGGCTGCGGCAGCCTGCATTTTTGCGGCGAACTCCTGATCTTTGGTGGGCGAAATGGAAGAAGTGCGCAAATTGTCGAACATGCTGCGGGCGGCGTCGGAGAGGGACTTCTTGCCATTCACCACCTTTTGCTGCCCGGCGATCTTCTCTTTGTGCTGGGATTCCAGTTGCTTGGCATTCTCCCACTGGGCCTTGCTGGCAGCCACACCCGCCTGGGCCTCTTCCACCTGGGCACGGGCGATACGGTCATCGAGGGTGAAAAGAATCTGGTCCTTGGCAACCTTCTGCCCCTCTTCCACCAGCACCATCTTCACCCGGCCAGCCTGCAAGGGGTAGAGCGGGGCCATGCCATGTTCCGCGTCGACATGGGCAATGCAAAATGTGCGGTTCATGGGCAGCAAGCCGGGATCAGGACCCCCTTTGCGGTCACCCGACAATTGCTTGCCAATGGTGGCCACCACTTTCCTGAACTCTGCGGGCTTGATGAGGTACGCCAGGCCCAACATGCAGCCAACCAGAACCAGAACCAGCAACAACCCCAGCCAGGGGCCGGGGTTACGCTGCACACGCCTCACCGGTTTTTTCACCGTTTGCAGTTGTGGACTGGCAGAGGTTACCTGGCTGGCCAGGGTAGCGGTGGTGGATGTGACGCTCATGATGTGGCCCTGTAGCGAAGAGTCGGCTTGGTGGGCATGATCGGCTGGATCTCGCCGGGTTCATGGAGGGGGCTGGCGAGGTTGTCGCATGCCCCGTGGAATCCGTAACTCTGACGCTTCAACCGACCATCTTCCAGGTCGATCATCCGATCAGCGAAAGGGACGAGACGATGATCGTGGGTGACGCATACCACAGTGGTGCCATAGTCTTTGCTGAGGGAGCGCAGCAGTTTGACCACCTCTTCACCATGAGACCAGTCCAGGGCGCTGGTGGGTTCATCGGCAAAAAGCAGATCGGGCGCTTTGATCAGGGCGCGGCCAATGGCCACCCGCTGTTTTTCACCACCTGAAAGCTGGGCGGGACGCAAATGAGCCCGGTCCAGCATGCGGAGGTTTTGCAGCATGGAGTCAGCCAGGTCGCGGGCCTCGGCGGCAGTGGCCCCCTGGCCCCAGCGGGCCACAATCTCCAGTTGTTGACGGGCTGTCAGGGCAGGAAAAAGGTTGTAACCCTGAAAAATGAAGCCGCAATGATCGAGGCGAAACTGTTCCCGCTCCTTGTCATTGAGCGACCAGATATCTTCGCCCATGCAAACAACACGCCCCTCGTCGGGAGTGAGCAGGCCAGAGAGGATGGCTAGCAGAGTACTTTTGCCTGAGCCAGACGGGCCCATCATCAATACGAACTGACCCCGGTGCACCTCCAGCGACACCTGATCAACCGCCCGGGTGACCGTGGCACCATCGCCGAATGCCCGAGACAAATCCAATCCTTGCAGGATAGGGTCTGATCCCCAGTTGGATTCTGAATATTTCGGACCTTCCTGGATCAAGCGGGAACCCCTCCCTCAACTTCATCACACTCGCAACACCATGACCCATGCGACAAACAGATTTACCGCAACAGCAGCGCCGGCTCAACCCCGCGTAACGAACGCAAAGCAAACAGCCCTGCCCCCACAGCCATCAATAGGGTGACCACCGCTACAGTGACCAGCAGCCAGGTCTCAAGACGCATCTGCACACCCCATATGGCGGCTACTTCCGACAAACCATAAATGGCCGGGATGGCTATCAGGATACCAATCACACCAACCCAGCCAGCGAGTGTCATTACATGCAAGCTAGTACGCCACCGAGGTATACCCATCGCTTTGAGGACCGCATATTCCCGAATCGAGGAAGCCGTGGCAGAATAGAGCGTCTGGCTGGTGACTACAGCTCCCACCATCAGTCCCAACACCGCCGCATAACCCAACGCAAAACCACCTTTGGTTTTTGTCAGCCAATGCATGCGGGTTCTTCGGGAGAACTCGGCACTCGTGAAGATGGAAAGCTCGTCCAGATCTTCATTCACCATCATTTCAACAGCTCCGGACGAGAGCAGGCTCGAACCGGTGGAGGCATTCGTGGAAGGTTTTGGAGTGGCAGGGTATTCCTTGCGCAGACGGGCCACCACATCATCAGGCTCCACCCCCTTGCGCACCTTGCCTAGAGCGTAAGTAATCTGGTTGGGGTAGCAGCGGAGCAATGGACGGGCGGTGGTCACCGAACAAAAGATGAAAGGTGCAGCTAAACCCCTGGCACCCGTGACAAATCCAACCACCCTGACTTTCGCGCCTACCACCTCGGCAATATCGCCCTCATTTTGCACGCCCAGCTTTTCTTTGTCTGACTCGTCGATCACTACTGTCCCGGGTTCGGTCAGGCGTTCCACCAATTCGGGACGCTTGTCCAGCGCCGTATTGCGTCCCATCGCATCGGGTTCCAGACGGCTGCCAACCACCATGCACAACTCCTGGCCACCGTCTTTACGGGCCCAGTAAGAGAATCCCTGCAGAAATACTTCCACGCGCTCAATGTCAGGATGACGAGCCAAACGGGCCAAAGCCTGACTTTCACGAATGGGTCTGCCCAGGTCGACCCCCATCACCCTGGGCGCACCCAACCAGATATCAGCCCGACTGTTATCCACCGGCATGGAGGTGATGGCGAACAAACCCAGCAACAGCCCAAACTGCACGCACCCAAGCAAGGCGCAAAAAGACACCGCCAGGATTGCGGTGAGGTAGCGTTGCCGCTCGTGCCAGAGGGTGGTGAGTGCGTACGACATGAATAAATACTATAGCACAGAATCACCCGCTTGCCCGCAACCGCAACGAGTTCAGAACTCGCAAAAAATTGCAGAAAAGGTAATTTAGACGCAGGTTGCGCCCATTTAGAAGGATGGGAAGACTAGGCAACCACAGGCGCTTTCCATCCTGGCAGATCGCATAGGGACGAATCGATATAGGTATGGTGCCACAACTGCGTGGAAACCACACCCACCAACCCCATTTCCACCGAAAGCCGGGCCGGATTCAAGCGGCTCAGGTTTTTGTAGTGCTCCCGCCAATGCTGCACCTTCGAGGGTTCGAAGTAGCCAGTTTTCCGGAGCGACTCATCTGATAGCAATTGTTCTACAAACCGCGGGGCATTCTCCAGATACAGTGAATCAAAAGGTGCCCGGAACATCGCCTTCTGGCGCCAGGCAATATCCTTTGGCAACCAGCGCTCCGCCATCACTCGCAGCAGGTACTTTTCAGTGGTCCGGCGCAGCTTGTACCTGGGATGAATGCTGGCGATAAACTTGAAAACCTGTTCGTCGAGGAACGGGTAGCGCGCCTCCACCGAGTTGTGCATGGCGATACGGTCACCCTTGGCATTCAGCAGCAGGCCCACCAAATGGGCACGGCCCGAGAGGTACAACTCCCGATTCAACGGATGGTAGGTGCGCAGCTTTTCGGTGGGCAACTCCAGATCCTGATAGGGGTTATGGCTCACAGCCAGTTCCAGCATGTCGGGTGAGAACAGGCGTAGCTTCGACATACTGACGATGCCATACATGTCTAGCCAGCCATTGTGCCCGCCCACGCTGTCGCGGATGCTCCGCCTTTGACTGACCGGATAGCGGGGGCCACGCCCCAGGAACATGACGAGATCCCGCAGCTTGTGCGACATGGGCATGCCGGGGATCAGATCCATGAAACGCGTCATCTTGTGGATCTTGTGCCAGGGGTAACCCGCCAGCCATTCATCCGATCCCTCACCGGTGAGCACCACTTTGTAACCACGGTCATGCACAGCCCGCGACAGCATCAGCAAGGCGGCGCAGGAGGTGTCGATCACGGGGCTTTCAGCAGCCGTGATTAGCTCCGGGTAGGCTTTCAATGCCTCCTGGGGGCCAAAATCCACCACATACGGGTCACAGCCCACATGACGGGCGGTTTCCATGGCCCGACTGGTTTCATCCAGGGCCGGGTCGGTGATGCGGATGGTGAAGGAAGGAATGGGGCGCCCCAGCGCCTTGCTGGCCATGGCTACCACGATGCCTGAATCAACCCCGCCGCTCAGATAGCTCACCACGGGCACATCGGCCCGCAGCCGCCGCTGCACCGCGTCGTAGAGCACCTTCTCGAATTCGTCCGCCAAAGCTGGCACACTGCCTATGCGCTCCTGCCCATGTGCGGGGTACTCCAGATCGAAGTACGAGCGGCGGTCCACCACCGCTGGCCGCCCATCCGGCAGACGGATATCGAGGACCTGGCCCGGCCTCAGGGCATGAATGTTTTCAAAGCATGACAAGGGCCCGGGCATGCTGAAGAAAGTGAAGAAGCTACTAATGCCGCGTCGATCAGGCCGGGGGGTGATCATACCCGAGGCCAGAATGGCTTTGATTTCACTGCCAAACAGCAGCCATTCACCCTCGCCATGACGGACCCTTGCCCAATATAGCGGGCAGATGCCAAACGGATCACGAGCCAGCAGCACCCGCTGGTTCCGGGAATCATGCACAGCAAAAGCAAACTGCCCATGCAGCCGGTCCACCAGGCGGTCCTGGTGGTCCTCCCACAGGTGGGGGATCAATTCGGTATCGCAGTGGGTGCGGAAGCTGTGCCCGCGGCCCATCAGTTCAGCCTTGAGTTCCGGGTAGTCATAAAATTCGCCATTGAAGACGCAGTTGACGGTGCCATCTTCATTGGCCAGGGGCTGTTTGCCATCCGCCAATCCGACGATGCTCAGGCGGCGGTTGGCGAAGCCGATTCCCGGGGCAAAAAAGAAGCCATCGTCATCAGGCCCCCGATGGACAATGGCCTGCGCCATCGCCCGCACCCTGGCCTGGTCAACTGGCCGACGCAGGCCCGAAATATCCACCATTCCCGCAATGCCGCACATGGCTAGGCTCCCTGGCTGTCTCTTGTGTCCCGGCCCAATGATCAGGCGGCAGGCTGGTACAGTTCCCGCACCCTGGCGGCCAGCTTGCGACGGATCAACCCCGGCCAGAACCGCTGGAGCATTAGCATCCAGTAGCTATCGCCACCAATCCAGCTTTCACGCCGGTTATGAATCAGGGAGCTTAGCAGAGCCTTGGCTACCCGCTCGGGAGCCATACCTTCCTCAAAGTTCAGCTTGGCCTTGCCTGTGGCCAGGCGACAATTCTTGAGGAAGTCTGTGGCCGTCTTGCCTGGCAAAGCCAGCAGCACATCGATACCAAATCGGGCATACTCGGCACGCAGGCTTTCAGTCAGCCCTACCAGGGCCGATTTGCTGGCGGAGTACTCGGTCCATGAGGGGAGGGCACAACGGCCACAGCGACTGGCAATGTTGAGTATGGCTGGCTGACGGCCCAGCCTGAGCAGCGGAATACCCTCGCGCATCAGTTCCGCTGGGGCGAAAAAGTTGATATCCATCATTTCACGGAAGCCCTCTTCGGTACCGTCCGCGAAATGGTTCCATGATCCCAGACCCGCATTATTGATGATTCCATCCAGCCCACCCAGCCTGTCATTCGCGGCGTGCAGGGCAGTCCGCCGCTCCTCGTCGCAAGTCAGATCTGCAACGAGAGGGTAGGCTTCGCCACCCACAGCGTTAACAGCTTCAGCCACGCTGGCAATCTTCCCGGGGGATCGGCTTGTGAGGGCCAATCTGGCGCCCGCCCGCCCCAGTTCAACTGCCAAAGCTTCGCCAATGCCTTGAGAGGCCCCGGTCAGCAAAACCCGCCATCCGCGAAGATCACGCCGCATGGAAAACCTCACCCAACGCTTTTGGTACGACAAACCATCCGCCTGAAAACCTATCCAGCCTACCCCGCCAACCGACACCTCCCGGATTAAACCGGGGTTTTGCGTTCGAACTACAGCACCCCTGGCCCGGAGTAACCGTCAGGAAAGTCAGTTTCGGCAGGTCCAGCCAGCTCTTTCCTATTCTCCAGGCCCTAAGATGACATTCAGGATGAGCAGGATGAGGACGATGCGGGAGAAGTGCGGGTGCTGTCGATCTTCCTGTGGGTTTCCGGAGCCATTGCCGCCATTGGGTGGGTTTCGGGTGTCGCGCTGCTCTATCGGGCAATGCGTAGATATCTCCAGCGGCGAGGCGTAACGGCCCAGACGGAGTCAGGCACCGGCAGTTCCTTATCGGGTGGGGATGAGGGCCCTGCCCCTGGTCTCCTCGACCGGATCGTTCTGGCTCTCGAATCGGCGCTATCCTTGACACCCCGCAGCCGGGTGATGCTGGCCTTCCCCTGCCCATCCTGCCACCAACCGCTGCTGGGAAGGGTGACTCCCGGTGAGGAACTGCTCTGCCCGTGGTGTCAGACCTGTTTTCAGACCCCCGAACCACCACCCATCCCACCGCCCAGGCCCATCAGGGCCAAGCTCATGGCAGGTGCCAGGCAGCCGTTCAGCCTGAGGCGAATTATCATGGCTTTATCCACCACCCTGGGTGCTGGAATTGTGCTGATAATGGCTGGATTCGCCATTATCAGCGGCAAGGGGATCTGGTACCTGCTGGGTTTCACTTTGACAATTGCCTGGGTAACCCAGGCTCTGGTAAGGCGCTACTGGCATAAAAAAAATTTCCTGCCCGAATCCATGCTGCAGGAAGGTGGGGGGCAGATTTTCTTCCAGGAGGCCATGGGGACCGTGCGCATACTGGGTTTTCCGGTAGCGCTGGTCGGGCTGCTGGCGATCGTGGGAGGGTGTTTGACAGCCATTGTGGCCGGCATCATGGCCGGGTTCCAGGTGGTATTGGCGGGGCGGTAAACCCGTATGGTCGACCCGGCAGAAGTGGCCGCTTGCCAGAGCCTGCCAGCCCGTATGATAACTACACCCCGCGGGCACCAAGGGGAAACCAAGCCCGCCAGGGGTTCTGCTTTGCCGGCAGTTATTGCCATGGGTTTATTCTTTGTCTTTTTCCTCCTCATCATTTTGGGTGGGTTGATCTGTATCCCGATCGTGCGTTTCTTCCGTGGCCCCCCCCCTGCCCTGGCTCCCTCCGAAGGGGAAGCGGGCCATGGGCTGGCCGGGGCTGTAAAACCTGGATGGGCGCGGGCCGGATTTCTCGAAAAGGCTGGGGGCCTGCTCTGGCCTTTTCCACTCCGCACCAGCGTGCGTCTGGCCTTTCCCTGCCCGGCTTGTCATCAACCTTTGCTGGGCCGGGTAGCCCCTGATGAGGAGTTGATTTGCCCCTGGTGTGGCACCACCTTCCAGACACCCGCCCCACCACCGGCCGCTCCCCCTGTGCCACGCAAGGTCATGAACCAAACGAAAACAAAAGGTGGCTTCAGCTTCCGTGGCTTTGTGAAAGGGCTATCCGCCATTTGCGGGTTCGGCTTTATCATTTCTTGTCTGGTAAACATGCTTGGGTTGGGCTTTCAGGCTGGGATCATCCTGGTTTGTGGCCTTGGCACAGGCTGGGTGCTACAAGCCTTGCAGCGGCGCTTTTGGCTGAAAGGGCCGTTCCTGGCCAAGCCCTTTTTCGCAGAGGGGGGTGGCTCGGCCTTACGGGACGAGATCATGCGAACGGTGCGCATGGTGGGTTTCCCCTTTGCTATCGGTGGCATGCTCTGGGCCGTGATAGCCTGCCTGGTTTTCGTGGTGTGGCCCCTCTTGTTGTGGACTTACCAATGACCTGCATGGAACCACCCTGAAACCGCCCAACCCTTTCGCAGAAACCTTGCCCAATCCAAACCGGGTTTCCCGTCCATTCCCTGGGCACCCAGGAAGATCGGCTCAGCCCGCGGATTACCTGTTGCCTGAGACATTTCATCCGAGGTGTGCTTGCTGCGAAAAAGCCCAGCACCGCATATCCACCAAGGCACCCAAACCAGCCATTCCTCCAGGGCCGTGACTGGACACCTCTTACTTTCAGCGTATCATTAAGTAAGTGCAAACGTGGTATATTTTTACTTCTTATGCGGGTGGTGCTTGGACTCTGCCAATCGCATTTTGGGGCCGTTGGTGAAAAGACTGAAACGGATCAGTGCTTTTACCCTGATTGAACTCCTGGTAGTGATCGCCATCCTGGCAGTGCTCATCGGTTTGCTTGTGCCTGCAGTGCAGCGAGTCCGTCTGGCTGCACTTCGCATGCAGTGCCAAAACAACCTGAAGCAGATTGGCTTGGCGCTCCATGGCCTCCATGACAGCACGGGCGCCTTCCCCTTCGCCTCAGGTCGTGTACGCAAGGGGTTAGTGGCTCATGTCGATAAGCCGGGTGGCGATTATGCCCGGCCCCAGTCTTGGGCCATTAGCATACTTCCTCATATCGAGCAGGGAGCCTTGGCCGATCTTTACAACCAATACTGCCTGGCCTGCCCCCCAGAAACCCAGGAGGCGCGGATCGTCGCCGCCAAAATCAAGGTATATAATGCCAACTGCGGCATTTCGGGCGTGGTGGATTACTCCGCCCTGCTGGGACCTGGGTCAGTCACCCCGGCATCAAGCCAGCCCGAGCGGTGGTACTTTCCCTCCAGCCCCTCCAGAACTGATTTCACCGGAATTCTGGTCCCCGAGGGGCTGGGCTGGCTGACTGAAGACGGGAAGTACACTTTGCCAATTCATGCTACCCCGGTTCGCCTGGGGGATATCCAGGATGGTTCCTCCAACACCTGGATGATCGCCGAGAGCGACCAATACACCCTCGATGGCGGCGCTACCTGGCTCGACCCTCATTACAGTTGGCCCTATACCCTCGATGTGGGCAGGTACACCCGGTTTGTGGGATTGCCCAAACAGGGAACCCTGGAATCCTCTCTTGCCCCCCGGTCCCGAATCAGTGGCAACCAGTTCCAGGCTCTGGCCGGGGACTGTTCGGTACGGGTGGTGCAGGAATCCATTGCCGCGGCTCTGCTCGCCTGCCTGGTCAGTCGGGCAGGCGGTGAAGTAGCCGTAGCCCCCTGAATTACTGGATCCACCGGAGTCATGTTTTTCAGCCTTTCACCCCCTTTAAAGGAGACATTCGCCATGCGCTTTTTTCACCACCAGACCGTCAGGGCCAGCAAGGGTTCCATAGCTCGTTTTCAACCCCGGTTGCTGGAGCTGGAAAGCCGGTTAACCCCCGCTGCCCTGGTGGAGCCTGTAGGGCTTTATCCCCGCAATGGCGTCCTGGAGGTGACCCTCACGGCGCGTCAAAGCACGATCGACCTCGACACGGTCGCTACTCCCGTCTCAGACGCCCTGGCGTTCAGCTACCAGGTCAACCAGGGCATCAGTGACGGGCCTGATATGGGGGGTGGGCTCCGTCCGGGGCCCACCCTCCATGTGAACCCTGGCCAAACCCTGATTGTTCACTTTGCGAACGAATTGAGCGGCCTCACCATTCCTGATTTCACCAATATCAATGGCCAGACCCTCACCGCAGCCGATATCAACCTGCACACTCATGGTTTGCATATCTCGCCGGATGGCAACTCCGATAATGTACTACTCAACATCGCTCCGGGCACTTCCAACACCTATACCCGCCAGATTGCGGCCGATCAGCCTGAGGGGCTGTATTGGTACCACACTCATCTTCATGGTGTCGCCCAGCCCGAAATCTATTTTGGGCTGGCCGGCATGCTGGTGATCGGCAAGGCCGATGGCAACATTCCCAAAGTGAGCCAGAACCAGTTGCCCACCCGCACCCTTGCCATCCAGTACAACGATGTGTTCGGAAGGGATGTGGGGTTATCAACGCTGAATTTTCCTACAGTGCAACCCTGGAACCTCACCGAGGCGCCAATTGGCGCTCATTATGTCAATGTGCCCGGTTCGTCGGGGTACACTGCCAATAACCTCTTTTCATTCAGCGGGTCATTCAGCAACGGTGACCCAGCCACCATCGATGCCAACCCCGCCTTGCCGGAATCGGGCAGGAATACCCAGTTCACCATCAACGGCCAATTTCAGCCAACGCTCCAGGCAGCCAGGGGGCAGACCGAAGTCTGGTCGCTTGCCAATATCAGTGATGTCGCCTACGCCCGGCTCAGGCTAACCAACACAGCGGATGGAACCCACCCGGCTATTGTGGTGCTCGGTCAGGACGGAATCACTTACACCAGGGCGACACTGGCGCCCCTGGAAGACGGTACGGTTTTACTGATGCCCCCGGCGACACGCTTTGTCATCGCTGTGACGATGCCGGAGTCGGGTGACCTGATTCTCGAAATGCCGCCCGATCCGTCCTTTGGTGCACCGGTTGCATTTGGCGGCTCATCGGCAAGCTTTGTGGTTCCCGGCCCCGGCGGAATTGGCAAACAGGTTGTCACCGCGCAGGGCACAGCCACTCTGGATCCTTCCGCCATCAGTTATTCCAACGGATTCAACTACTTCCCCACCCAGGAATTATTCCGGGTCAGCACGACAAGCGAGTCGGTGACTTCGGTTATCTTCGCCCCTGGCGAGCCTTTGAATGCGGTGAATGGTTTTGAAGACCTGAGCCTGGTGACACCCGATAACACTCGGGAAATAGTCCTTATTCAAGGCCCGCTCGACCCCGCTGATCCTGCGGCATTTGTTTTCGCTATCAACGGTATCACCTTCCCTTATGCCCCTGTCTTGCAGCCTCGCCTGAACTCCGTGGAAGAATGGGTTTACACCAATATCACCGGTGACCAGCACCCTTTGCATGTGCATGTGAACTCTTTTCAGGTGATGGAGGTGCGGGATCCCAACAATTCAGCCAACAGTCATGGAGTGCAGCTTTGGGATCAGGACACGGTCAATGTGCCCGCCGCCAGGTTTGATGCTGCGGGCATCCTGGTGGAGCCTGGTGTGGTAAAAATCCGGGCGCACTTCCGGGATTACACAGGTACCTTTGTCCAGCATTGCCACCGCCTTGACCACGAGGATTTGGGCATGATGCAAGTGGTGACCATTCTCACCGAGCATCAGTATTTTGCGGTGGGAGTGGCTGGCACTGATGGCGCAGACGCCCATGTTGAGGTGCGCGATGCCACCGACAGTCACTTCCTGGAAATCCTGACCCCTTTCCCGGGCTACCAGGGCCCGCTCTCGGTGGCGTTGGGTGATGTCGATGGCAATTCCATCAGCGATATGGCGGTTTCCTCGCTGGCGGGTTCACCCCATGTCATTCTCTATTCTGGCGCATCGAGGGATGGTCAGCGCCCCTTTAGCAAGGTGATTGCCAGCTTCCTGGCGGAGGGCATTCAAGGCGGGGTATCGGTCGCCCTGGGAACCATTGATGGCAAGCCTGGAACCAATCTGGTTTTGGGTTCGCAGGGTGGCATGGAGGCGATGGTCAGCGTGGTTGGCCTGCAGGCAATGGCACCTGGGGGGGCCATGGAGCCGATGACCCTGGGCCAATTTGTCCCCTTTGCCGGCTTCAACGGCAGCATTGCTGTGGCTACCGGGTTGGTGGATGATTCTGGCCGGGTTTCGATAGTGGTGGGTGCGGGCCCCGGCGCGGAGCCGCGTGTGGGGGTATTCAGTTACCTACTATATGCGCCGTTGGCGGCTCCAGAACCGGGAATGGTTATGGGTGTTGCTGGCACCCTGGGCCCGGTGGTCTGCACTGCCAGTTTCTATGCTTTCAGCCAAAACTACCTGGGCGGAATCAGCGTAGGCACCGGCTGGGTGAATGGGCCCCAGGGTGGCTTTCAGAACATCCTGGTGGGAGCACTACAGGGAACCAGCCATGTGGTGTCATTCTCCAGTGGTTCGGCCCTGAATGGCTTCCCGCCTATGGTCATGGAAATGACCATGCCAGTCCCGTATTATCTCACCTCCAGCTTTTATGCTTTCGGTGCGCAAAACCAGTCGGGGGTGCGTGTTTCCGCTTCCGACACCCTGAGAGGAGCCAGGCTTCTGGCGACCTCGCTGCAGGGTCAAACGGCGGTTGTTTCCAGTTTTGACCTGCTTCGGATTGGATCTGCCACGCAGTTGACCCCTGAACGGGTCGATACCCTTTTCCTGGATGTCATGGCAAATTCCGTTCCGGCTGTGGGCGGGTACTGATTACCGAATCCCGGGAGGTTCCCGTGGGAAAGCACGATCGGGTTGCAAAACCCTGTCATGCTTTCCAGTCGTCCTGCCTCTTGAGGCATTTTTTGGTCTTCAACCGGCAATGACTGAGCCTGCCGATTTTAGCGGATCCAGAGGGGTTTGCCTGGCTACCTGTGAGAAATACTTGCCAAACAGGCACTTCCCGGTGAAACTGGCAGCTTGCCGATTTATTGCCTGGAGGTTTCTCTCGATGTTCGCTCTTGTTTATTTATTCGCTGGATTGGTGCTGACAGGTAGCCTCGCCCAGGTACCGGCTGCCGCCGCCAATCCAGGCGTGCTGCCCACCGGCCTCGATGGCAGGGTGCTGAATCTCGACTTCGAAACCGGTGATCTGCGCGACTGGAAGGCCGAGGGTCCGGCTTTCCAGGGCCAGCCCATTGAGGGCGATGTGGTGGCCAGGCGGCGGGCTGACAGTCGTAGTCAGCACCAGGGCCGCTATTGGCTGGGCGGTTTTGAGAAGCTCCAGGATCCACCCCGGGGGACACTCACCAGCGAACCCTTCCGGCTGGACAAACCCTGGGCAAGCTTCCTGATTGGTGGCGGTCCCAACCCCGAGACCCGGGTGGAACTGGTCGACAACGGCACCGGTAGTGTTCTGGCCCGCGTGAGCGGCATGGAGGAGGAGAATCTCCGCCGGGTGGTGCTGGATCTGGCCAGGCATCAGGGTAAGGTGGTGCGGGTGCGGGTGGTGGATGACCACACGGGCCACTGGGGCCATATCAACTTTGATGATTTCCGGCTGCACGCCAGCCGGCCTCCGGGTGAGGATCGCAAACCGAGACCGCTGGCTGGTCCCGTCGACACCCTCAAATTTGCCGGCCTCCCCCCCCTGGAGGCAGCCAGGGCAATGACGGTGCCCGAGGGCTTTTCGGTGCAGCTGTTCGCCGGTGAGCCGGATGTGAACCAGCCCGTGGCCATGGCGCTCGATGATCGCGGCCGGGTCTGGATAGCCGAAGCACACAGCTACCCCCAGAAGCGGGCCCCAGGCAAGGGGCTCGACCGCATTTTGATCCTGGAAGACTCCGATGGTGACGGCACCATGGACAAACGCACGGTTTTCCTGGAAAAACTCAACCTGATCAGCGGCATGGAAGTGGGCCACGGAGGGGTCTGGATCGGTGCCGCACCGGAACTGCTTTTTGTCCCTCTCGATGCCACGGGTGACAAACCCGCCGGCGAACCCCGGGTAATTCTTGATGGCTGGGGTCTGCAGGATACTCACGAGACCCTCAACACCTTCATCTGGGGGCCTGATGGCTGGCTATGGGGTTGCCACGGCATTTTCACCCATAGCCGGGTGGGCAAGCCGGGCACCCCGGCAAGCGAGCGGGTGCCGATCAATGCCGGCCTTTGGCGGTATCACCCCACCCGTAAAGTGTTTGAAGTGGTGGCGCATGGCACCTCCAACCCCTGGGGGCTCGACTTTGACCAACACGGCGAAGCCATCATCGAAGCTTGCGTCATACCCCACGCCTTCCACATGATCCCTGGCGCCCGTTACATGCGTCAGGCTGGGAGCCATTTCAACCCCAACACTTACGCCGATATTGGCACCATCGCCGATCACCTCCACTATGTGGGTGCCACCCCTCACAGCGGCAACAACAAGTCCGACAGCGCCGGCGGCGGCCATGCCCACTGCGGCACCATGATCTACCAGGGGGGTGCATGGCCCGCTGTGTACAACAACCAGTTCTTTTTGGGCATCATCCATGGGCGCCGCCTCAATGTCGAGCAGTTGGTCCCCAAGGGGTCGGGGTATATCGCCTCCCACCGTCCCGATTTCCTGATGGCCAACGACGCCTGGGCCCGCTTCATCAACTTCCGTTACGGGCCGGATGGCAATGTCTATCTCATCGACTGGTACGACAAGCAGGCCTGCCACTCTGGCGATGTCAACGCCTTCGATCGGTCCAATGGCCGGGTTTACAAGATCAGCTATAAAAACACTCCCAGGGTTTTGGTCGATCTGGCCAAGGCCAGCGACAGCGAGCTGGTTGGCTACCAGACCCACAATAACGACTGGTTCGTGCGTCATGCCCGCCGCCTGCTGGCTGAGCGCCAGCCAGGCCCGACGGTGCGCGCCAGGCTGGCCGAACTGGCCACCACCCATGCCGATCCCCTCAAACGCCTGCGGGGGGTCTGGGCCCTGCACTCCACCGGTGGTTTCGAGCCTGCCACGCTGGACAAACTGCTGGCTGACAATGACCCGCATGTGCGGGGTTGGGCAATCCGCCTGGCCACCGAGGAAGGTGTGCCCGAATCGCTTTTGCCCCGGCTGGCGGGGCTAGCCAAAACTGATTCATCACCCGTAGTCCGCCGCGAACTGGCCAGCCTGGCCAACCGTGAGGAACCTGCCGTGCGCTGGGCCCTGGTGGAACCGTTGGCCATGCATGGCGAAGACGCCACTGATTTCAACCTGCCCCTGCTGCTGTGGTATGCCCTGGAACCCCTGGTGGTGTCTGACCCGGCCCGCGCCTTGAAACTTGCAGCCACCTCATACGATCCGTTGCCTGCCTTTGTCGCCCGCCGGCTGGCCAGTGAGGCCACCAGCCCCGCGCTCGATGCCCTTGCGGCGGCTTTGCCGGCCGCCGGTGGCAAACTGACAGCGATGATCGATGGCATGGCCATTGGCCTGCGCGGCCGCAAGGGGCTGTCCGCCCCGGCTGGGTGGGACCAGGCTCTGGATGCTGCCCTGGCCAGCAAGGAAGAGATCACCCGGGACCGGGCCTTGTCTTTGGCAACGCAGTTTGGCGACAAGCGCGCGCTGGACAAGCTCACATCCATAGCTGCCGACATCACCGCCACCCCACAGGCCCGGTTGCAGGCACTGGATGCCTTGCGCGCCGCTGCCCATCCGCCCCTGGCGATGGTGGCCCTGAAGGTGGTCGATACCGGCAGTGCCCCACCGGAGGTACGGCTGGCTGCCATCCGCGCCCTGGCCTCAACAGCCAATCCCGAGGTGCCAAAACGCCTGCTGGCAGCCTGGGGCAAACTCGATGCGCCAGCCCGCCGCGAGGTGGTAGCCACCTTGGCCGCCCGCCCGGCCTGGGCCGTGGAATTGTTGGGGGCCATAGAAAAAAACCAGATGCAAACCACTGATGTCCCTGCCGAGACTGTCAGGCAGTTGCATACCGTCGGTGATGCGGCGCTGCGGGAACGGATCACCAAAGCTTGGGGTGCCATCCGTGCCACCCCGGCCGATCGGCTGCAAAAGATTGCGCAGGCTCGTCGGTCGGTTTCCGCGCCTGGCGAAGTCGACCTGGCCCACGGTCGGGCGCAATATCAGAAGGTATGCGCCCAATGCCACACACTGTACGGAACCGGCGGCAAGGTGGGGCCTGACCTGACGGGTAGCAACCGGGCCAGCCTGGATTATTTGCTGGAAAACATCCTTGACCCTTCGGCGGTGATCCCCAAAGAATACGCCGCCACTGTGGTAGAGCTGAAGAATGGCCGGTTCATCACCGGACTGATCCGCGACGAAAATACCGCCACACTGACCGTAATCTCCGCCAACGAGACGCTCACCCTGGCCAAGGCTGACATCGAGGACCGCAAATCGTCTGATCTGTCGATGATGCCCGACAACCTGTGCGCCAACCTCGACACCCGGCAGGTACGCGATCTGCTGGCTTATCTGCGTCACCCCTCCCAGACCCCGGTGCTGGCCACGGTGGAGACTGCCAAGGCATTTTTCAATGGCAAGGATCTGGCCGGATGGAGCGGCGACGAGAAGCTCTGGAGGGTGGAGCAGGGAGGCGAGATTGTCGGCAAATCGCCCGGCATCAAGCGCAACAGCTTCCTGAAGTCGGACACCGAAGTGCGTGATTTCCGCCTGAAACTACAAATAAAGCTCACCCCCAATGAAGAGAACAGCGGCATCCAGTTCCGCAGCGAACCTCTTGCCGATGGCGAGATGCGTGGCCCGCAGGCCGATGCCGGCAAGGGCTGGTGGGGAAAACTCTACGAGGAGAGCGGCCGCGGCCTGCTTTGGAAGGACTCAGGCGAGAAACATGTGAAGCCCGGCGAGTGGAACGACTATGTGGTCGAGGCGGTGGGCCCACGCGTGCGCACCTGGATCAATGGCCAGCTCTGCGTGGACCTGAACGATGAAAAAATCTCCCGCAAAGGCGTGGTGGGCCTGCAAATCCATTCCGGGGGCCCGCTGGAGGTGCGCTTCCGCAAGCTGGAACTCGAAGTGCTTGACAAGCCGGTGAAATAGATGCCCGCATGACAAAAGCAGGATGAATTTTAGCGATCTCCTACAATGTCAGGAACTCCGGCTTCGCCCGGTTGATTGTCCACGGAACACAGGTGTAGACATGAGCGACAGCAAGCCCGAGCAGCCCAGGGATCCGAAACACCCTGAAACCATCACGCAAGATCTGCAGTTCTCGCAAGTCAGTGCCCGGGTGCCCGACAAGGTCTCACCCGGGGTGCATGCCTCAGGCGTGCTGCTGCTCAACGGGCCTAACGAATTCATCCTCGATTTCCTGCAGCAGATGGTGCAACCACCCAAGGTGGCCACCCGGGTGGTCATGAACCCGCAAACGCTGGCCAGTTTCATCCGTGCGCTCGACGAAAATGTCGGCATGTATGACCAGAAATTCGGCCCACCCAAGGCGTTACCCACCCCGCCACCCGGTGCCAAGCCGACCCCTATCGACGAACTTTATAGCCAGCTCAAGCTGCCTGATGATATGCTGGGTGGTGTTTATAGCAACGCGGTGATGATCACCCACAGTCCCAGCGACTTTGTTTTCGACTTTTTGGCAACTTTTTATCCGCGCAGTGTGGTGTCATCGCGGGTATTCATGTCGGCTCAGCAGGTTGCCCCGTTTCTCAACACCATGAAGCGGTCGTTTCAGCAATTTCTTGACAAGCAGGCGGGCGAAGCCAGCAAGGGTCCACCTCCCGGCGCCAATTAAGGTAGTATCAGGGGGGTAGCCAACCACCGTTTTGGCGCCCCTCCCTTGACTGCCATGGTTCGCCATGGACCGGGTTCCCGGGTTGGTTGCTTCCCGGTTGGGGTGCGGCAAAATAGTGCCGGGCAGCAGGATCTGGCCGGGCTTGAATAGTCGTGAATTCAGCCACCAACCCGTTTCACCTGGTAGCCCAGTTTTTCCAGCTCGGCCACAATCCGTTCACGCTGGTCGCCCTGGATTTCGATCCTCCCGTCCTTGACTGTGCCCCCTGTGCCACAACGCTGCTTCAGGGTGGCGGCAAGATCCTTCAATTTGTCCTCATTCAGCGGGGTATCGAAGACAGTCGTCACCCCTTTTCCCCGGCGGCCCGCAGTTTCCCGGCCAACTTTGAGGAGTATGGGCTTCGGCGGCTTGGCCACTGGAGATATTGGGGATCGTGTTACGGGGCTTGCTGCCCCGGAGCCCGCCGGACGCTCGCCACCGCCCATAATGCGCGCTACCAGCCCCATCACTTCACCCTCGATCAACCCCAAAACCCCAGGGGCATCGTCCACATGCCAAAACTCCACCGACCCCGCCCAGTCGGGAAAGCGTTCCAGCAACAGCGGTTGATGCTCCGTTTGCTTCAGAGCCACAATCCGGGTTGCTTGCTCCAGATCACCAGGCAGCACCTGCTTCGGCATGCGCGCCATGGCATCCGGAGCGCGCACGCCCAGACTCCCCAGCACCTGGACAGCTTCCTTTGCCATGGGGCCGATGTTGTCGACCCCCCGCTCCAGGGCAAGTGCCCGGGAGTCACCCTGCCAGGGAAGGCCCATCCGGATGGCCACCGAGTTGAAGAGAATTTCCGCGAACCGGCTACGGTAGTAGTTGCCGGTACACAGAAACAAAACTGTTTTTCCATCGCGCCGCGCCATCGAAACCCCTTCATTCCCATCCAGGTCCACAAAAAAGCTCTGGCATAACCGGATTCAACGCGCCGTGTCCAGACTTTCCATGAAAAAGCGCACCCGCTCGCGGGCGGCAAACGGGCTTTCACCGGCTCCATGGCCCAGGCCTGGCAGCACCAGGTACTCAAAAGTCTTGCCCGCCTCGATCAGGGCCTTTACCACCCGCAGCGTGCAGGCCGGATCCACATTGCGATCCACCTCACCCACAGTGAGCAGCAGTTTCCCCTTCAGCCTGGCCGCATCGGTTTGTGCAGCCTGAGCCTCGTAATGGGGGCCAATGGGCCAGCCCATCCAGAGTTCGTTCCACCAGATCTTGTCGATCCGGTTGTCGTGGCAACCGCAATCAGCGGCGGCGGCATGGTAGAAATCGCTGTGCGACAGCAGCGCCCGCAGCGCATTCTGGCCGCCGGCCGAGCCGCCATAAATTCCCACGCGCCCAAGGTCCATATACGGGCGAGTAGCCGCCGCAGCCCGTATCCACAACTTGCGATCCGGGAAGCCGGCATCGGCAAGGTTTTTACTGCAGACATCGTGAAAGGCCTTGGATCGACGGCTGGTGCCCATACCGTCGATCTGCACGACAATCGCACCAATCTCTGCCATCCGCTGGGCGTTGTGCATCAGGCGGAACCCTTTGGGGACAAAGGCATCCTGCGGGCCGGCATAGATGTACTCGATGACCGGATATTTCCGGGCCGGATCAAAGTTCAGGGGCTTATAGATAACACCAAAAATGGGCGTTTTCCCATCGCGTGCAGGTGAAACAAAACGCTCCGGCGCCCGCCAGCCGGCCTTTTGCAAGGCACCGGTATCATTGCGCTCAAGCACCACCACGAGCTTGCCGGTCTTCGCGTCACGCAGTTCAGTTCGCGTTGGCAGATCCACCCGGCTGTGGCGGGCGACCATGTATTGGCCCCCGGGGCCATCCTCCACCTCGTGGGTGCCGTCTCCGTCGGTGAGAATGGTCGGCTCACCGCCATCCAGCGATGCCGTTGCAAAATGAACATGATAAGGATCCTGGCCGGCATGGATACCGCCCACCTTCAGGCGAAAAACACCGGTGGCTTCATCCATTTTTTCCACCTCGCGGACCACCCAGTTACCCCGGGTGACAGGCGCCAACTCCTTGCCGGTGGAAATCTCGAACTGGTGCAGGTGGTTGTTGCCCGAACGCTCACTCATCCACACCACACGGTTTTTCCCCGGCAGTATGCGCAGCCAGGTCTTGTGGGCATAGTCGATGAAAGTGGATGATTTCTCCTCCACCACCCGGCGACTCTTGCCGGTGGCCGCCTCAATCTCGATCAGGCGCAACACCTGATGACCACGGCGATTGTGCAAAAACCAGAACCTGGTGCTATCAGGAGACCACTGCGGCCGATCGTTGCTCCAGGGATTTTCCCATGGCGTCTGGTCGAGGGGAATCTCCCGCTGGTCCTGCAGATTGAAAAGATGCGGCATATCCCTGTTGATGGCATCGCCCGGCTTGGGGTAATCCACCGTCAGGATACGCGGCTGCAACTGATCCCGGGGGGATGACTCAACCAGGGTGAGTTTGCGGGTGTCGCCGGCCAGGGTGCGCATGGCGATGGCGTGTCGGCCATCCGGAGCGACATGGACCGCTCCCCGGTACCCATCTGTGGCGGTACCATCGGTGGTGAGCGGCTTTTCTGTTCCGTCCTCCCCCTTCAAAAACAGGTTGTGGTCACGGGCAAACACCTTGCCATCGGCGGGGGCAGCCGGCCGGCGACCCGATGCGTTGTTGCCCCCGACCCGCGCGGGCGCGGGGACGCCATCAATGACCACCCTGCCCGGCAGCGCCGTGGCGCGGAAGGAACCCAGGTCCCTGGACCCCTGGCGGATCGACCAGACATGACTGGCAAAAGTATGCTGTTCCACGACCTTGCCCGGCGCCAGCTTGCCGTAAGACTTGCGGCCCCCCTCGGAGTCGACCCAGAAGATCTCCACCGGCTCCTTCGTCTGGTTATCGAAACTGATGCTGGTATCGGCATCGGAGGCGCCGCTGCGAGCCCGGCCAGGGACCGGTTGCAATCGCTCACCCGCTTTTTTATTGCTGGCATTGCCAACTGCCTGCTTCCAGGCCCCGTCGGTCAGGGTGTACCGCTTCCCTTCCAGGGTCAGGCCCATCAACTGGTCATTGCCGCTGAATTCCAACCCTTCCAGTCGCAGCCTGGCCGGATCGGCTGGTTTTCCGGTGGCCTGGCTCAGCAGGGTTGCCAGTTTACCATGGTCAAACGCCGGCCCCCGCGTCCCCTTGGCGGCGTTGGCCAACACATACTCCACCCCATCGGGCCTGGTGGCACGGTACCAGAGGCGGCTGGAATCGAGCCAGTGAACTACCAGGCGGTCATTCAATACCTTGCCGGCAAAGGGTGCCTCGGCCTCGCGGACCCGCTTCCAGGCGGCATCAACAGCTTCGGGGGAAGGAATGCTGACAAGAGGCTGGCCCAAAGACATCGATAACAGCGCAACTGAAACGAGGGTTACCACTGCACACTCCCGGGGTTACTTCAAAGGGGTAATTTTCCATACTATTTCCGCGCCGGGCTTGGCCAGGTCGCCGAGGACCACGCCATTTTCTGCCGCGGTGAGTGGCCGGCCGGTTCGCTGGTGGATCAGTCGCACCTGGCCACGGTCGGCCTGCACCACTTGCCAGGCCTGGTGGCCTTCAGTTTTCATGGGTGCCTTCAGCACCACAGCGGTCCCCGGCTGGGCCGAGACTACCGCCGGGGTAAGAAATTTTCCGGTTTTGCGATGCAGCAGCCGCACCAGGCCGGGCGAGAGGGTCTGGACCTGCCAGTGCCCGTCAGTATCCAGGTTGGCAGCCAGGGCGATACCCGGGGCGGTCGAGGTGCCCCCCTCACGGAGCAGGTAGCGCATGGAACTGCCGTGCAGCAGCGAAGACCAGGGCCGATTCGCCTCCGCCAGCGGTGGATCAGCCGGAGCCTTTTCGTCCTTGGGCTGCGGCAGAATGGAGGCGAGCAGTTTTTTCAGCTCTTTTTCAGCAAATTCGGCACGATCATCACGCTTTTCCATGGTGTTTTTGCGAATAATCCGGGTGTACTCAGACTGCACACCCTTGCCCGCACGATCCAGGGCGGCTTCGTGGGCAGGCGTCGGAAAGCTAAGGTGCGGCGCCAGATGAAGCTTGAGCGCCTCCTGGTCGTCCTTGAGGCGTTTCACCTGATTGCGATCGCCTTTGGAGCGGGCCATATCGAGACGCCGGGAAATCTGCTCGAGCAGTTCCCGACGCGCTTTTTCCACCGCCTGAGTGAAGGCTGCCCGTGGTTTATCCAGCAAAGGATCAGCCGCCGGGTTTTCTTCACCCGGCAGCCAGGCCACCAGCAACCAACCCGCAACAAGCAGCATGGGAACGACTCCGCCCCGGCCCTGGAATCAACTCCGGCTTGATTTCCAGTGCGAACGAATGAACTGGCCGCCCCGCTGAAAAACCTCATCAGCCGTGGGGAAGAGATCGCGCCATACCTTGGTGGCCGCGGCCAACTCGGGTAAAGCCCTCCCAAAGGCCTCGATAGTGAGCCATCCATCGTAATCGCGCGCATGCAAAGCCTTGAAAGTCTCTTCCCAGCGCACCTGCCCGGTGCCGGGAGTACCACGGTCATTCTCGCTGAGATGCACATGGATAAACCGGTCGCCTAGCGTGGCAATGGCGTCACCCTGGCTCTTTTCTTCGATATGCGCATGGAAAGTATCGTACATGCAGCGGAACCAGGGGTGGTTGACGGCGTCGACCAGCGCGGCCATCCCTTTGGCGGTGGTGACAAAATAGCATTCAAAACGGTTGAGGTACTCGATGGCCAGACGAACCCTGGTTTTCTCGGCGTGGTCAGCCGCCTTGCGCAGCACTTCCACCCCGTGCTTCAGCTCATCGGTGGTGGGACCATTGCCTGAAAAAACACCCAGGGCAGAGTGGAAAGGCCCCGCCAGCAGTTCGCCATTCATCGAAGCGGTGCAATCGAGCGCCCACTGGATCCGTTCCAGGCCCGCCTGACGCACAGCGGCATCCGGCGAAATGGGATTGCTTTCCGGCCCCAGGCAAGTGACGGTGGTCACCCCGAGCCCTTGCCTGGCCAATTCCTTGCCGATAGTGGTGAAGTGAGCCACATCCCCCTCGAAAAGCGGCACCTCGACGCCATCGAAGCCGGCAGCCTTGATCTTTTCAAAGATGGGATAGTGCGCCGAGGTGATATGGGAACCCCAGAGGAGCATATTCATTCCGAGCTTCATGACACGCGTTTCCTGATAATTCTTGAGGGTAGGGATGCCTGTACCAGCATGTCTGGCCCATTCAGGCGACCAATAGCGTCAACTGGATATTACCCGAGGGCGCAGCCGCACTCAACCACGGGATACCCGACCGGTCAGCCCCCGGGCTGTCACAGGGTTGGCGCTTTGCGGAAAGCAGGGTGGGGAGGAGAGTGCTTTACCTCAGGGAAGGGGTAATACCCTGGTTTCTGACCATTCAGGCACACTTTGCTGGCTTCCTTTTTTCGTTGGGCATATACCAAGAGAAGGAAGGCTCGACTTCCTGCCGCATTTAGGAAAAATGGTGCCCCATGAACCCGATGCATGAGCAAAACCCGCTGGATACGGAAAAAATCCGGTCCAGTTTTCCAGCTTTGAGCCTGCAGGGGCCGGGGGATCGCCCATGGCTCTACCTGGATGGGCCTGGTGGCACGCAGGTTCCGGTTTCAGTCGCCAATGCGATTGCGCATGCCATCCTCCATGCCAGCGCCAATCGCGGTGCCCCGTTCGCCACCAGCCTGGCGGCGGAAGCCATCATGGCCCAGGCGGGTGAGGATGCAGCAACATTCCTTGGCGTGGATGGGGCCGACCGGATTGTTTTCGGCCAGAACATGACTTCGCTGGCTTTTCATGCCGCCGATGCCCTGGTGCCCACCCTGGGGCCGGGTGATGAGGTGGTGGTTTCAAACCTGGATCATGACGCCAATGTGGCACCGTGGGTCCATGCGGCCAACCGTTCCGGGGCAACCGTCAAACGGGTGGATTTTTGCCGGACCACCATGACCCTCAGACCGCAAGATCTTGAGCGGGCCATCGGCGCCAAAACCCGGGTGATCGCCTTCACCAGCGCCAGCAACGCTCTCGGCTCCCTCACTCCGGTCGCTGAACTGGTACGGGTTGCCCGCACAACGAAGGCCCTGGTGATTGTCGATGGAACGCATTACGCCCCCCACCTGCTGCCAGATGTGGACGCCTGGGATGTTGATCTGTTTTTCTGCTCGGCATACAAGTTTTTTGGGCCCCATGTGGGCCTGATGGCTGGCAAAAGGAGTGTGCTGGAAGCCTTGCAGCCAGCCAAGGTGCGTCCGGCCTCTGATGAACTGCCGGTCCGCTGGATGACAGGAACCCAGAATCATGAAAGTATCGCCGGGGTGAGCGCGGCACTGCGCTATGTGCGCAGCCTTGGAGAAGGCCTGTCTCCCCGGGGGCAATTCCAGGACGCCTATCGGCGGATATCCTGTCACGAAACCCGGCTGATGGGTCTTTTCATGGAGCGTCTTGGGCGCCAGAAGGCCTGGCAACTGACCGGGGTCCAGAATGCCGATCCTGGGCAGCGGGTTGCCACTTTTGCCCTGCGGGGACCGATATCGCCCCATGACGCCGTCCAGGGATTGGCCAACCAGGGAATATGCGCCTACGCCGGGAACTTTTATGCCCTGCCAGTGACCGAGGCGCTGGGAGTGGAAAAAGACGGCGGTTTCCTGCGGGTGGGCGCCGTTCATTACAACACCACCACCGAAATACACCGCCTGTGGGACACCCTGGAAGCCCTGGCCAGCTAAGCCCCACTTCCCATCAGGCACCCCAAACCGCCCCGGGTGCCGGATGCGGGCACCTGGACTGAGGGTGCCGTTTGCCATGAACGTATGAGACAACCTTTAACCTCAGAATACCGCGCCTGGCAGCAGTGCCAGGATTATTTCAGCTAATACCGGGGCAATTTTTGGGTGCCTGCCTCTGATGGGCCCAATGGTTCCATTTCCCAGAATAACGGTTAGGAAACAATTATTTACGCAGCACCATATGGGGACTAATCCCTAGCGCCTGGGTAGCTGCACCTTGCCGTTACCGTCCAGATTGTGCGTTAAAGTCTCGTAAAAGATATTCCATTCCGATTGTCCATGGGGCCGGATCTTGCCATCGAGGAGCTGCCGCGTATTCGGCAGCTTGTATCCTTTACGGTTGTGATAGTGGTTGTAGCCGACCTCCCATGTAGCTAAAAGACTTCCGGTGGCCTTGTTTGCGGAGCAGGTTCCCTGCATGTCACCTGTCCGCAGTTGCGTCGCCAGCAACTCCAGCGCCGCCGTGTACCGTTCGGCGTTGTCACCGTAGATGTCAACTCCCTGGTTCCAGGCAACTTCCAGAGCATGGAATGCCGATGCCATGGCGAATTGCGCGTGGTGGCCGTTGTCACGGCAGGTCTCCTGGGTCAGGCCATTGACCCATTTTTCCGGATTGAACCACAACTGCCTGTCCGGGAGCGGGCCATCTGTGACCAGATAAAAATAGGCACGGGTTCGTGATTTCAGCCTCTGGATACCCAGCTTGAACTCTTTCTCGTCGTCGCAAAAAACAGCAATGTTCAGCATGGCGTCAATCTGGGTCAGGTCGACATTGCCATTCCAGGTGCTCATGGTGTTCAAAACCGGATAAAAAGACTTCTTGAACATGGCTTGCACCATGGCCCTGTCGCCAGGCTGCCAGCCGGAATACCCGCGCACAAGTTCGGCTGCCGGGCCCAGCAGGGCCCCGATCCAGCCACCTTGCAACAGGTTTTGACCAGCAACCGGGTCGTATCCTTTGAATGTTCTCCCCCACAGATTCAGGATGCCAATGGCGTTTTCCGCATACGCATCGTTGCCGGTGTAACACCAGGCAAGGGCGTTGGCATAGGCCTTTTTCCCCTCTTCCTTCTGACCATTCTCGTCACTGGGAACTGTGGCCCTGGCAAGCGGGGTAGCCAACAGGCGCAGACGATTGAAAATGCCCGTCCAGGGCTGTTCTCCGGCCGCTATCCTGGCTTTGACAAAATCGAGATCTGCCTGGTTATGAGTACCACCCGGATGGGTAAATACCATTTCGGCCAGGCAGCAGGAATGCCCCGCAAAAAGAGAATAAGTCGTCCCCAGAAGCCAGGCAGCCAGCGATTTCCAGCTCCCTGCTAAACTTTTTGACATTAGTCCCCTTCCATCCTTCCGATGCACGAAACGCTGCCTTTTTGAATGGTTGGGGACAGCCTCAACCCATCAAATCCTTTAGCACCTCGGCCGCCCTGGCCTCCGGAACCGTGCTCACCAATTCGACCAGCCCGGCTTTTTTGGGAAGCACAAACCGCATCGCCCCGCCCAGGTTTTTCTTGTCGCGCCGCATCACTGCCAGCAGCGGCTCCACGGGCCCCCTGGGCACCCGGGTCGGCAAGCCCAGGCGATCGAGAAGTGCGATCTGCCGGACGCGAAAGTCTTCTTCCAGATAACCGATGCGGTGGGCCAGTTCGGCGGCGCAGACCATGCCTGCCGAGACCGCTTCCCCATGCAGCCAGGCACCGTAGCCCAGCACCGTCTCAAAAGCGTGGGCAAAGGTGTGTCCATAGTTGAGGATGGCGCGCAAGCCGGTGGTTTCGCGTTCATCGTCGCGCACCACCGCCGCTTTCAGCTCGCACGACCGCGCTACCAACTGTGCGGTCGCCGGGCATCCGGCCAGATTGGCCCGCAACATGTCAGCATGCTCCTCCAGGGTGGTGAGGATGGCAGGGTCGAGAATGATGCCATATTTCACCACCTCGGCGAGACCACTGGCGGCCTCGCGGGCTGGCAGCGTCGCCAGGTGTTCGAGGTCAATCCAGACACCGGCTGGCTGGTGGAAGGCACCCACCAGGTTTTTGCCCTCGGGCAGGTTGATGCCGGTCTTGCCACCCACCGAGCTATCCACCATCGAGAGCAGCGTTGTAGGGATCATCACCAATGGCAGACCACGGTTAAAGCTGGCAGCCGCGAAGCCGGCCAGGTCGCCCACCACTCCCCCACCCAGGGCAATCAGGGCGGTGGAACGGTCGGCCGGCAGGGCGGCCAGGACGGTCCACAGGGCTTGCAGATGGGCGGCGCTTTTCGAGGATTCTCCGGAGGGGACCGGGTGAAATCCCACCCGCCAGCCGGCCTGCGTCAGTCGCTCTCCCACGGTTCCGGCTTGACTGGCAAGCCGTTCATCGTGCGCCAACAGGGCCAGACGCCCCGGAACCAGTGAACCCAGAAATGTCGGTAAATCGCCAGAACCCCGACCGATACGGATAGGGTAGGAACGATCGGCCAGGGCGACCGTGACGGTGGTGTCTGGCACGGTCACTCCCCGGGGGAAGCGGCGGAAAGGAGATAGTCGCGGTTCAGTCGGCTGATCCAGTCGGCCGAGATCTCCTTGGGACAAACCGCCTCGCATTCATACTGGTTGGTGCAGTTGCCAAAGCCCTCGGCGTCCATGCGACCCACCATGGCCAGGGCACGGCTGGAGCGCTCGGGTTGGCCCTGGGGCAGCAGGCCCAGGTGTGCCACCTTGGCAGCGACAAAAAGCATGGCCGAAGCATTCTTGCAGGCCGCCACGCAGGCTCCACAACCGATACAGGCCGACGCATCCATGGCCTTTTCGGCAATCTCCCGGCCAATTGGCAGCGTGTTGCCATCGACGGCGCCACCAGTGTTGACCGAGACATAACCCCCTGCCTGGATGATGCGATCGAAGGCGCCGCGATCCACCACCAGGTCGCAAACCACCGGAAAAGCCAAAGCGCGCCAGGGCTCGATATAAATGGCCTCGCC
Source organism: Planctomycetota bacterium (assembly GCA_003669555.1). Lineage (GTDB taxonomy): Bacteria > Planctomycetota > Planctomycetia > Gemmatales > Gemmataceae > UBA6894. The sequence continues at coordinate 73,699 of QWOS01000099.1, forward strand.
ATCCTTGAAGTGACGCATGTAGGTCTGGCAGGTGGTGCCACGGGTCGGGCCGTGCGCCTTGCCATTGATCATCAGGCTGCATGACCCGCAGATGCCCTCGCGGCAATCGTGATCGAAAGCGATGGGCGACCTGGCGTTGGCCACCAGCCCATCGTTGACGATGTCGAGCATTTCCAGGAACGACATGTCGGGCGAGATACCCTTGGCCGGAATGGCTTCCATGCGCCCAGGTGAATTCTGGTCTTTCTGGCGCCAGACATGCAGGGTGAAGTTCATGGTCATTTGTAGCTCCTCACTGCCAGATGGACGGCCTCATAGCTGAGCGGTTCGGCGTTGAGCCTGGGGGCCTTGCCCTCGCCCTGATGCTCCCAGGCGGAAACATAGGAGTAATGAGCATCGTCACGCCTGGCTTCCCCATCATCGTACTGGTGTTCGACCCGGAAATGGGCACCGCACGATTCCTGACGCTGCAAGGCATCGACGCACATCAGCTCGCCAAACTCCATGAAATCGGCGACGCGCAGGGCGTGGTCGAGGCCCTGGTTGAACGATTCGCCAGTCCCCGGCACGCTGACATTCTCCCAGAACTCCTGCCGCAGTGCGGGGATGAGCCTGAGGGCCTTTTCGAGCCCTTCCCTGGAACGGGCCATGCCGCAGTGATCCCAGATAATCCGGCCCAGTTCGCGGTGATACTGGTTGGGGCTCTTTTTTCCCTTCACTCCCAGCAGGCGGGCAATGCGCGATGCGGAAGTGGATTCCGCCTCGCGGAAAGCTTCGTGATCGGCCTTCACCGGCTGCATGGCGGTGGAGGCGAGGTAGTTGGTGATGGTGTAGGGAGCCACAAAATAACCATCGGCCAGGCCCTGCATCAGGGCGCTGGCGCCCAGACGGTTGGCGCCATGGTCGGAGAAGTTGGCCTCGCCCAGCACGAACAGGCCGGGGATGTTGCTCATCAGGTGGTAATCCACCCACAGGCCACCCATGCAGTAATGCACTGCCGGATAGATGCGCATGGGCGAACGGTATGGGTCCTCCGCCGTGATATGGGCATACATGTCGAAGAGGTTGCCATAGCGCTTGGCGATGGTGTCGCGGCCCAGGCGGCTGATGGCGTCGCGGAAATCGAGGTAGACGGCCAGACCGCTTTCCCCAACGCCACGGCCATCATCACAGGCCTCCTTGGCGGCGCGGCTGGAGATGTCACGAGGGGCCAGATTGCCAAAACTGGGATATTTGCGCTCCAGAAAATAGTCCCGCTCGGAATCGGGGATGGCATCCGGCTTGCGCTTGTCACTCTGCTTCACCGGCACCCAGATACGGCCATCGTTGCGGAGCGACTCGCTCATCAGGGTCAGCTTGCTCTGATGGTCGCCGCTCACCGGGATGCAGGTCGGGTGGATCTGGGTGTAGCAGGGGTTGGCGAAGTAGGCGCCACGCTTGTGCGCCCGGTAGGTGGCGCTGACATTGCAGCCCATGGCGTTGGTGGAAAGGTAGAAGACCGGACCATAGCCACCGGTGGCCAGCACCACCACATCAGCAGTGTGTCGCTCGAGCTTGCCAGTGACCAGATCGCGGGTGATGATGCCGCGGGCCTTGCCGTCGATGATCACCAGGTCTTGAAAAACACAGCGGGAATGCATGCGCACCCGGCCGGCATGGATCTGCCGGCTCAAAGCCTGGTAGGCACCCAGAGTGAGTTGCTGGCCGGTCTGGCCGCGGCAGTAAAAGGTGCGGGAGACCTGGGCGCCGCCGAAGCTGCGGTTGTCGAGCTGGCCACCGTATTCGCGGGCAAAGGGCACACCCTGGGCCACGCACTGGTCGATGATGTTGCGGCTCACCTCGGCGAGGCGATGCACATTCCCCTCGCGGGCGCGGAAGTCTCCTCCCTTGATGGTGTCGTAAAACAGCCGCCAGACACTATCGCCATCATTCTGATAGTTTTTGGCGGCGTTGATGCCACCCTGCGCGGCGATGGAATGCGCGCGGCGGGCCGAATCCTGGTAACAGAAGCTGTCCACCTCGTAACCGAGTTCAGCCAGGCTGGCGGCGGCAGCCCCACCCGCCAGGCCAGTACCCACCACCAGGATGCGAAACTTCCGTTTGTTGGTGGGATTGACGAGCTTCATATCCGCTTTGAAGCGGGTCCATTTTTCGGGCAGGGGCCCCGAGGGGATGCGGGCGTCGAGACCGACGGCAGGCACCGCACCGTTGGCGATGCCGTTGGCTGGATGGATTCCGGCCGGCTTGGCTGGCGCTTCCACGGTCATGAATGCACTCCCTTGTTTCCGTTCGAGGTCAAATGAACCAGGCCGCGCTTGCTGCCGGGGATGGGCCCATCGGTCAGACCGACACAATGCCCAGCAGGCAGGCCAAAACAATCAGGCTATTGCCAACCAGCACCACCAGGGCGACCACCGGGCCGATCAGGCTGGTGAAGCCGCGTAATTTGCCCCGATTGAGGCCCAGGGTCTGGGTCCAGCTTCCGGCGCCGTGCCATAAGTGCAGACAGAGGAACAGTTGGGCCACCAGATACAGCCCAGCCACCACCGGGTTCTGGAAACCCAGCACCACCATGCGGTAGACATCCGGCAGTTGATCGGGGCCATGCAGCGGAAAAGCTCCCTTGAAAGTGACAGGGCTAGTCCAGCCCAGGGTAAAATGGGCCAGGTGATACAGCACGAAAAACAGCATTACCAAGCCGGTGAGCAGCATGTTTCGGCTGGCCCAGGTGGCCTGGACCGTATCTTCGTGGGCATAGCGCACCGGCCGGGCCCGGCGATTCTCGAACCGCAGCAGGATGGCAAGGGCAAGATGAGCCACAAACACACCGAGAAGCCCCAGACGGACCACCCAGATCAGCACGCCATGACCCATTTCGTGCAGGAAATGCGCATACTCGTTGATGGCATTGCGGCCGGCAAAGACAAGCAGGTTGCCCGTGAGATGGCCCAGCACAAAAAGGACCAGCAGCATGCCAGTCACGCCCACCAGGGCCTTTTTGCCTATCGAGGAATTCACAGGGGTCAGCATGGCATTCATGCGAGGGTTTCACCTTGCTTGTCAGACGGGCTATCCGTGGCTGCCTCAGGTGGCGCCCCGTACAGCATGTGCTCCTGAATATATTTCTCCGGCGCCCGCGGCATCAGGTAGCGAATACTGCCACCAGACCGGACCTGACCCCGGATCCAGCGACTCGATATCTCCAGCCTGGGCCCATCCAGCACTAGCAAGCGGACCGGGCAACCCAGTCTCGCCGCTAGGTCGGACTCAGTGATAACCGGAATTTCCGGCCGGGGCATCACCACCAAATCGGCCATTTCCACCAAAGCGACCGGCTCCCGCCAGGTGGGCAGGTCTGCGAGCATGTCCCCCCCCAGGAGGAAGCTCCATGTGTGCTCCGGGTGACGGCGCGCCAGTTCGCGTAGGGTATTGACAGTAAAATTGGGGGTGGGCAGTTCAGACTCGAGGGTATTGACCCGCATCCGCGGATGTCCGGCAAGGGCCAGATTCAGCATGTCGAGCCTGGCCTGGAACGGTACACGCGACTGACCAGCCTTATGGGGTGGAGATGCGGCGGGAAGGAACCAGAGTTCATCCAGGCAGGCTTGGCCAAGGGCCTGCTGGGCGGCTACCAGGTGCCCCTGATGAACAGGATCAAACGAACCCCCAAACAAGCCAATCCGCATGGCAACTCCCACTTGGCCACCTGTCGAAGAAGGTAGGCCTATAGTCTAATGTTAGGAAATCGGCCAGCTTTTTCCAGCCAAAAAGCTGGCTAGCTGCCCCGGACCCACCAGGCCAGCAGCGCCAGCAAAAACAACCCCAGGACAATGCTGCCACCTACCAGCCACCACTCAGCCCGGGTCATGGGCTCGTGGGGCAGATTGCCCAGTTCCCGCAACAAGTCCTGATGGGGAAGATCCCGGAGCGATACCCCGCTGGGAACGGGGAAACTTTTTTCAGTGCTGTCCGTGCCATTCATATCAGCCTCCCCCCGGTGCCACAGCAGGCACACCCTGGAAAAACAACCACGAGATAGCTAAACCTATCCAGAGAATGAAACCGAACAGGGCAATCAGGTACACCAGCACCAGTTTGCCCAGGCCCGGCGACCACAGACGGCGAAAATCGGTGGCCAGACCAATGGCAAAAAAAGCCAGGGCGAACAGCGGCTTGCGGAAAGCCTCGGTCTGAGCCTCCACAGATTTGATCGGTTTGGCCAGCTCCGGCCAGGTTAGACCGGCTGCCAGGAGGCCACCAAAAGCAAGGAAGAAACCGATCAAAAAAAGCGGCATGCGGCTGAAAAGTTCCGTCCACCGCACCCGGCTGGTAGTGTTGGCCGGGGTGAAGGCCGTTTGCCATACCAGGGCCAGCACAAAGCACCAGATACCGATAAACAGGTCGATAAAGACCTTGATGAGCGTGGTGGCGGCGAGCATGAGGCTGCCCTCGCCAGGGTTGTAGAGCGCTTCGGTCACCGCACCGGCAGCGGTAGCGGCCCCGTCGGTCTTCACGGCCAGGCCCATCCAGGCGGCGGCCACCATCGGCTCGTTGGGTAACAGCCAATGGGCAAACCTGGGCAGGATGAGCAGTTCAATGGTGGAAAAAACGACCACCAGGCTGGAGACGATCACCGGCACACCCGGACGGGACCGGATGGCCGACCCGGTCGCCATGGCAGCCGATACTCCACAGATGCTGATACCCGAGGCCAAAGGGGCGGCCCATTCGCGGGGAAATTTGAAGAGGGTGCGGGCCATGAGATAAACCAGTGCCCAATACAGCAGATAGGCCTCGACAATGGCCGCCAGTCCCCGGCTGATGAGCTCGCCGGCCCGGCCCGCCTGCCCCAGGGTCTTGCTGGCCAGACTCACTCCCACCAGAATAATGGCAGCTTTGATAAACAGTTCGGTGCTGGCCGAGGCGCGCAGCCAGTTTGCCCAAATGGGCAGCAGGTTACCAAGAATCAACCCCGCCAGCAGGGCCAGCAAATAGCCGGCCTCGCCAGTCAGTCCCATGGACCAGTTCAGCCCGAAGGAATCTAGTTTCCTGGTATCGGTCACCGCCAGAAGACCATGGTGGCCCAGCAAAAAGCAGCCATAACCCAAAGCTAGCACCAACCCGTGGCGCGGCAGGTTTTTCCCCACCGGGTTGCCTCGAGCCAGATCGATGGCCATGAGAGCCGCCAGGAGGAAGCCCAGCGTGCCTGCCAGGCTGATGGCGGGAGACACGGTGGATTTGGGGTCCACCGGCTTGACTGCCTGGGCCGGGTTCACCCATTCCTGGATGGAGGCAGCCCAGCCCCAGGCCTGCAACCCGGGTTGGGCCAGGGTCCCCAGGGCCAGCAGGGTGATGAACAGCCCAAGAAACAGGGCACAAAAATCGTCGGTGAGGAATGTGATTTTCTTCATGCGAAAGACTGTACCAAACCCCACCACCCCCGACTGCCGCAGGCTTGAAAAAAAGCGCAACCCGGGAAACCAGCCCGGGTTGCGCTTGCAGAAACCGCTTTTTCCGGCAACCCGAGCCCGAAAATCAAAATGGCAGGGGCGGCAAGCTGGAATCATTGACCCCCAGGGAGCCGCTGACTTCGGGTTTATTTACTGGCGCATTCCCTTCAGCGCTGACGCCTCGCTGGGCATTGAAATACTCTTCGCCCGAGCGCATCAGGGCCACCAGCCGGATATCGAGGCTGAGGGGGCCGGATGAGAAAGCCCGGTTGTCGGCCATTTCCAGCAGCACAAATGGCAGTTGGATGGCCAAAACCCTGGCAGAATGCCCCACCAGCTGGGTGCGGGGCGCATCCCAGGGCATGTCGCCTGTCGTATCGGGGGCAACGCCCTTGATCATCACCAGGCTGCCCACATCCAGATCATCTTCCTGCAGGTTGCCACGCCCATGCTTGCTGGCTTTACCTGTCCAGTATTCCAACGCCTGATCGTCATCGAGTGTCTTGATGCCGGGAAAACCCTCCATCAGCACTTCGTCGAGAGTTAGAGCCGCACGAATCCGCGCCAAAAGGGTTTTGATCACCGCACAGGACTCGGCTTCGGCTTTGCCGGAGCGCAGGCGTCTGAGGGCTGCTTTCAGAGGGTGGTGAGCGTTCAAGATGCACCTCCTAAGCCGACATGCCCCACCAGGGGCGGCTGCCAGTTAGGGGTATTTTAGCGTAGTGAGGCACCCAGTGTGCAACCATTCCGCCAAGACCCCCCAGTAATACGCCCGACGGACCCGGTGTTTTCGGGTTAATGTGTGCTTTTGACGCTTTTTCATGGGTTTCCACTTTTTTCGCCCCCCCGCCGCCAGAAATCCCACTTTACAAAGGCCCGAACTTGCCAAAGTACCCTGCCAGTTGCCATGATCCGCTCTTCTCAGGAAAGTGATGTAGACCATGAATCCACGCAAAACAGAATTGGCCCGCAGGCTGGCGGAGGTGCGGCAACGCACCGCTGAGGCAGCAGGCCGCTCCGGGAGACCGGTGAATTCGGTCACTTTGGTGGCCGTGACCAAAACCGTGGAAGCCGATGTGGCCAGCGAGCTGGTGGCGTTGGGGGTTGCCGATCTGGGCGAAAACCGTCCCCAGGAACTCTGGCGCAAGGGGGCCACGCTCCCAGGCGCCCGCTGGCACATGATTGGCCATTTGCAACGCAACAAGGTGGAAAAAACCCTGCAATTGTCGCACCTGATCCATTCTGTGGACAGCCAGCGACTGCTTTTGGCAGTGGATGCCGAGGCGGTCGCGCAAAACCTTACGGCTGATGTGCTCCTCGAAGTGAATTGCAGCGGCGAAGAGGCGAAGCAGGGGATCACCCCGGCAGACCTGCCCCGGCTGTCTGCGGCGCTGGCAGAACTTAGGCAAACGCGGGTGCTTGGTCTGATGACCATGGCCGCCCTGACGGATGACCCCAACCTGGCGCGGCCCGCTTTCGCCCGCCTGCGTCTGGCACTGGATGACTTGCGCGGAAGGCTGGCTGGCTCGGTCCACCCGCTCGACCAGCTCAGCATGGGTATGAGTGGTGACTATGAAGTGGCGATTGGGGAGGGGGCCACCCTGATCCGCCTGGGCACGGTGCTGGTGGGGGGTCTGCCCACCCCATGAGCCCGCAAAACTGTCCGGTGGTGATCACGGAACATTGCGAAGGCTATGTGGTGCCGGTGCGGGCCCAGCCGGGCGCGCGTCGCACGGGCGTTGTCGGGTTGCACGGCACCGCCATCAAGCTGGCCGTCCAGGCCCCTCCTGTGGATGGAAAAGCGAACGAGGCCCTCCGGCAGGC
>QWOS01000126.1 GCA_003669555.1 Planctomycetota bacterium
GCCTGATCACGGTCACACCGCTGCAATTCAACCTGACCAGGCATGACCAGATCAGTACCATGCAAGAGTGGGACTGGAACATCGAGGGGCTTGGCGGGGCTGGATGAGGGCTATGATCCCTCCAGACACGATACTGCCAGTTACGAAACAGGAGAACGATGATGAACGCGATTGATTTGGCCAAGGCAGGTCTCACCAGTTCACTGGGTACGACCCTGGCATTCCTCGAGGGTTTTTCTGACACTGACATGCTGGTCCGTCCTGCTGAGGGAGCCAACCATGCTGCTTGGCAACTGGGCCACCTGATCCTTTCAGAAAGATTTATTTTGGGCGACAATCTGCCTGGGGTAGCATTTCAAGCCCTTCCCGCTGGTTTCGAGGTCAATCATGGCAAGGAAAGGGCTCATGCCACCGATTTGTCCGGCTGGCTTGGCATGGCCGGCTATGCCGAACTGATGCGGGAAACGCGCACGGCCACTCTGGCTGCCGTTGAACAACTGAGCGAAGCTCAACTCGATCACCCTACGCAGGGGCGCCTGGCAACCAAAGCCCCCAAGCTGGGCAATCTGCTAGTGCTGGTAGGCAACCACGACTTGATGCATGCGGGCCAATTCACGGTGATTCGACGCAAACTGGGGAAGCCCGTACTTTTTTGATCGGGAAAGTCCAGCCCCTCTCACCCTTTGTCAGGGATGATTCGCCATGGAACCCACAGACTGGGCCAACCTGCTTTCTGTGGGCCATTTTCTCATCGTCGCTGTAGCAGTCGTGGCGGTGCCGGTAATAGTGACTGGTTTGCTGCTTCGCCAGGGTTGGGCCAGGAATTTCTGGTTCAGGCTGGTGCATTTGCTGTTTATCGCTTTCGTGGTTGGAGAAACAACTATCGGAGTGGAGTGCCCACTCACCATCTGGGAACGGGATTTGCGGTTACAGGGGGGAGCCCGGGACCTGCACGATGTGGATGGGCAGCCTTGCCTGGCTCGGTTTGCCCACCGGATGACTTTCCTGGATAATAAAACCATAGAAGACATGCTGCCATATTACATAGCCTTTGCGGTGCTGGTGGTTCTGACCTGGGTGCTGGCCCCGCCCCGGTGGCCACTTCGCACGCTTTTTCTGGACGGGTCCGGGAAATCCCGAAAGATTTCACGGGTAAAGTGATTTGAGTGACGGTACGATGTCAGGCAGTGTGGACTGTCCGCTGGGTTACCGACGGTGGGGGTGTGTCATGCGTGGCGTGCTGTGGCTTGGTCTGATGGGTATGTTGGGCGGCGGGGCTCCCTCTGTCGGTGCTGACACCTGGGCCCGATTTCGCGGCCCTGGTGGTGATGGAAGTGCCACTGGGCAAGACATCCCGGCCAAGCTGGATCTGAAAAACCACCTGCTGTACAAGGTGGCCATGCCCGGTCAGGGATATGGCTCCCCAGTGCTCTGGGATGACAAGCTTTTTTTGCAGGAATCCTCCGCTGGCGGAGACTCCCGCCACCTCCTTTGCCTGGAGGCCACCACGGGAAAAACCCTTTGGCGCACAACCGAAAAGGGTATTTTCGCGAAAACCCACGTCAAGAACTCCATGGCATCATCAACCCCGGCGGCGGACCCGTCACGGGTGGTTTGCCTGTTCTGGGATGGCAAGGATGTCAGCCTCAACGCCTATGACCACCAGGGGAAAACTCTTTGGCGCTCTCTTTTAGGGCCATTTGCCAGCCAGCATGGTTTCGGACATTCACCCCTGTTGCATCAGGGGCGGGTTTTTGTGAATTTTGACCAGGATGGTGCCGCCAGGCTGGTCGCTTTCGACGCCGCGACGGGGGACAAGATCTGGGCTGCCGAACGCACTGCCTTCCGCTCCTGCTATTCCACCCCGCTGATCCGGGGTGTTGACGGGCGCGAGGAACTGGTGGTGGGGAGCACCGCCGGCGGTGCCGGATATGATCCCGCCACAGGCAAACTCCTTTGGGAACACAAATGGAAATTCGATGCTGCCCCGCTCCGCACAGTGGCCTCCCCCATTCTGGTCGGCGACAAGCTGGTGCTGGCAAGCGGCGATGGCAAGGGTGATCGCCACCTGCAGGTGGTGCGGCTGCAAGGAGACAAACCCGAGCTCCTGTGGGAAGAAAAGAAGACTTTCCCCTATGTGCCCATGATGCTGGCCCATCAGGGCAGGCTGTGGGGTGTGAATGACAAAGGTATGGCTATTTGCTGCGATCTGGCCAAAGGTACCATGGTGTATTCCAGTCGGCTGGCAGAAGCCTTTAGCGCCTCCCCTGTTCTGGTGGATGGGCGAATGGTAGCGGTGGATGAGAGGGGCCGGCTCTTTGTGATTGGCCTCGGTGACAAGCTGGAGATTCTCAGCAAGATTGACCTGGGTGAAAGCGTGCTCGCTTCGCCCGCCGTGGGAGGTGGCAGGTTGTGGGTGCGTGGCCAGGACAGCCTGTTTTGTTTGGGCATGAAGAAGGCAAAGTAGTTTTTTTCCCGGCGGGAACTTGCCTGCCGGGATTTTTTCCTGGATGAGGAGGGTGGATCATGTCTGTCGTGACAGTGTTGGCGATGGGGGCCATGGCGTTGATCGCCGGCCAGGGCGCGAAGGACGCGGTAACCAAAGAGGGAAAGACAGTGGCCAAGGCTTTTGAGTTGCGCATCTATCACACGCACCCGGGACGGATGCCGGCACTTGAGAAGCGCTTTATCGATCATTCCAACGGCCTGCTTGAAAAGCACGGCATGAAACTGATGGGGTTCTGGAAGCCGGTCCCGGCCCCTGAGGGTGGTGATACCGTGCTGATCTATCTGGTTGAGCATGCCAGCCGGGAGGCGGCTGACAAATCGTGGGATGCGTTTCGCAAGGACGAGGCCTGGCTGAAGGCCCGCGCCGAAAGCGAGAAGGATGGCCCAATTGTCAAAAAAGTGGATGTGCAATGGTGGGGAGCCACCCCCTATTCCGCTCTGCGCTGATCCAGACTTTTTCCGCCCGGAATGCCCGTGTCCCAAGCCCATGCCAATTTGGTGCTGACTCCGCTGCCCGGTGGGGTTACCCCCGCCCGCTTGTTGGCCTGGCTATGCCAGGTGACCGGCCAGACCGGCGAAACTTTCGGTGCTTTCCAGATTGGCCCTGGCTCCGCCAGGGTGGCTGTCCCTCCCGGTTTGGCTGGCCGGATCGCCGGCAAGCTGGAAGGCGCTCTGATGGATGGCCTGCGCCTCCGTTGCGTGGTGGAACGGCCTCTGGAAGGAGACAGGCAAACCTGGCTTGCCCGCTGGCGCGAAATGCTGGCCCTGGAGGCGACCGCCGAGGAGGAACGCCTGGCAGCCGATGCGGCGGCGGGAAGCCTGCGGGGTCTTGCCGGGTTGGTTGTCCAGAGCGAGGAACCGGCGATTGCCGGACGCTGGCGCTGGACCTTGGGCAAACCGCGACAGGGACCTTTACCCCATGCGGGTTTCCGCCTGGACACAGGCAAGCCGGTGTTGCTGATCCCAGATCCACCCCCGCGCGAGGGTCGTGGAGCCCGTGGCATACCAGGAGTGGTGGCACGCCGGGACGGGCAGACCGTGCAGGTGCTACTCGATCAACCCCCTGAAGAATCTGAAGGCGCCTGGCGACTGGTGGCCAGGCAGGATGCCGTTTCAAGGGAGAGGGTGACGGCCGCTCTCACGCGGGTCGCCGGAGCCCGTGATGGCCCCATGGGGGCCCTGGTGGAGGTGTTGCTGGGAACACGCCCAGCCCGACTAGCACCATCCCGGCCGACGGAAGAGATCGTCTGGCTGAATAACTCCCTCGATGCCACGCAGCGCGCGGCGGTTATTGGTGCCCTGGCGGCCCCCGACCTTATGCTCATCCACGGCCCCCCAGGAACAGGAAAAACCACCACATCTGGTCGAACTGGTTCGGCAGGCGGTCAGGCGGGGGCAGCAGGTGCTGGTGACTGCGCCCAGCAATCTGGCGGTAGATCACCTGGCGCTGGCGCTTTATCGGGCAGGCGAGGGGGTGGTACGCCTGGGCCACCCGGTCCGGGTGATGGAAGAACTGCTGCCAGCCACCCTGGAATACCGCTTGGAAAAACACGCCGACTGGCGTGAAAGCCGCAAGCTGGCCCGTGAGGCCCGGAACTTGCGTGACAAGGCCGAAAGGTGGACCCGCGATCGGCCCGAACCAGGCGAAAAAAAGCAGGCCCGTGAGGACGCATGGCAGGCCCAGCAAGACGCACGGAACCTGGAACGACAGGCCTTGCGCGCCATCCTGCGCGATTGCCCGATCGTAGCCGCCACTGCCACCGGACTCGATCCGGCAATCCTTGAGGATAGGCGATTTGACCTGGTGGTGCTTGATGAAGCTGCCCAGGCTAGCGAGCCCGTTGCCTGGGCGCCATTGTCACTGGGCGAACGGGTGGTGCTGGCTGGCGACCCCTGCCAGTTGCCACCGACGGTGCTGTCTGATCAGGCGGCACGCCTGGGTTTGTCGGTGAGCCTACTCGAGCGACTGATGGGTCAGGTGGCTCCGGAACATCAGGCCATGCTGGGAGTGCAATACCGCATGGACCCGGCCATCTCCCTGTTTCCCAATTACGATTCCTATGGCGGCAAGTTGGCTGATGCATCATCAGTGACCGAGCGGGTTGCCCCTCCCTGGCTGGAGGACCCTGGCGGAGTCTGGGGCCAGGCCCCAGCCAGGCTGATTGACACCGCCGGAGCGGGCTGGGAAGACGAGGCAGAGGAAGGCGGTTCCTCCCGGAGCAACCCGGGTGAAGCCGGCCGGTTAGCGACCGAAGCCAAACGGTTATTGGAAAGCGGGCTGGATCCCGCTGACATGGGTGTGATCACCCCATATGCGGCCCAGGCCCGGCTGTTGCGCACTCTGCTGGAAGATGAGCGTATCGAGATCGATTCTGTGGATGGATTCCAGGGACGGGAAAAAGAGGTCATCCTGGTGTCGATGGTGCGTAGTAATCAGGTAGGCGAGATCGGTTTTTTGTCGGAAAAACGCCGCACGCATGTGGCAATCACCCGGGCCAGGCGCCTGCTGCTCATTGTGGGTGACAGTGCTACCTTGTGCGTCGATCCGTATTTTGAGCAATTGTTCGCCCACTATCTGGAATCTGGGACAGCGAGGTCGGTTTATGAGCTGCCTGACCACGCCGGCTAACTGTTCCGCTCGGTGAACCGGTTTGGGGCTGATAATTTGCGGGTTTGTGCCCTATGCTTGATGGATAGGTTTTGTCTGTGCCCAAAAATTGCTGGAGTTGGCATATGTGTGGCAAGAGAAGTGCCTGGTCATTGCTCGTTTTTCTGGTTTTGCTGGGTGCAGGTTCAGCAGTGGCGCTGGATCGGTCTCCAGCCGGCCCGGCTGTTGATGTGCCTTACCGGCTGACCATTCCCAAGCATTTGATGGTGCGCGCCCGGATCAATGGCAAAGGGCCCTTCAATTTCATCCTCGACACCGGCGCTCCTGCCCTTTTCTTCACTGAGGCGGTGGCAAAAAAAGCCGGTGTGAAGCAGGGCACGAATGGTTGGGGTGTTTGCGACAGCTTTGAGCTGGAGGGTGGCCTGCTGGTCGCCGGGGCTAAAGCCCGTATCGACACTCCCTTCCAACTGGAAGGCATGAATGGCATGGGCCTGGCAGGAGCCGAGATTCATGGCCTGATCGGCTACAACATTCTGGCGCAATACCGCATCACCATCGATCTCGACAGTGACCGCATGGTGTGGCGGAAACTGGAATGGGAACCCAAGGCCCCCTTTGGCCTCACCGCTGCTGGGGGAGGCAGCCAAGGCGGCCTGGAGATGGTGGGCGGCATGATGAAGGGTCTAGGGGGCATTCTTGGGCGTAAAGCTACACCTACCATGGCTGGTCGCGGTTTTGCTGGTGTTTTCTTTACTCCGGGGAAAGATGCTGTTTTGGCCGGGGTGTTTTCGGGAACTCCTGCCGACAAGGCGGGTTTGCGCGCTGGTGACCGTATCACCCATCTGGGAGATACCGCGGTGACCAGCCAGCAGAACCTCCTGGAAGGCATGGCCCTGCAGCAGGCTGGCAAATCGCTTTTGCTGAAGGTGCAACGTGACGGCGTCAGCCGGGAAGTCACCCTGCTGCTGGAGGGCGGATTATGAGTTTTATCCGTTTGCTGGGTTGCTGGCTCACCATGGGTGGGCTTGGCTGGCTGGCTGTTTCCGCCACTCTGGCGGAGGATGGCACAGCAAAAAGATCTGTGATTCCCTTTAAAATCCTAAAAACAGGCCACATGACCGTAGAGGCCAAAGTGAACGGCAAGGGGCCTTACACGCTGATTTTCGACACAGGCGCTCCCATCAACCTCCTCAATAACAAGGTGGCCAAGGACGCTGAACTTCTGAAAGGGAAAGCCGTTCCATTTTTCACCCCGTTTGGAGCCAAAGGGGATGTAAAACTGAAGAAGCTGGAGGTTGGCGACGGCTACGCCACCAATGTTCCGGCAGCGATCATGGATCACCCTACCGTGGATATTATCTCCAAGCAATTGGGACCTATTGAGGGCATCGTGGGCTTTCCGTTCTTCGCCCGCTACAAGATGACACTCGATTACCGTGATCAGACCATCACGCTCGACCCAGGGACCTTTCAGCCGCCTGATGTGATGAAAGACATGATGAAAAGCCTTTTCGGGGCGGACGGGTCAGGCAAGGGTTCCACCAAAGTGGTTGAGCCTGGCGCTTTGCTGGGTATTATCCCTGGGGAGAATGGCCTGGAGGGTTCAGGGGTTGCCGTCGCCCGCGTTGTCGAAGGAAGTCCCGCGGCCAAAGCGGGAATCCTGGCTGGTGATCGGGTACTCGCACTGCATGGCCGGTGGACCGACACCGCTGATGAGCTTTTTATGGCAAGCTCCTATCTAAAGCCCGGTGTGGAGATCACAGTGGCAGTGCAACGCGCTGAGAAGCCATTGCGCCTGAAGGCGACTCCAGTCGCCGGGTTCTGATATATTCACCGGGAGTGTTGCATGCATGGGGTTGCCTGGCTGTTTCTCTGGGTAACTCTGGCGCCTGCGCAGCCCCTGAACGAAGTAGCGGGCCAGACCGGGTTACTTGCTACGCCTGCCGCTGGGCTGAGGGCGCGGGCCCTGCTGACGCTTCCTCCCGGTCGTGCTTTGGCCATGGCGGGTGGACAACCAGGTGAACTCTGGGTCCTTCTGGACGATCCGCGCCCCGCATTACCTGGTAACCGCCCCGAGGGGGATTCTCCCCGTTTGGTGCGCGTGCTGCGAAATGGTCTTTCCTGGCGCGTCGCCGACATCTGGCCCGTCCCTGCAGGTTGCGCCACCCTGGCCGCGCGGGATCAGGCGATATTGCTCGGTGCGCCCGGCAAGATCTGGGAATATGATGGCGCGAGCCCCGCAATCCCTCCCCGGTTACTTCTCCGTTCCGAGGAGGATACAACAGTAGCCGCTGCCATTCCGGTGTTGAATCAGGCTGGACAGGCACTGGCCGTGCTTTCTCCCGGCTTGTGGGCTGGCAACAAAAACGGATCGAAAAAGGTGCTTGTGCCTGGCGGTGCCTGGGGGGTGGTACGGCTCACAGGGGATGGTACCCCCCACCCAGTCATTCACGCCACCGGATTGGGCCGACCATCCGGGTGGGCGGTATGCAACGAGGATGGCGAAATTCTCACTGCCGATCTCGGTGTTGACCTGGCAACAGGTAGTGCGGGCCGGCTGCACTGGATCTGGCCTGGTAATGACCTGGGATTCCGCAAGACCACTGGAAGGGCCGGAAGGCTACTGACAGATGGTTTGGGTGCCATGACATCACCGCTGGTCACGCCATGGGTGGCCTCCTGCGGGATGGCCCTGGGGGGATCCCTGGGCCCTGACTGGGATGGGGTGGCCCTGCTGGCAAATTCAGATCAGCGAAAAATCTCCGCCCATTCGTTTCCCAGGAAAGGGGCAACACGCCAGGCAGCCGAGGTCAAGGTAATGCTACAGGGTCCAGCAACTGGCTTTTATCCGGTGGCAATGGCTGAAGATCCAGCCGGCCTGGGAGTCTGGGTGCTTGACGGTATCTCCGATGAGAGTAAGGGCGGGCGCCTGCCTTTGGAGTTGCATCCTTCCGCCCAGCTCTGGCTAGTTGATCACCCGGAATGGCTGAAAGCCAACCCGGAACAGGTCGGACCTGTGCCAGAAAAACCCACTGCACGCCAAATGCTGGAGTGCCATAGGCCGGGGCTGGCAATGTGGGCGGCGGCTCGGAGACTAGCCCGGCAAAGCGATCGCGAAAACCCCTGGGTCGAAAGGTTGGCAGATTTGGCGCTTGATAATACCTTGGATTCAAGCCTTCGGTTAGCCGCTTGTTGTGGCGTGGAGGCTTCCGGAAATGCCGGGGCGTGGGCAGCACGGTTTTTGGGCAGTGATCTGGGACCACTACGGCTGGCTGGCACCCGCATGCTGGTCAATTCTGCCCAGCCAGATCCCAAGGCGATAGAACCGCTGGTGGCTTGCCTGGAGGATCCCGATCAACCGACCCGCCGGGCCGCTGGTCTGGCCGCTGGAATGGTTGCCGCTCCCGGTGCGGCCGAGGCCTTGGCGGTAGCGCTTTTCCAGCAAGAGGAAACCGATCCCCAGGTTCTGGATGGGTTCCTGCGTGGGCTGTGCCTGCTGGGTGCGCAAGGGGCCGAACGCGTGATCTCGGCCGCGCAAACCGGTGTGCGTGCCGAAGCATTACGGGCCTTGCGGGCCAGGGTTTCCCTGCCCTGGCGGCCGGGCCAGTGTGGCGATGGCCCAGTCTGGCTCGAGCACCCGCATTTGGGGCCGGAGCATCACGCCCTGTATTTGCAAGGTTTGCGGGCCTGGCAAGGCGCTCAATGGAATGAAAAAGGCCCCCTGGGGGAAGCCGAGGAACCAGCCATGGCGGCGCTACGATGGCTTCAGGATCATCCTGAACAGCAGTCGGATGTTCTGGAAGCCGGCCTGCTGCTCCTGGACGCCACCCAGGGACGCGCTGAGGGGGTTGAGGAATGGCTGAAAACCATGGCTCTGGAGAAAAAAGGGGCTGTCTGCCACCTGACCCTGGATTTGCTCAGCAGGATGCCTCCCCCCGCCTGGAGCGGGGAGGTAGCCATGGGGCTGGAACGCGAGGGCCTCAGCTCTGTGGAATTGGCGGCCGGAATACGCCTCATGCGCTTGTGGGGCCAGAAGGGCGCGGCCCTGCGTCAGGCAGTCCCGCTGCTGGAACCTGGCGCGCTACCAGGCCAGGAAAATATCCTCACGGTGGAGGCCCTTGAGACTTTGGCGGCCCTCGACCCGCAGCGTGGTCTCGAGGCAGCGCGGCGGGTTCTGGAAAGTCGGCATACCGGGGTTTCAGCAGGTCGTTTGGCAGCTCACCTGCTGGCAATGGATTCCAAGACCAGACGGTCAGTCACAGATTTCCTCATGAGCCAGAAAAATCCAGGAAAGATATTACCGCTCTGGATCGATTCCCTGGCCGAAAGGGTGCATGCCGATCCCACCACATCCGGTGCAGCCGCCGATCTCAATCGCCTGCTGGAGTCTGTTTGGCTGCAAAATCCTTTGAGCCCTGATTCGCTTGACGGCCGTATCCGCACCCAGGGTGATGCCTCCCGTGGGCTGTTTTTGGCCCTTGACCGGAAAAAAGCAGGCTGCTCGGGATGCCATACCCTGTCTGGTGCCGGAGGAGGGGCGCTGGGGCCACCGCTGGTTTTGAACGGTACCTCCCCAAGCCCTGGACTTGGCGAATTACTAAATTCGATGGTTAGGCCCTCGGCCCGGCAACGGCCCGAATATCAGGCACTGCGCTTGAAAACCCGGGCTGGTCAGGTGCTGCGCGGCAGGCTTTTGGCAGGAACGGCGGACCGGATACGGCTGCTGGATGCGGATGGCAAAGTCCATGACCTTTCCGCTGCCGAGGTTGTGGAAAGTCAGGCCGATAACCACTCGATCATGCCCGAGTTGGGCAGTTTAGGGCTAACAGACCAGGAAATGCTCGATTTGCTTGCCTTTCTCACCATGCAGGCCCCACCAAAGGGGCAGGCAGCTGTTGAGGAGCGCCTGGCAGGTTTAGTGATCGAGGCAGAGGTGCGCCTTGGAGGTAAATGGCAGCCGGTTTTCAATGACGCATTCGGGTGGCTGGTCCTCCCCGCAGGTGTGGCGGGGACTGGGGAACCGTTGCAAATCCGGTTCCAGGTACAGCCTGAAACGGCAGGCCAATGGCAGATTCGTCTGGCAGGCGCCGCACTGGGTGACGGCCAGCCAGCCACGCAAAAGCTAGGCCCAGGGTGGCAGACTGTGCAAGTCCTGGTGACTGTCCCCTTGGGCCAGCGGCAAATGGCC
This sequence comes from Planctomycetota bacterium, assembly GCA_003669555.1. Lineage (GTDB taxonomy): Bacteria > Planctomycetota > Planctomycetia > Gemmatales > Gemmataceae > UBA6894. The sequence continues at coordinate 10,305 of QWOS01000126.1, forward strand.
CTGCGGCTGCAAGGGCCACAGGGCTGCCGAATCAGGCGACAGTTGGACTAAACCTTCCCAGGCGGCCCAAGCCCCCCATGAATCGAAAGGGCCTGTCCGACGGAAAGTTGAGTGCTTTATTGAATACCGCCGTCAATACGGTCAGGCGTCAGATGCGACGGGTGGTCGAGGAACCAGATCCGTTTCCATTCCTCTTTGGCCTGCCGGAGATCTTCCGACTGGTTCAACAGGGCCTTGATCCGCTCGCCTGGATCGGAGGGATAGGCATTGATCAGGCAGCCTGTGGTGCTGCTGAGGGCCACAAAACCCAGAAAAGCCAGGAGGATTCGCGCCATGATCAGCTCTCCGCAACAACCGTTCCGTACTCATCAGAAGCGAGGCATGGTTGAACAGGCAACCAGCCCAATCTGAGGAATGTATCGGTTGCAACGAAGCAATGACTTGAGGCAGAGGTGCGGAAAATTCTGGGAATAGGGATTAGGTCGAGGGGCCAACCGGGTTAGGCTCGGCAACGGCCTTGACGGGAACCTTGGCTGTTTGGGCAGAATAATGCTTGCGCAGTTGCTGGATTTTCTCATCCATTTCCTTGCCTGCCTTGAAGGACACTACAAATCGGGCAGGCACATCCACAGGTTCGCCTGTGCGGGGGTTCCGGGCCCTGCGCCCCCGCCTCTCCTTGACCTCAAATACCCCAAAATTGCGCAACTCGAGGCGATGGGAAACCATCAGGGAATCGATGATGGCATCGAAGGTGGATTGAACCACATCCCGCATCGTAACCTGAGGCAGGTCGATACGATCCGAGATCTGTTTGATAATATCTTTCTTCGTCATGATCCTTGTCCTCCTGGGAGGGTGGAAAGGAAAGCATTCATCACCGGAAGATTAGGCCTCCAGAGGGAAGTTGTCAAGGCTCAAGCCCTGTTGATGAATTCCATGGATCTTTTCAGAAGCCTAGGATTGGATTGATCTTAGGGTGGAAGGCCATGGGAGGATGGAGCGGTGCTTTGGGGCGTTTTTCCCGGATGAGTCATGGGCGTAATTCCAGGGCGTGGCACAGGCCGCCGCAAACTGGCTTTTCCTGGTTCAAGACGGACTTTCCCGGCCAGGGTTTTCAGTTGCCAATCCAGGTTCAGGCCCAGAGGCATTTCCGCCTGGCCCGCCCCCTCCACCAGCCATACCGGCATCGGCTTTTCCAGCCTGACACCCAGGCTGACCTGACCGGTGCCATGGCCACGCACCATGCCCTGTAACCCGGGTCTGCTAGCCGGTTCTTTTGCCCACGGCTGGTTCAGCACCGCCGCTAGCTGGATGCCCTCAGCCTGAAGATGCAGCAGCAAATGAGCAGGATTCTGTTTGAAATCCAGAATCGCATCAGCAACCCGTAACTGGCCCCCCCAGCAATCTCCCCGGATACGATCCAGGGTCACCACTCCATTGTCCACCAGGGCGCTACCCGCAACATGCCTGGCCAGGACTCCAGCAATAGGAACCCCCACCTCCAGGTCATCCGCATTGATACCAAGCCGGTAGGTAGCTGACCGGGGCTGGCAATTCAGCTCCAGGGTCACCTCGCCGGCCCCGCACAGACTGACTTGCCGCCATACCTCCAGAGGAACAATCGGGATAGCATGAAGGGTTTCTGGGTCTAGCCGGGCTTTTGCCGAGGTCAGATGCAGACGCAAACAGGGCGGGTGCGATTCGATTTCCCCTGTCACGAGCCAGTCACCGTACCGCGCATCCGTCAAGGTCCCATCCAGGGAATAACCATGCCCGCTGGGTTTGAGGGTCAGGTCGGCTCCGCCGACAATCCACGGCATTCTCCCCTCCTGACATAATTCCAGATGCCAGCCCCGAATCGCAATGGCCGGCCCAGGTTCGCGATCCTCGCGCACCTGGGGCAGCGGCGTGAGCAGTTTACTCCCCGCGCTGAAATCCAGCCGCAAACGGGCACCAGCGATAGTCACCAGACCGGGAGTGGCTGGGCGAGTGACCCCCTCGAGCAGCCCACCCTCAACCCGGAGGTGATTCGCTGAAAACAAGGGGTACACGGTATCGGGTGGTGCGCTTGCTGCTATCAGTTGCAGGCCATTCAGATTGATCCCTTCCAGTAGTCCGCGGGGCTGCGCATCCAGCAGGCGTAACCGAACGCCATAGCGGCTTTCCATAATCCGCAAGGCCGTGAAGCGCAAAAACGGGGGCCGCAGCAACCCCACCAGCCCTGCCAGCAATAGCAGCAGCAACAGCAAAGCCTTTTTCGAGCGCGCTGCCCGCCCTGCTTGATCCAGCACCATCACCTTGCGAACCTCATAATCCACTCCAAGTTGTGAAAACGGCTACCCCTTCCCCAATCCGGGCCCCGTTGGCTACCATTCTCTTCAGAACCAGCTTGCAACCGGAAACTTCAGGGATAACGAACATGGCTACACGACTACGCTGGCTAGGCCATTCCTGCCTCTGGATCGAATCAGATGGACACGCCATGATCATCGATCCCTTCCTTACCGGCAACCCCGTCGCCCTGGAAAAAGCTGAAGACCTGCATCCGGCTTTCATCCTTCTCTCGCATGGCCATGGCGACCATGTGGGCGATACCATAGCGATTGCCAGACGAACTGGCGCGACCGTTATCTGCAATTATGAAATCGCCGAATGGCTGGGCAAGCAGGGTGTGCTGGCCCATGGCATGCAGCACGGCGGTGCCTTCCGCTTCCCTTTCGGACGGGTCAAGCTGACCGTTGCCTTCCATGGATCGATGCTTCCCGACGGGTCCAATGGCGGTAACCCGTGCGGCCTGCACCTGTTCCTGAATGATGGTACGCGTATATACGATGCAGCCGATACCGCACTCTTCAGTGACATGCGACTGATAGGCGAGGAAGGCATCGATCTGGCCTGCCTGCCAATTGGAGACAACTACACCATGGGGCCTGAGGATGCCCTACGGGCAGTGAAGCTGCTGCAACCCCGCCGCGTGATGCCCATCCATTACAATACCTTCGACATCATCCACCAGGATGCTGAAGCGTGGGCTGAGACCGTTCGGCAATAAACCACCTGCATCCCCCTGGTTCCACAAATAGGCGCATGGGTTGAGCTGTGAACCGGCAAAAATTACCAGCCCAGGCGCTGACGCAATTCTTCGGCGCCACCTTCCAGGGCGGCTTGGACTGAGGCAAAGATTGTGCCGCTGTTGAATTGTTTTCCGTTGATGGTTTCCAGCACTTTTACAGAGTGTTTACCCTCGGCTGGTACGGCCACCAGCACATAAGCCAACTCATGGCCCAGGTAAACCATCCAGCTTTCACCAGTAGCGCTTGCGACCAGTCTGGCTTCATGGCGCGCGAGCCAGGGGGGAGCGGGCGGGGTGGTGATCATGGCAATGATTTCCTTCCATTTTCCGGGCTGAAATAATCCCGGCTTATTGTTTCTACAGGTCGAGCGCTCATTCTGGCAGGGGTTTCCCCAAGGTCTCGGGCAACCAGGGCAAAACCGCCACTCCCAGCAAAAAGACACTGGACATCACCATGCCAGCCTGGCGCATGCCTTCCGGGTACCCATTCGCCTCGTTAAAAACCGCGGCTGTGAGGTAACCCAGGAGCAGCGGGCCGGTGGCGGCAATGAGCCTGCCAAAGTTGTAGCAAAAGCTGGTGCCAGTACTACGCAGATGGGTGGGGAATAATTCGGGGAAATAAATGGCATAACCCCCAAACAGCGACAGTTGGAAAAAACCCATCAACGGCAGCAGGGTGAAGAGGTGCCATACTTCGGTCAAAAGGCCAAAGACGGCTATGGTGCTGGCCATGGCCCCAAGAAATGCAATGAAAAACGCTGGTTTCCGGCCAATGGACTGCGCCACCCAACTGAAGCTGAAAATACCGAGGAAGGCACCGAATTGCAGGGTGAGCAGCCCCACCCCGGACCAGACCATAGTCATTCCCGGGATGAAAAGCTTCTTGGCGGCTTCGTCCAGACCTTTGGCTTCGGCCTGGGCGGTCACAACCCGTTTGAAAATGCGCTGGGTCAGATCCACACTGAAAAAACCGATCCCCCACAGCCCCACCACGCCAGCAAAGGCCAGCAACAATCCCAGCCAGGCATTGCGACGCCAGCGCGGATTGGTGAGCAGCTCACCAAATGAACCTGCCTTCAGGCCCAGGGCCTTGTTTTGTCGCACACTTTCCACCCACTTGGCTGGCTCATGCAACCGTCCCCGCATCAGCAACACCAGCAGGGCTGGCAGCAGGCCCACCAGAAACATCAGTTGCCAGGGCTGGATCCGGCTGTCAATAAAAGCTCCCTGGCAGATGAGGAAACCCATCAGCATGGTGATCAGCGCTGCTGCGCAGTTGCCCACGGCAGAGAGGGCTTGCAGCAGCCCCAGGGTGTAAGGGCGGGCTTGTCCAGGCATTTCCTCGGCCAGCAGTGCCACGGCCACGCCAAAAACCCCACCAACGCCCAGGCCCGTAAGGAAGCGGTAGAGTGTGAAGTCATACACCGTTTGCGACAAGGCACTCAGGCCTGTAAACAAAGAATACAATAAAACCGTCAGCATGAGGGTTTTCACCCGCCCCGCGCGATCCCCCATCACCCCAAAGAAAAATCCCCCAACAGCCCAGCCCACCAGAAAAGCAGCGGTGGCGATGGCGGGCCATTCCTTGGCCAAGGCCTTCCCCTCGTCGGATGTCATGTGTTCAGCGCCATGCTGTCCCGCCAGGAGGGAATCGATAGCCTGCTTTCTGGCGGCCGTGAACAGTTGCTGATCCATGCAGTCGGCTGTCCAGGCCAGGCTGGCCATGGCAAAGACAAACCACTGGTACCGCGAGAGCAGATTGAGGGTGCCCCAACCCTGGTGCGGGGAGGCCGTCGCGGCTTGATCAGACATGGTGCCAACTCTCCTGCGCGCCACCCGGAGTGGCAAGTGTGAGGTAAGATCCCCACACTAGAGGTTGTACTCCCAAGGAATCTGAACGCAAGCGGCAGGTTGCCACTGACTATCGAATTGACTGGCCCAACCGGCCGTAGGAGAGCGGACACATGCAGGCTGCAACAGTTGCATCGCAACCAGTGCTGGATTTGGGGTTTCTCGGGGCCGGCCGGATGGCCACCGCCCTGGCGGTGGGCTGGAAGCATGCTGGCCTGGTGAAACTGGGGCATTGCCAGGCCGCCGACCCGCACGCCGCCGCCAGAGACAGCTTCCATCAGACAACCGGCTTCTGGGTGACCGAAGACAACCGGGCCTTGCTGCGGGCTAGCCAGGTGGTTGTTTTGGCGGTGAAACCTCAGCAATTGCGGGGGGTGCTGGCAGATCTGCGGGGGGACCTGGGACCGGAAAAACTGATCTTGTCTATCGTTGCGGGTGCCACCCTGGAAACACTCGCCCAGGCCCTGGGGCATCAGCGGGTGGTGCGGATCATGCCCAACACGCCCTGCCAGGTGGGAGCCAGCGCCAGCGCCTTTTCCTGCGGCGAGGCGGCTACCCGGGCGGATGCCGATACCGTCAGTCGGCTTTTCAGTTCTGTGGGCAAGGTGTTTGAGTTGCGTGAAAGTCTGCTCGATGCCGTCACCGGGCTGTCGGGCAGCGGGCCGGCTTTTGTCTGTCTGGTGATCGAAGCACTGGCTGATGGAGGCGTGCGGGCCGGTCTGCCCCGTGATGTCGCCCAGACCCTGGCAGCCCAAACGGTCCTGGGAACGGCGCGAATGGTACTGGAAACAGGTCGCCACCCTGGTCAGTTGAAGGACGATGTGGCCAGCCCGGGTGGCACCACGATCGCCGGGTTGCACGCCCTGGAGCGGGCGGGAGTACGGGGTGGCCTGATGGATGCGGTGCTCGCAGCCGCCGAACGGGCCCGGGAGCTGGGTAGGGCAAATTGACAGTTCAGGCTGGCCCCGAGGGACCCGGATTGTCTGTACCGGTATGCAAACAAGGCTGACGGGATTCGGGCCGTTGGAAATGCCGGCCCACTCTGGTAGAATCTTTCTTTTGCCTGACCGTTTGGCCGGGTATGCGGTCGTTTTGGAAAGCTCAGGCAACCATGTCTCAGGTTGATTCAGCGCGAGAAGAATTGGTGCTGGTTCTTGATTTTGGCTCGCAGTATGCGCAGCTGATAGCCAGGCGTGTGCGTGAACACAAGGTTTTCTGCCGCCTGGTGCGTCATGACCTTACCGCTGAGCGCATCCGCGAGCTGGCCCCCCGGGGAATCATCCTCAGCGGCGGCCCCGCAAGTGTTTATGATCCGGGTGCCCCCCGATTCGACCCAGCCATCCTCGACCTGGGCATACCCATTCTTGGTATTTGCTTCGGAATGCAGGCCTTGTGCCAGACACTGGGGGCGACGGTCCGCCGCGCTGACCACCGCGAATTCGGCCGGGCTGCCGTGGAGGTGGTGGAAGCTGGGGGGCTTCTCGACCAGGTCCGTGGCAAGACCACCACTGTCTGGATGAGCCACGGTGATCAGGTGGCGGCATCCCCTGACGGCCCCTGGCAAGTTCTGGCCAGCACCCCGACATGCGCCATGGCGGCTGTCAGACATAAAACCCATCCTTTTTATGGCTTGCAATTCCATCCCGAGGTGGTCCACACCGAAGAGGGGGCTGGCATACTCAGGCAATTCCTCATGGGTGTTTGTGGCTGCCATGGCAGATGGACCATGAGCGATTTCCTCGATTTCCAGGTCGCCTCCATCCGCGAGCGCGTCGGCAACGACCGGGTCATCTGTGGCCTTTCCGGAGGGGTTGACTCCTCGGTGCTGGCGGCTTTGCTCGCCAGGTCGATTGGCCCCCAGGCGGTGTGTATCCTGGTGGACAATGGCTTGTTGCGCGCCGACGAGGCCCAGGAAGTGGCCGGAATTTTCCAGGGTCATTTTGGTACCACGCTCCGTGTCGCCGAGGCGGGTGAACTTTTCCTGGATGCCCTTGCCGGTGTGACTGATCCGCAGGCCAAACGCAAGAAAATCGGCGGGTTGTTCATCGATGTCTTCACCCGCGAGGCCAAAGATCTCGCGGGGGCCCGCTTTCTGGCCCAAGGTACACTGTACCCCGATGTGATTGAGTCGGGGGGTTCGCCTGATGGTCCGGCCGCCACCATCAAAACCCACCACAATGTCGGTGGTTTGCCTGAGAAACTGGGATTTGAGCTGATTGAACCCTTGCGGGATCTCTTCAAGGATGAGGTCCGCCGGCTGGGTGAGGAACTCGGGTTGCCACGTCAACTGGTCTGGCGCCATCCCTTCCCGGGGCCAGGCCTGGCGGTGCGTTGCCTCGGCGAAGTGACCAGGCCACGCTTGCTGGCCCTTCGCCAGGCAGACACCATCTTCCAGACTGAATTGCACCAGAGTGGCTGGTACGAGAAAACTTCCCAGGCTTTCGCGGTGCTGCTGCCCGTGCGCTCGGTGGGCGTGATGGGAGATGGACGAACCTACGACGAAACAATCGCCTTGCGCGCGGTCAGCACCGATGACTTCATGACCGCCGACTGGGCCCATCTGCCCCACGAGCTGCTGGCGCGGGTTTCGACCCGGATTGTCAACGAGGTGCGCGGTGTCAATCGTGTAGTTTATGATATTTCCAGCAAACCGCCGGCGACCATCGAGTGGGAATGAGTCCAATGCCGATCCCTTTTGTAAAAATGCATGGCCTGGGCAACGATTATGTGTATATCGATTGCTTCAGGAACCCATTGCCAACCGATCCGGCCGCCCTGGCAATTGCTGTCAGTGACAGGCATTTTGGCATCGGCGGCGACGGCTTGATCCTGGTCTGCCCCCCAACCGTCGAAGCCCTGGCCAGGGGTGCCGATGCGCGCATGCGGATGTTCAATGCTGATGGCAGCGAATCAGAAATGTGCGGCAATGGTTTACGCTGCGTGGCGAAGCTGGTGTTCGACCATGGAATCGTCCGCAAAGAAAAGCTGGTGCTGGAGACCGGCCGGGGCCTGCTGCCTGTAACTCTGGAGGTATCCGCAGGCAAGGTGGAGCGGGTCCGGGTAGCAATGGGCCAGCCAATTCTGGAATCCGCCCTAATCCCCACCACCCTGGTTGGCGATCCGCCCCTGGAGGTGCCAGTGGAAACCCCCTGGGGTCCCATGGCTGTCACTTGCGTCAGCATGGGCAATCCACACGCAGTGGTCTTTGTCGATACCATCACCGACTCTCTGGTTCTGGAAGTGGGGAAATTCCTGGAAACCGCACCAGTCTTCCCGCGGCGGTGCAATATCGAGTTTGTGGAGGTGGCAGCCCGCCACCGGTTTGTCATGCGGGTGTGGGAGCGCGGTTCGGGGGAAACCCTGGCCTGTGGTACGGGTGCCTGTGCCGTGGCAGTGGCTGGCATCCTGACGGGGCGCCTGGACCGCCTCTGTGTTGGCAAGCTCCTGGGTGGGGAGCTGGAACTGGAGTGGCCCGGCGCGGGGGATCCGGTGTATATGACAGGTCCGGCCACGGAGGTTTTCAGCGGGATTTGGCCCGGCTGAGGCTACCGGCAGGCCCGCCTGGGGCCCGAGTCATGAAAATCCGCAGCCCATGGCTAGTGGCGGTGGCAGGTTGGTGCATCGCCTTGATGGTGAGGACCTGGATGCGCACTATCCGGTTCGAATACCACCCCGAGGGAGAACGCTACGATCCCAACGATCCGGGTTTCACCGGTCGCTATCTTTACTGTTTCTGGCACGAACACATTCTGGTGCCAGCCAGCCAATTCGCTCGCAAAGATATCCAGGTGCTAACCAGCAAGCACGCCGATGGGCAAATGATTGCCCGCGCCTGCCGGTCGCTGGGTTTCAGCACCGTGGCTGGTTCCTCCACTCGAGGGGGGGCCGAGGCAGTGCGCGAAATGGTTCGCCAGGGTGAAGTGTGCCACCTGGCTATCACCCCTGATGGGCCGAAGGGGCCGAGGCGCGAAGTACAGCCGGGTGTCGCCTACCTGGCCCTGAAAACTGGCCTGCCGGTGATTTCCTTCGGCGTGGCCTATTCGAATTGCTGGCGATTTGGCTCCTGGGATAAATTTGCCCTCCCCAAGCCTTTCAGTCGGGCTTTGCTGGTCACCAGCAAACCCCTGGTGGTGGGCAGCGATGTTGGCAGAGGCGTGCTGGAAAGGGTTCGGATCGATATTCAGGCCCAGGTCGATGGTGTCAATGCCCGCGCCGAGGAATTGCTGGCCGGTAAGTCCAGGCCAGCAGACCTCCTCCGACGGGCTGCCTGATTTTTTTCTTTTGTAAGGATCCACGGCCATGGGAAATACCTTTTTCTCCCGTTGCCAGGTATTTACCCACGCCACCGCTTGGGAACGCGCCGCAGCATTGTTTTTTGCGGGTGGAGTGATCGCGGTTTTCCTGGTGGCAAGCCGCTTGAATCCTTACGATCCGGCCACAGGCGAGCCCCTTTCAGTGGGTACCCACACCCAATTGGGCTTGCCACCGTGCAATTTCTTGGCCATGAGCGGTTTTCCATGTCCCTCCTGCGGCATGACCACCAGTTTCGCCTTGCTGATGCGGGGTGATGTGGTGGCCGGCTGGCGGGCCAATGGTGCCGGGATCTTTCTGGCATTTTTGGGCTGGGTGGCCCTTCCCTGGTGTTTGCTGGCAGGGTTGGGTGGAAGGTTGTGGTGGTTTTTCAGGCTGGAAAGCGGGCTCCTGACGGGGCTTCTGGCTGGCTTGGCAATCACCCTGTTGCGCTGGATGGTTGTGTCTGGCGTCATTGCTCTGGGCAGGCTGGGGGAAATAAAATGATGACATACTTCAATCCGGTTCGGCATATCATGGCGGCTGGACTCTGTTTGGCACTGGCCAGTGCTGGCTGCAATGCCTTGCAGGTCCCCTACTTTCTCTTTTGCATGGAAGACCCGAAGCACGACCCCGAAATCCAGAAAATAGCCTCCACCAACAAGAAAGAAGAACGGAAGGTGGTCTTCCTTACCTACCACCGTTTGGATCTCCGTCCCGAATTTCTCAACTCGGACCGTGAGTTGACCCATTTCCTTGAAAGGCACATGCGCCAGCTTTGCGAAGCCAACAAGGAGAAGGTGACCATCGTGCCGACGCGCAAGGTGGAAGATTACAAGTTGAGCCATCCTGACTGGCAGGAATCCGAGCTGGCTACTATTGGCGAATACTTCAAGGCAGACTGGGTGATTTACCTGGAAATCAATCATCTCAGCCTGTACGAACCCGGCTCGGGCGGCACGCTCTACCGCGGCAAGGCAGACATGACCATCTCGCTGGTGGATGTGAAGAAATCGGATGAATCGCCCCCTCCTCAGCCCTTCACCTGTAATTACCCGCGCGAATCGCGTATCCAGCTCACCACCACGGACAAATCCCCGGCTGAATTCCGGCAAATGTTCATGGAGTATGTGGGCAGGCGTGTTGCCTGGAAGTTCACCGCCCATCCCACCCGTGATGACTTCTACGCCGATTGATCCATACACTAGACCATGCAAATCGGGCACCAGCTTCCCAAACCGGGACTGCTGCCCGACTGTTTCACCCTGGGGAGTTTGATTGATGTCCGAACCGATTACGATCCGCTGTCGCGAAAACGGCCCTTTGGTCGTTCCCGGAACCATCCACCTGGTGGACCATTTGGGTAATGCCTTCCCCATTCCAGCGGGGAAAGAAGTCGTGGCACTCTGCCGCTGTGGCTTGTCAAAAAACAAACCCTTTTGCGATGGCGCCCACAAGGGTGTTTTCCAGGGTTGCGATCTGGCCCCCGTCTAGCCGGCCTGATTCCAGGACCTTGCCCATGGTGTTGCTGTTCCCCCTGCTGTTGGCCACCTGCGCACCTGGGCAAACTGCCCCGGCAGATGTTGAATTGGCGCGTGTTTCCCGTGCCTACGATACTGCCATCACCCAACGGAACCTGTCCGCACTGGAAAAATTCATTGCCCCGGGGGCGGTTTTCACCACTGCGACCGGACGAGTGATGGAACGGGCAGCAGTACTGGAGATGCTGGCTGCGCCGGACACCCATTATGAGTCAGTTGAATCGGATGATATCAAGCGGCGCATCACAGGCGATGTAGCCGTGGAAACAGGGCGGGTGAAAGTGCAAGGCAAACGCAAGGGCCAGCCGGTGGATGAAACCCAGCGCTACACGGATGTCTGGGTACGGCAAAACGGAAGCTGGAGGTTGATCGCCGAGCATACCAGCCTGATCCCCAAAGGCCCCTGACCCAACCATTGGCCGAAAGCCTCGCAAAAATTTTCAGACCTTGGAGAATGGATCCAGGCTGCTCCCAATGGGGAAGGTCGACGATTCCTGCCTGAGTCCGCCTCCATCGTTAACCAGAAATATATCCGATTGCAACAGAGGCCGGCCGCTACCGAAACCGGCTTGCCTACGCCTTCACGGTCAATTCCAAGTGCACCTGGATCATTACTGTGGGGCGAATGATTGATTCTCCCAAGCCTGGTAATTTTTTTTCCGGATACCCTTGTTTCGCAATGATATTTCGTTCCATCATTTATTTCCCGGGGCGTTTCAAATATTGTGGACCAACGGCAATATCTTTCGGTGGGAAAAATAATCATGGCAGCAACGGCCCCGAAATCACCTGGTGTCCGCACCCCGTCCATTGATTACCTGAGGTCTTTCATTACCCTTTTGGTTTTGTTTGTGCACGCCATCCTGGCTTATTCAACCTGGTCCAGGTTCAATCCGGAAAACTTTTCCCATTCTGTGGCTCCCATAGTTGACCCCATAAAATGGGCGGGGTTTGACCTGGCCCCCCCCCTCTTGAACACTTTCATCATGCCCCTGATGTTTTTCATTTCTGGCCTGTTTGTCTGGAAAAGCCTGACACGAAAAGGTCCCAGGTATTTTCTGAGGGACCGACTGCTGCGGTTGGGCGCCCCATTTGTGATCTCGCTGGTTGTAATCATGCCACTGGCTTATTACCCTTCGTTTTTGCAATCTAGTCAACGGCTTGATTTTTTCACTTACTGGCGGAGCTGGGAATGGATCAGTGGTCCCGCCTGGTTTGTCTCCATGCTGCTGGTTTTCAACTTGCTGGCGGCGTTATGCTTTTGGGTCAGTCCGGGTTCTGTGTGGGCGAGGAGGGTTCCACAGGCTGTTTTCACCAATCCCATGGTTTTTTTCCTGGTTCTTGTGGGGGCAGCCCTTATTGCCTTCCTTCCATTACTCTACTTGTATGGTCCATTTACATGGTTTTATTGGGGGCCGTGCCTCATTGGCCAATCCAGTAGGCTGCTACTTTACCTGGTTTATTTTTTTGCCGGCGTGGCGGTGGGAGCCTATGGACTGGATGGCAGCTTTCTGGGGCCGGCACTTTCAAGGCGATGGCTTCCATGGTCCGTGGCAGCAGTCCTGCAAATCCCGCTGTTTGCTCTGGCTTTGGCCGGAGTCCCGGGCGATAGTTCTGCGGCGTTGGTACCGACATCCCAAGGCTGGTTGCTTTTTGGCTTTTCCATGGTTCTATGCTCCGCCATTTTCAGTCTCGCCTGCATGTCGCTGTTTCTCCGTTTCGTGAACAGGCGGGAGCGGATCCTGGATTTTTTCAGCGACAATGCGTACGGCATATATCTTGTTCATTATCCGCTGGTAATCTGGACGCAGTTCTTGCTCGTGGATTCCACTTTGCCTGCTCCCGCCAAGGCTTCGATTGTGTTAATTTTTTCGCTGCTTTTTAGTTGGTTTATCAGTGCATTCCTGAGGTCTTTTTCCGTTGTTCGCAACATCATTTAAATACCGTGCCTGGGCCGCAACGGCCAAAAGATTGCCACGGGCTATTATTCCGTGAAGAATGGTCCGCGGGTTTCTGCCATGTATTTCTGCCACTCATTCTATTTCTGGTTGGCTGTGCTTTTCTGGTGCATCTGGACCATGCGAAGATTTCAAGGAATATATTGGTAGAATGAAAAAACGGGATCCGTTCGGTTCTGGCTGGCTGAGTCCGGCTGCACAGACGGAATAGGCATAATCTATTTGCGCCGAAAGATTCCTTGGAAAACTGGCTTTGGAATCTTGCCGATTATCTCAATCTTGGCAAAAGGAGTGCGTGATGGGACGCCGATATTGCAAAAACACTGCCAGCGTTGCCACCATTCTGATGGTGTCGCACCTTTTTCCCTTTTGACATTCGAAGAGACTTTCAACTGGGCAGATGACATTCGTGAGTTCGTCAGTTCGAGAAGGATGCCGCCTTGGCCCATCACGGGTGGCTTACCCCTGAAAAATGACATCAGCCTGAAACCGGACGAGATTGCAACTATTTGCAAATGGGCGGAAGAGGGATGCCCCAGGGGCAATCCCCAGGATGCTCCAAAACCGGTGATTTTCAAATCCGAAGAGGAGTGGGATGATGACAATCCTCCCGATCTGATTTTGAAGATGCCTGGAGCTTTTCACCTGGCAGCCAAAGGGGAAGACCACTACCGCAGTGTCGTTTTTCCACTGGGGAACAAGGAAGAAAAATATATCCGCAAAACCCATTTTATTCCGGGCAACAAAAAGATAATCCATCATAGTCTGACTTTTTTTGATGGCACTGGGGTGATGCTGGACGCTCAGAAGCGGTTGGGGAAGGCCAAGCCTTTTGGTTTGGGGGATGAGGACTATGGCCCTGGATATGAGTCAGGCATGGGTCTGGGTTTTATTCCCAATCCTGCAGTGGCAACCCGGAACCATGATAATCCGGGTGGCGGTTTGGGAGGCTGGACTCCGGGAACTGGCATGTCTGAAAATCCATCAGGAGCCCGGCACCTTGTCCCGCCTGATTCCGCCATTTTTTTGCAGATTCACTATCACCCAACCGGCAAGCCTGAAGTGGATAAGGACACTCGTTTTGCTATCTGGTTCGACAAAGAGAAGCCAAAGAAATATGTAACAGGTTATGTGGCGGATACCAGTTTCCGTCTGGTACCAAAAAATGTTGATCATTTCAAATCAACCGGATCCAGGGTGATACCGGTGGATTCACAACTCTACTTGATCACCCCGCATATGCACATGCTGGGGAAGGAATTCCGCGTCTGGCACCAGCCGAAGGGCTCCAGTGAGCGCCGACTGCTTCTTGAATTGCGGAACTGGGATTTCAATTGGCAAACCCGCTATTTGTTAAAGGAAAATTTCTTCCTGGAAAAAGGTTCAACCATCCATGTGGAGGCAGTTTATGATAATTCCAGCAATAATCCCAACAACCCATACTCACCACCCAGGCCCATTTTTTTGGGCGAGAGTACCACTGATGAAATGGGCTTTGCGGTCCTTGGCATCCTCAGGGATAACCCGCCGGATGGTGGAAAGGACTTCCTGAAATATCTGGAAAAACTGTTGGAGGCAGAAGCCTTGAAAAAGCTTCTCGGTGGCACAGTTGCACCCTGACCCTTTTTTTCCAGTCCTTGCAGTTGATGGAGAGTGTTTTCAACAGGTCCAGGGCCCCAACGGGTTGCCGGGGTTTCGCCGGCAACCCGGGCACGGCAGTGCTCGGGCTTAGGGTCAACTCGGAGCCACTTAAGGTTACCCGGTAAACCACACCTCACGCGCTGAATTTCGCTGGTACCGGGATATTTTCGACTGCGCCAGAGCCCGAGCACTCCCGTGCCCGGCTTGCCAATACAGTACCGCCAAGACAGGACCACCAAGCCAGTGCCATATCAGCCAGCCGGTGTGTAACCGGCTGTTGCCGGGCGCGTTGCGCCTGGCTGGCGAAATCCAGGTGAGCC
>QWOS01000079.1 GCA_003669555.1 Planctomycetota bacterium
TGTTGATGCGCCAATCCTTAGGCGAACCAGCCAGGCATGATACCCATGGGTGGCAGGTTCACCAGGCTCACGCTGCCCACCTGCGGGTGGTTGGCCACCTGCTCAATGGCCTCGGCCGGCGGCTGACCGTCGAGGTTCATGACAGCGATGGCCTCGCCGCCCTTCTCCTGGCGGCCGACGGTCATGTGGGCGATGTTGATATTCTGCTGGCCGAACAGGTTGCCGATGAAGCCGATCAGGCCCGGCACATCACGGTGCGTGAAGAGCAGCAGGGTACCGTCGAGGTGGGCGTCGAGGCGATAGGCCCCCAACTGCACCAGACGGAGGTGGCGGTTGCCGAAGAGGGTGCCGCTGGCGCGGTACTCCTTTTTGTCGGTCTGGACCACCACCTCAATCAGCGAGCTGAAATCGCCTTTTTCAGAGGATTGCTCCTCGACAATGGTGATGCCACGCTCCTGGGCCAGCACACGGGCGTTGACCAGATTGACATGCTGCTCCAGATAATTTTCGAGCAGGCCAGCGGCGAACGAGCCGGTGATGAGGCGGGTGGGTTTGTCGGCCACATCGCCACGGTAGCGGATTTCAGCCCGGGTGATGGAACCGCGCACCATCTGGGCAAAGAGAATACCCAAACGGCGGGCAAGGTCCACATACGGGCGAACTTCCTCCATTTCGGCGCGGTCCAGCGCGGCCATGTTCACTGCGAAGCGCACCTGCCCCTTGCAGAGGAAATCGACCAGCAATTGGGCGCTTTCGCGAGCAACAAGAACCTGTGCCTCCAGCGTGGCCGCGCCCAGATGCGGTGTGATGACCATTTTTGGGTGACTGACAATGGGGTGATCCGCTGGCAGCGGCTCGGTCTCGAAGACATCGAGCGCGGCGCCGGCCAGGTGGCCAGAGTCGAGCGATTCGAGCAAGGCCTTCTCGTCAATAATGCCACCACGGGCACAGTTGATCACCCGGGCCCCGGCGGGCAGCAATGCCAGTTGCCTGGCCCCGACCATATGCCTGGTCTCGGTGGTGAGTGGTGTGTGGACGGTGATGAAATCGCATTGCGGGCAGAGTTCATCCACCGAGGGGGCTGTCTGGATCCCTAGTTGCGCGCTGGCCGAAGGGGCCAGAACCGGGTCGAAACCGATCACCCGCATGCCCAAACCCTGGGCGGCGCGACGGGCCACCTCGCGGCCAATGCGCCCCAGGCCGATCACGCCCAGGGTTTTTCCGGTGAGCTGGGCGCCCAGGAACCTGTTCTTTTCCCATTTGCCGGAGCGCATGCTGGCATCAGCGGCCGGTATATGCCTGGCCAGGGCCATCAGCAGGCTGATGGTGTGCTCGGCGGTGCTCAGGGTGTTGGCATCGGGGGTGTTCATCACCACGATGCCCTTGCGTGTGGCGGCGGCGACATCAATGTTGTCGACCCCCACGCCGCCGCGGACCACAGCCTTGAGCGCGCCGGGATCTTCCAGAAGCTCCGGCGTGATGCGGGTGCCCGAGCGGACCACCACGCCATCGGCGGCGCGGATAGCTTCCTTCAGGTCTTCACCTTTGAGGCCGGGCCGATTATCGATCTCCAGGCCAGCGGCCCGGAGGATCTCCATGCCGGCCTCTTCCAGCTTGTCAGAAATGTATACTCTTGGCATGACTGATGGCTCCGTTGTTCAGGCGCTTTCGGCGTAGGCTTTCTGGCAAGCGGCGACAGCCGAGCCAGGTGCGACAGGATGGCCGAATTTCGGCAAGGTCATTTCCAGGGCGGCCACAGCGGCCAGCACCTCGAAGAAGTCGATGTATCCCATGTGGGCGAGGCGGAGTATTTTGCCCTTGAGGGTGTCTTGTCCACCGGCGATGCGGATGCCGTGCTCTTTCTCCAGGGCACCCAGGATGGCCGCGCCATCGACATGGGGGGGCACCTTGTAGACCGTCAGGCCGTCAGCGGGTTGTTTGGCCAAAAGCTCCAGCCCCAGGGGGGCGGCGGCGGCGCGGGCAGCGAGTGCCATGCGCGCATGCCGACGATGGCACTTGTCGAGCCCCTCTTCGAGCAAGCGCTTCAGGCTGAGGCGCAGGGCCCGCATCAGGGTGTTGGCGGGGGTGAAGGGAGTGTCGTTCCCCTTCAGGTTTTCCCGGTATTTGCGCAGATCAAAGTAGAAGGTGCGCGGCGGGTTAGGGGCGGCATAGTTGGCGTCCACCACCTTCCAGGCTTTGTCCGACAAAGCAACAAAGGCCAGTCCAGGCGGCAACATCAGCGCTTTTTGAGAGCCGGTCACCATCACATCCACGCCCCATTCGTCCATCGGGCAGGGCATGACTCCCAGGCCACTGATGCCGTCCACCACCAACACCTGGGGGCGGCCGCGGGTGATGGCACCATAAGCCTGAATATCGTTGCGAACGCCCGTGGCGGTTTCAGAGAGGGTGGAGAAGACTACCGTGGCATCGGGGTGATCGGCCAGGGCTTTTTCCAGGGCTGCGGGTGGTACTGGCTCGCCATGGGGAACATTCACTTCGATGGCCGTCACGCCAAAGGCCTTGCACTGATTGCGCCAACGCTCGCCCCAGCGGCCGGAGATGAGGCAGATGGCCTTGCCGCCCACGGTGAGGAGATTGCTCACCGCGGCTTCCATGGCCCCAGTGCCCGAGGCGGTGATGGTCATGACCGGCTGGGTGGTGACGAAAATTTTGCCGAGATCTTCTGTTACTTCCTTCACCACAGCCCGAAACTGTGCCGAACGGTGGAAGGTGACCGGGCGAGCCAGTTCGAGCAGAGTATCTTCAGGCGTGGGGGTGGGGCCGGGGCATAACAGGCGAGGTTTCATGGAAGTCCTTACATATCAAACACTTGTAAAAGGCATGGGCCACAAGGCCAGAACCCGGTACTGCAAAAAATCATTCTAGTGCAATCCGCATTTCCCGTCTCACCGTCCCGGGGAAGTGGATCGATCCTTACGGGATCGCAAGATGGGGTGCGGTTTTTTTGGCAACTGGACTTGACATGGCTGGCATTTTTTATCTACCGCTGGGTCCATGAACCATTTCATGCAAATGCTGCGTTCCGCCGCTCCGACCCTGGCTTGGCAGCCTGCCTTGCTGGCTTTCCTGTGGACTGGATTGGGGGTAATCAATCCGGCGCAAGCGCAGCGCGCAGAAACCGGGCCTCTGAGCCCGTCTGGGCAGAAGCCAATCGGGAAGGTGCTCATACTTGACAATGACCGCACCCTTGAGGGGGAAATTGAGCAGGTGGGTGACCAGTACCGGCTGAGGCGCGGCGATGCGGTCTCCTGGGTGCCGCAGCAAACCTCCGCAGTCTTGTGCGTCAGCCTGGAAGAAGCCTACAGGGTGCTGCAGCAACGGGCCAACCTGAAGGATCCTGACGAGCGCATCCGCCTGGCGCAATGGTGCATGGGGCGCGGGTTGAAAGTCCAGGCCTTGAGCGAGGCTCGCTCGGCTCTGGAACTCCGGCCCGAGTACCCACCCAGCAAGCGCATGGTGCGCCATCTGGAAAGTCAGCAGGCCGCCGAACGGGCTCTGGCCAATGCCCCGAAAGCTGAGCCGGAGATGACCACCGTGCTGGCGATGGAGCTCACCGCTCCATCTCTGGGGGTCTTCAACAACAAAATACAGCCTATTCTGATGAATGCCTGTGCCTCTTGCCATGCCACAGGACGCGGTGGTGATTTCAAGCTGGTGCGCACCTACCAGGGGGGTGCTGCCTCCAGCAACCGACGCACCACGCAGCAGAATGCCGCCTCGGTGATGGCCCAACTCAGCCCCTCGCAGCCGTTGGCCAGTCCGCTCCTGGTGAAAGCCGTCTCGGTTCATGGTGAACAAACCCAACCCGGATTGCGAGGCCGTCAGACCGATCCGTTCCGCATGCTGGAAGACTGGGTGCGTCAGGTCTCGCGCGAGCATATGGCCAACCGTCTGGATGAGCCGGATTTGATGAAGGGTGTCTTCGCGGCCCGCGGTGAAGTGGAACGCAGTCGACCACCCCTGGTGGTTCAAGCGTCAGCCTCGCACATCCCCTCGGAAGTGCGCACCGCAGAATACCGACAGGAAGGCGGTTTTGCCAGTGCTCAGGTAGGGCCTGGAAAGCCGGCGGAAGGCACCCCCGGTTCGCCTAAGCCGGGTGGCCAGCCAGTGCCCAGCAAACCTGTTGAACCAGATCCATTTGATCCTGATATTTTCAATGGCCAGTCAGCGGAGTCGAACGCACCCGCCACGCCCGCCAAACCACTTGAAGTGGCCAAGCCCATTCTGCCCGTCAAGTCCCCCGAAGCTCCCAAGAGCCCAGCCAAGCGTCCAGCTTGAGATCGTCAGCAGAATGCAAACAGATACGCAAGGGGCTTTGCCAGCGGAACCCGTTCGGCTGAAACCGGGGACTCTCACCCGGTTGATGTGGGCGGGCTGGTTGGTTTTTGCCATCGCCCTGGCCACCAAGCTGGCGGTTTGGCCCAACAAACACTCGGTTTTTCCAGTCTATCATGCGGCGGTGCAGGCTTGGTTGGCAGGCGACTCGCCTTATGAAAAAGTAGCCGATCTGGACCTGTTCCGCTATCCGCCACCCAGCCTGTGGCTGTTCATACCGTTCGGCGTTTTGGATTTGCGCCTGGGTGGCGCCCTGTGGGGCGTCTGCAGCACCCTGCTGGTGCTGGCTGGCCTTGTGCGGCTGCGCCAGTGCGCCTTGCCAGGGGCCTTGGGGTGGTCCGATGTGCGGATGTCCCTGTTCTTGCTAGTGGGGTTGGCGGTTTCGGGGCGCGGACTCTGGAACGCCCAGGCCAATGGCATGCTGGGTGGACTGATCTTTTTATCGGTGGCAGAGCTGGTGCGAAACAGGCCCTGGCGAAGTGGCTTGGCGATGGCTTGGGCGCTGCTATTGAAGCCGACCATGCTATCGCTTCCCATGCTGCTGGCCGCCTGGAGGCCTGCATGGGGCGTGCGTCTTGTCGCCATGCTGGCGGCGGTGGTGGTGGTGACCGGCTTGCTGGCCCCGCGGGAATCACAACACCTTTGGCAGAAGTGGGTCGAGCATGGCAAGGATTCGGCAGGCGAAAGGCGGGCCGCCTTCAGGGATGCCTGGACTCTGGGCCTGACAGTGGCCGATCTCGCCCTGCCTGGCCAGGACTACCCTCCGCTCGAAACGCCCTATGCGCGCTGGTATTACCCAGCCATTCCCGGAGCCTGTGCGTTCCTGGCCCTGGGTACGGGTTGGTGGCTGACCCGATGGATGGACCCGGGTGCGGCGGCCTGTTTGCTGGCCAGTTTGGGCACCTGCTGGATGCTGCTCTTCGGCCCAGCCATCGAGCACCCCACCTACCTGCTTGCCGCACCCTGGCTGGCCTGGGCCATGGTGAGCCACAAGGAAGCCGGGCGGCTGGCCTGGACCGGACTGCTGGCAGGTGTGATCGGTGCCACTCTGGGCTTTGTGGCAGGTGGCTTGAAAGCCAACCCCTGGTTCCCGCCCTTGTCCGCGGCGATGCCTGTCGCAATCGGTTTGCTAACTGTCTGGCTGGTAGCCTGGGGCCTGGAACAAAAGAAGGCCTGACCCCGGGCCTGGCAAATGGCCAGATCGGCAGTGCCAGGTTACTTTGAGGATGGTTTGGCTATCTAGTTCGTCCCGCCACAAGGCAAGGGGCCGGAGATGCCACGGCCCCTTGCTGTGTATCTATGGAGCCTTGTTACACCCAGGCAGCCGGTCCAATCAGGTTCAGTTCGGTGATAAAGGTATAGCCGGTGCTGGTCAGATCGTACACCCTGGTTCTGGCGGTGAAAGCACTGGTGACCAGCAGTTCCGGTTGGCTATCCGTGTCCATATTGTCCAGGCCGATGCGGAGGCCCCCCCCGGTGTTTCCAAAGATGTTCGGGATGGTGTATTGGGTAGTTCCAGTGGAGTCGCGTACAAAAACCGTGTCGGTGGCGGATCTTGAAGTGCCACCATTGGCGAAGAAGCGTGTGCCGTTGATATCCAGGCCCACTACCGTGTTGCCTGTGGCCCAAAAGAGCCCTGATAGATCCTGGTCAGTGTGGAGCACTTTGGCACCGGTGTAGCTGAAGACCTTGCTACCGCCAGCAAAAAGCTGTGAGGCGACGATCTGGTCGGGGCCATTATTGCGGATGACCGAGAGCGCAAGGCCCCCACCCGGATTGCCAGCCTCACCAAAAGCCCAGAAGCTGGCCATTTCCCAGCGATAATCGTACGGCAGGGGCACGCCGGCCTCGAAGTCCTGCATGGCCAGGTGGCCGTCCCACACCCGTAAATGGGCTGGGGTGACAATGCCGGCGCCGGTGGCCGGCCCCAGGATAATGTCGTCGAAGCCGTCGTCGTTCATGTCTGCCAGGCGAACCGCCACACCCGAACTGTAGTTGATAAAGGCATACAGGCTGGCCCGCACTGAACCGCCACTGCCAAAGCCAAGCTCCACCGGCACCGTGGGTGAACTGGCAAGAAGCCTCGCGCCATCAAAAACCACAACA
>QWOS01000111.1 GCA_003669555.1 Planctomycetota bacterium
CTAAGGTAGCCCAGGGCAGAGCGCAGCGCCGCCCTGGGTTCAGGGGTTTTATTTATTTTCAGCCCTATAGGGGCGCAATAAGGGTGGTTGGCGGCCTGATTGGTTCAGTTGGTTCAAAGATTATTACGCCCCTACAGGGCTTTTTTTTGGGTGGCGCCTAACCCAGGGCGTTGCCCTGGGCTATCGTAGGCCGCCCCGTTGGGGCTTCGGAAGGGTTGAATGGGTACGCCGTTGGGCGCGAGGGGACCGGGGTTGGATGCGTACGCGGTTGGGCGCGAGGGGACTGGGGTTTGGCACCGGGAGGTTTGGGGCGGGTGATGGGGGGGCGGGAAGGGTGGTTGGTACTAGAACCCGGAGAGGGGGGCCAGGGTGACGGGAAGCTCGAGCTCCTCGCCATCGCGGATGACTGCCACGGGCACCTTGTCGCCGCTGGTGTGGGATTTCAGGACATCCTGCAGATCCTTGAGGGTGCGAATGGTTTTGCCGGAGACACGGGTGATGATATCGCCCAGCACCGGCCGGCCACGCAGGTCGGTGCTGGTGCCGCGGATGCCCGCCCTGGCGGCGCCGCCGCCTTCCACCACCCGGCTGACCATCAGGCCCGGGACTGGCATGTCACGCGTGCTGGCCTGAGGCATCAGCACCACACCCAGGCCGGGCTTGGTGGGTTTGCCACCAGAAATCAATTGGGGCACCACGCGGTTGACCTCATCGACCGGGATGGCGAAGCCGATGCCCGAAAACGATCCTGATGGGCTGACAATGGAGGTGTTCACGCCGATCAGCCGGCCGGCGGAATCGAGCAGCGGGCCACCGGAATTACCGGGGTTGATGGCCGCATCGGTCTGGATGGCGTCGCTGATTTTCTGGCCACCCACAGAATCGATCTCGCGGCCGAGCGCGGAGATGATGCCAGTGGTCAGGGTTTGGTCGAGCCCGAAGGGATTGCCGATGGCATACACCTTCTGCCCCACCCGCAGGTCATGCGACACTCCCAGCGGAATGGGCGGGAGGGCGTCGGGGGGGGCGTCGATGCGCAACACGGCGAGGTCGAACTCTGGGGCCGCGCCCACCAGGCTTGCCCGGAAAGAGCGATGGTCGTTGAGGGTGACCTCGGCACCGTTGGCCCCCTGGATAACATGGAAGTTGGTGACCACATGGCCCTTGTCATCCCACAGGAAGCCCGAGCCGGTGCCGGTTGGCACCTCGCGCACATTGAAGCCTGACGGGCCGGCGCGACGGTCCGCCAGCGTGGTGATATGGACCACGCTGAGACGGGACTGGTCGTACAGTTCGATAGTGGATTTTTCATCGTTGGCCAGGTCGCCGCGGGCGGTGATGGCGCGGGGCTGGCCATCGGGACCACCTGCCGCCCGGCTGATCCAGCGCTGGGCGTGGGGAATGATCTGGATGGCAATGAGCACCAGCAGCAGCACCAGCAGGGCCCATTGGGTCCAGGGCATGAAGGTAGAGGCACGCCTGACAGGTCTTTCCATTCCGGTCGGCAGATCTTCAAACGCCATGGCGGGCCTCCAGCAAAGAGTACAATGAGGACAGTATAGGCCAGTTTTCCGGTTTGGGGGTCAGGCTTCCTTGCGGGGGATGTCCTGCGCCGTGAATGATAGCGAACCAGCGCCCTGGGCGTGATCGGCCAGCACCTTCTGGCCATCGCGCACCGAGCCATCCAGAATCCGCCGGGCCAGTGGGGTTTCCACCTCGCGTTGCAGGGCCCGTTTGAGCGGACGGGCGCCATAAGCGGGGTCGTGGCCGGCGTTGACAATGAACGAACGGGCCGCTTCGGTCAGCTCCAGCTCGATCCGCCGTTCTGCCAGCCTCTTGCGGAGCCTGCCCAGCTGGATGTCGACGATTTTCTTGAGGTGCCGCTCGTCGAGGGCATGGAAGACAATGATATCATCGATGCGGTTGAGGAACTCGGGGCGGAAGCCCTTGCGCAGCTCGCCCATCGCTGCTTCTTTCATGCGGTCGTAGATCTCGCCGACAAACGATCCCTGGTATTGCAGAACGCGCTGGCTGCCCACATTGCTGGTGAGGATGATCAGGGTGTTTTTGAAATCGACCAGCCGTCCCTGCCCATCGGTGAGCCTGCCGTCGTCAAGCACCTGCAAGAGCACATTGAAGACATCGGGGTGGGCCTTCTCGATCTCGTCGAACAGCAGCACGGCGTAAGGGCGACGGCGGACCGCCTCGGTGAGCTGGCCGCCCTCATCAAAGCCCACATAGCCGGGAGGTGCGCCGAGGAGGCGGGCGACGGTGTGCTTCTCCTGGTATTCCGACATGTCGATCCGCACCAGGGCGCGCTCATCGTCGAAAAGGCATTCGGCCAGGGCCCGGGCCAGCTCGGTTTTACCCACGCCGGTGGGCCCCAGGAAGATGAAGCTGCCCACGGGGCGCTGCGGATCTTTCAGGCCAGAGCGGGCGCGCAGCACCGCCTCGGCCACGGCGGTGACCGCCTCGTCCTGGCCGATGACCTTTTTGTGCAGCTCTTTATCCAGACTGAGCAGTTTTTGCCGCTCACCCTCCAGCAGGCGGGTGACGGGGACGCCGGTCCAGCGGCTTACCACGCTGGCGATGTCTTCCTCGTCGACTTCCTCCTTGATGAGACGGGTGGCGCCCTGCCTGCCGGCGAGATCGGCCTCGGCCTCGCGGAGCTGGCGTTCCAGTTCATTGAGCTTGCCGTACTTCAACTCAGCAGCCTTGTTGAGGTCGTATTCGCGCTCGGCCTTTTCAACAGCCTGCTTGGTGGACTCGATCTGCTCGCGCAGGCCGCGCAGCTTCAGCACCTGGTCTTTTTCGGCGCTCCACTGGGCCTGCATGGTGTCGGACTGGTTTTTCAGCTCGGCGAGTTCTTTTTCCAGCTTTTCCAGGCGGGCGCGGCTGGCCGCATCCTTTTCTTTTTTCAGGGCCACCTGCTCGATTTCAAGCTGGCGCCGGCGACGCAGGCACTCGTCGAGCGCGGCGGGCATGCTGTCGATTTCGGTGCGTAGCTTGGCGGCGGCCTCGTCCACCAGATCGATGGCTTTGTCTGGCAGAAAGCGGTCGGCAATGTAGCGGTTGGACAGGACGGCGGCGGAGACCATGGCGGCATCCTTGATGCGGACGCCGTGGTGCTGCTCGTAGCGCTCGCGGAGTCCGCGCAAGATGCTGATGGTGTCTTCGACGGTGGGCTGGTCGACCAGCACGGGCTGGAAGCGGCGCTCCAGGGCGGCATCCTTCTCGATATGTTTGCGGAACTCGTCGAGCGTGGTGGCGCCGATGCAGTGCAGCTCGCCGCGCGCCAGCATGGGCTTGAGCAGGTTGCCCGCATCCATCGCCCCCTCGGCCTTGCCGGCTCCCACTACGGTGTGCAATTCATCAATGAACAAAATGACCACACCCTGGCTGTCGGCTACCTCTTTCAGCACCGCCTTGAGGCGTTCCTCGAATTCGCCCCGGTATTTGGCGCCGGCGATGAGCGCGCCCATGTCGAGTGAAACGATGCGGCGGTTTTTCAGCCCCTCGGGCACATCGCCACGGACGATGCGCATGGCCAGGCCCTCGGCAATAGCGGTCTTGCCCACGCCGGGCTCGCCGATGAGGACCGGGTTGTTCTTGGTGCGGCGGCTAAGCACCTGGACCACGCGGCGGATTTCCTCGTCGCGGCCGATCACCGGATCGAGCTTGCCCTGAGCGGCGCTTTTGGTGAGGTCGCGGCCGTATTTTTCCAGGGCCTCGTAGGTGGATTCGGGGTTTTGCGATGTGACGCGCTGGCTGCCGCGCACCTCCTGGAGGGCGGTCATCAGCCTGTTGCGGCTGACGCCAAACTCCTTCAGCAGGCGTCCCGCCATGCCGGTATCGGCCACCAGGGCCAGCAGCAGATGTTCCACCGAGACGAAGTCATCCTTGAAAGCTTTGGCCTCGTCTTCGGCTTTCAGGCAGGTGTCGGAAAACCGTCGGCCCATGCCCACCGAGCCGCCCCCCGAGACTTTGGGAAGTTGCTCCACCACCTGGTCGATCCGCCGCGCCAGCCCATCTGCGGCGATGCCGGATTTGCGCAAGATCGACAGGGCCAGGCCGGGGTCCTGCTCGACCAGCACCTTCAGCAGGTGCTCGGGCTCGACGGCAGACTGGCCACCCCGCTGGGCCAGGTTCTGGGACTCGACCAGTGCTTCCTGGGCTTTTTCTGTGTATTTGTTCAGGTTCATGGTTGGTTTTCCAGGTCGTGACCGGGGGCAAGTCTGTCTGGGAGATGCAAGAAGCATGCCAAGTGAAAGGTGAGTATTGTGCCGGAGCGGCAGGGGGGTGGGTGGAGAACCGGGGTGCCGTTTTGGCAGGAGCGGGTTTTGCGTGGATTATGCGAAGCGGCGTTTATGCCATTTTGGCATGCAGCGCTGCGCTAGTTGACAGTGATGGCGCCGTGCGGACAATTGGGTGCGGTAGTTGTGCTGGCCGGAAGGTGTCCTTCCCGGGGCGGAAAAGGTGATTTGGGGTTTGGGTGCCAGGGTTGCTGAATCAACGGAGGCTGGATGAACATGAAATCGATAGGCGGGTATCTGTTTTTTTTTGGCATGGGTTCCATGGTGCTCAATTATCTGGGCTACGAATTCATGTTGCTGAAATGGATTGACTGGTGGGGTCCGGAAAATGGCTGGGCCATCCGCATCGGCATGGCTGTTGTTGGCGGTGCCATGTGGTTGCTGGCCTACCTGGGCGAGCAACCAGCCAAGGCGGCGGCAGAGAGTGCCGAAACCAGCGAGGAAAATCAGGATGGCCAGGGTTCCGACAATGAAGGCCGTAAGCCTGGGCAGAAGAACTCTCCCCAGCGCTAGCGTTGGCACTAGCCGATCAGCGGGGCCGTGTCGCGCGCTATGACCCAGTCTTCCCGGGCGCCCACCACCAGAATCGGGGCGCTGGAATGCCCGGCGGAAATCACCAGCGGTTTGGGAATGGGTTCAGGGCTGAGGTTTTGCTGGTTGGCTGTTTCGTGGAGTTTCAGCCCCATGTGGGCCAGTCCCTCGATGATCCGTTGCCGGATCGGCGGGCTGTTTTCACCAATGCCACCCGTGAAGGCCAGGCAGCCCAGTCCGCCCAATTCGGTGGCGAGGGCCGCCACGGTGCGACGGGCATGGCGCACCAGCATTTCCACGGCCAGGTGGGCCCGCGGGTTGCCTTCGGCCTCGGCCTGGAGAACCTGGCGCAAATCGGCGGAGACACCCGAAACCGCCTGCCAGCCTGACTCCTTCCACAAAGCTTTTTCCAGTTCATCCGGAGTTTTTCCCAACAATCGCCCCGCCGTGAAGACCAGGCCGGGATCGATATCGCCGCAGCGCGACGCCATGGGGAACCCTTCCAGGGGGGTCAGGCCCATGGTGGTGAAAACCGACCGGCCATGACGGATGGCGGTGGCGGAGCAGCCAGCCCCCAGATGCAGCACCACCAGACGATCCCAATGCTCCTCGGCCACAGCGGCGCGGACGGCCATGCTGGCCCAGGAATGGCTCAGCCCGTGGAAGCCATAGCGTCGCAGATGGTGCTGGTGGGTCCAGTCCCACGGGATGGCATAGGTGCGGGCCGCCTCGGGTAGCGTGGCATGGAAGGCGGTGTCGAATACCGCCACCTGCCTGGCATTGGGGAAGGCCAGGCTGCAGGCGTCAATTCCCTCCAGAGCAGGGGGATTGTGCAGGGGTGCCCAGTTGGAAAGGGAGTCGAGTTCGGTCCGGACTTCTGGCGTGATTATGACCGGACCGCTGAAGTGGGGACCGCCATGTACCACACGGTGGCCCACCCCGGCGATAGCCACCCCGATATCGTCGAGCCCCTCGGCCAGAATCCGCACGGTCCGGGCGATGCGGTTCTGGACGGGTTCGCTGCCCACCGGCCAGTGGATGGCTTGTCCACCCAGCTTGGTGTACCAGGACGGTCCGTTGGCATCCAGCCAGTCGAGCCGGGCCATGCCCCGCTCGGTGAGTGTGTGCTGGTCGAACCAGGCCACCTTGAGGCTGGTGGAGCCAACATTGCAAGCCAGGATGCACGGTGTCATGAGTCAGCCCATCCGGTTGCCAGACTGAATGCCCAGTCCTCAGGTTCAGCACCTTTTCTCATGGTACGGCATCGGGATACCGGTTGATCAGTGGGCGAGGGTTTCGGGCCGGGCTGGCCGCAGAAAAGCGGTGCCCGGGGCGTGGCGGGAATCGGGTGGGGAATCAGAGTCAGATTCTGCAAGCCGCCCTGCCGTTGGGAGGGGTACTCCTATAGCATAAGGGTGCCTCTCCGTTAGGCCGTTTTTTCTGCCAGATGTAACCAGATCGCGTAATTTGGGTTGTTTGGCTTGTTTGGTGGGCGGTAAACGGTTATTCAATGCAGGCTCAGGCGATGGCACCCGTTGCAAAATGTGGGTAGTCCAGGCCCAAGGGGAGAAGGAATCACTATGGCACCGGTCCAACCAGGAACCACACCCAACTATGCGACCCAGCCGGGGCGTCCCGTGGTTGTGGGTGCAGGGAGCATGCTCGAGGCGATAGAACGGCATGCCCGCTACACGCTGGGGTTGCCCTGGGGGAGCCTGACCAGCCACGAGAAGCTGGTGGCGGTGAGTTTGGCCGTGCGCGAGCGTCTGATCGACGGGGCGCTGGAGACCGAGGCCAAATATCGCCAGGAAGGGTCGAAGCGGGCCTATTACCTGTCGGCGGAATTCCTGATCGGCAGGTCGCTGGTCAACAATCTGATCAATCTGGGCATGCTTGAGGAGTGCAAGCGCGCCCTCGAGTGCAAGGGAGTGCGTCTGGAAGAGCTGTGCGAGGTGGAAGAGGACGCAGCACTGGGCAACGGTGGCCTGGGTCGACTGGCCGCCTGCTTCCTGGATTCAGCCGCCACGCTGGGGCTGCCGCTCTTTGGCTACGGCATCAACTACGAATATGGGCTGTTCAAGCAGGAGATCCATGGCCTGCAGCAGGTTGAGCGGCCCGATGCCTGGCAGCGTCTGGGGCGTTCGGCCTGGCAGATCGAGCGTATGGAGCGCACTTGCCAGATCCCCGTCTATGGCAAAGTGATTCTTGAGACCGACAGCATGGGCCGCAAGCGCTCGCGCTGGATTGAGACGCAGACGATTGTCGGCGTGCCTTTCGACATGCTCATCGCCGGCTACGGGGGCAAGGCGGTCAATGTGCTGCGGTTGTACGCGGCGCGCGCTTCCACCGACTTCGAGATGAAGGTTTTCAATTCGGGCGATTACATCAAGGCGGTAGAGCAGAAGGTGCTGTCGGAGACGCTTTCGAAGGTGCTGTATCCATCGGATCAGGTGCGCCAGGGGCAGGAGCTGCGCCTGTTGCAGGAATATTTCATGGTGGCCTGTGCGTTGCGTGACATCTTGCGCCGGCATGTGGGTGACCTGGAGGGTGACTACAGCCGTTTACCCGAGCGGATTGCCATTCAGCTGAACGACACCCATCCGGCCATGGCCATCGCCGAGCTGATGCGCCTGCTGCTCGATGAGGTGAGCATGGAGTGGGATCAGGCGTGGAAAATAACCTCGAAGAGCATTGCCTACACCAACCACACGCTGTTGCCCGAGGCGCTGGAGCGATGGCCGCTGCACCTGTTCGAGGTGGCCCTGCCGCGGCATCTGCAAATCATTTATGAGATCAACCGGCAGTTTCTCGAAGAAGTGCAGGGGCGCTGGCCCGGCGACGAGGAGCGCGTGCGCCGCATGTCTTTGATCGAGGAGGGCCCCGAGCGCAAGATCCGCATGGCGAATCTGGCAATCGTTGGTAGCCGCAGCGTCAACGGCGTGGCGGCCATGCATTCCGAACTGGTGAAGAAGGAACTGGTGCCGGATTTCTTCGAGATGACCCCCTGGAAATTCAACAACAAGACCAATGGCGTTACCCCCCGCCGCTGGTTTCTGGCTGCCAACCCCGACCTTTCCCGGCTGCTCACCTCGCTGGTGGGTGAAGGCTGGGTGGATCATCTCGACCAGTTGCGGGGGCTGGAGAAGTTCGGCGCTGATGCGGGTGTGCTGGAAAAGCTTCGCAAGGTGAAGCGTATCAACAAGGAGCGGCTGGCCCGGCACACGCATTCGGTGGTTGGCATCGTGCTTGATCCGTCCGCCCTGACCGATATCCAGGTGAAGCGGATGCACTTGTACAAGCGGCAGTTGCTGATGCTGCTGCGGGTGGCCTGGCAGTACCTGCGGGTGGTGGAGGACGGTTTCACCCCCGCCGCGCCGCGTTCGTGTCTGCTGGCCGGCAAGGCGGCACCCGGTTACCTGGCTGCCAAGCAGGTGATCAACCTGGCCTGCGGGCTGGGTGAGCTGATCAATCGCGACCCGCGTGTCAACCGGTGGCTGAAGATGGCTTTCCTACCCGACTACCGGGTGAGCCTGGCGGAGGTGATGATTCCCGCCGCCGACCTGAGCGAGCAGATATCCACGGCCGGTTACGAGGCTTCCGGCACCGGCAACATGAAGTTTGCCATGAACGGCGCGCTGACGGTGGGCACGCTCGACGGTGCCAATGTGGAAATTCTCGAGGAGGTTGGGGCGGATAATTTTTACCTGTTCGGCAAAACAGTGGAGGGTATCCGCGAGTTGCGGCAGACCCATGTCGAGCCCCGGACCTTTTACGAGTCCCGTCCCAGGGTGCGCCGGCTGATGGATGCTTTCAGGGCCGGGCGCTTCAATGTGCCGGGTTGCGATGCTTCGTGGGTTTACACCACCCTGGTGGAGCGGGAAGACCCGTTCTATTACCTGGCGGATCTGGAAGAATACCTCGATATCCAGGACCGCATCGACAACGACTGGAACGACAAAACAAGCTGGGATCGTAAATGTCTGCTGAATATTGCCCGCATGGGAAAATTCTCGTCAGATCGGACCGTCGCTGAGTATGCGCGGGAAATCTGGGGCATCACTCCGGTGGAATGATCCTGGGGGTTGGCGATGGATCACACCGCTGAGCTGGAAACTCCGCGCATCCTGGCAGGTTGGCAGGGGCGTGGGCGACGGTTGCTCTTTGCAGCGCTGCTGGCGGCCGGTTTTCTGGTCTGGGAAGCCACTGCCATGCCCGCTGTGGCGGCATTGGTGGTGTGTTTCAAGTTCGGCTTTGGCGACTGGTCACTGGGGGTGTGGCTGGCCCGCCATGACCCGGACCGGAAGCGCGGGCTGGTCTGCCTGCTTTTTCATCTGGCCTTTGGCATGTGGAAGGTGGCGGTGTCGGCCACTCTGCTGGTATTTCTGTCATTATTCGCGGGTGTGATCATGGCCCGTGCCGGTCAGCAGCCGATGTTGCCGGGTTTGGGGCCGATTTTGCGCGGGGCGGTGGGGGCTGCCCTGGCAGGCTATGGCCTGACCCTGCTCACCACCTATGTGGCGATTGTTTTCGGGGTGTGGATGCGGGTGCGGATGTGGCTGGGTGAGAGCCAGTGGCTGGCCCGCTCGGGACGGTATTGGCCCCCCCGCCAGAGCGGCCGCAACATGGCCCCGCTGCTGAGCATGACAACACTCGTTCTCTCTTTGTTGCTGGGGGTTGTCCTGGGGTTGGGTATTTTGGTGAGCCTCAATCCCTTGGCTTTGGCACTGTGTTTGGTTCTCTGCATTGTTTTACTGCCGGTATTCGTGGCGGTTTTTCAGGCGATCAGCCGGCGTGCCTTTGCCAGGTGTGTGGCCGATTGCTGGCCCCACAGGGACGGGGAAGTGGTGCACCAGGAGTTGCCGGAGACGAGGCAGGATCCGTATCCCGCCCATGTGCCCCTGGATGGGGAGTGCTGACATGATCCACGCCTACCTGCTGGCTTTTTCACTGATGGCTGCTGTGCCTGTCCTGCTGCACATGCTAAAGAAGGGGCAGCCCAAACGGGTGATTTTTCCGGCCATCCGTTTTCTTCTGGAGCGCCAGCAGAAATCGCGGCGGCGTAGCCAGTTGCAAAACCTGCTGCTCCTGCTGCTGCGCATGGCCATCATTGTTCTTGCTTGCCTGGCGCTCGCCCGCCCCTTGTTGCCCAATCCGGGCATCGACCTGGGGCAGGGGGCTCAGGTGCGGGCGGTGGTGATTCTTGACCTGAGTCCCAGCATGGGGGTCCGGCAGGGGCAGACAACCCCGCATGATGAGGCCAATCGCCTGCTGGGGCAACTTCTGGAGCGCTTTTCCCCTGAAAGCAGGGTGCAGGTCTTGCGTGGCGACGGTGAACCGTTATCAGGTGCCGAAGATGCCCCCGCCGAGGCCGGCTGGGGCAATGTGAAGCGGGCGCGGCAACAGATGGAAGGTGCCCGCCTCATGGCCGGGCAGGGGTCGGTGGTACCGGCGCTGCGCAAGGCGAGCCGTCTTTTCACCGAGGCGGCCAAAGAGGGGGGCGAGGCTCCGCTGGAATTGCTGCTGGTGTTGTCGGATCGCACCCGGCAATCGTGGCTGGGCGCCGCTGCCGCTCCGCTGGAGTTGCCCGGCAAGGTGCAGGCGTACTGGCTGGATGTGGGCGGGACGGTTGCCCCCCATGTGGCCATCACCAATCTCACGCTGGATCCTCCCGCCGCGGCCCCCGGCTCGCAGGTGCGGGTACGGGTGGAGGTGCGCGCTCGTGGCGAACCGCCGGGCGGCAAAACCTCGGTCCAGTTGACCCTGGGGCTGGACAACGACCCCGATGTGGCCCGGCCCGTCGAGAAGAAAGCCGTGGAGCTGACCAGCCAGGAACCGGTTCGGCTGGTGGAATTCATCCGCCAGGTCCCCAACCTTCCGGAAGGGGAAAAGGAAGGCTATTTCCAGTACACTGCCCGTGTGCAACCCGAGGACGCGTTGCCGTTGGACAACACGCGTTGCGTGACACTGCCGGTGCGCCGCGAGGTGCTGATCCTTGCGGAAACGCCCGCTGATGCGGACCTGCTGAAATCGGCGATGGATGCGCTGAAACGACACCCCTCCGAGGTGCGGTTGCTGAGCGATGTCGCCGCCTGGACCCCGCAGGAACTGGCGGCCTGCCGTGTGGTCTGGCTGGCCCACCTGAGGAACCCCCCGCCGGCCCTGTGGAAAAGTCTGGAAGTGTACCTGCAGGGAGGCGGTGCCCTGGTGGTGGTACCCGGTGGCAAGGATGCCAGGCTTGCCGCCTACCAGGGGGCCGAGGCCAACGCGGTGCTGCCGGCGCCCTATGGCGAGATGGAGGAGCTGGGCCCGAAGGAGCGCGGCTGGCGGCTGGCGGCCTGGGACAGTCAGGAGGGGTGGACCTCGGCAATCGAGGGCATGGCCAGGGGGGGCCGGGTGGATTTTGCGGTCCCTGAATACGAACCGCTGGTTTATCGCCGCTGGAAACTGGGAGCGCCTGATGCCGAGGCCCGGGTCGTGGTGCGGCTCGACGATGGCAAACCCATGGGCACCCCTGAGGCGCTGGCGGTACAGGGCCGGGTGGGTACCGGGCGAGTGCTGCAACTGGCCACCGGCCTGGATGGCCAACTCTATGTGAACAGTCGGGGCTGGAACAACTTCTGGACCGATTCCTCCATCGGTCTGGTGATGGTGGACCGTCTCAATCAGGATCTGGCCGGCACCGGCGCGCAAGCCGCCCTGGCCAACTGGGTGGCGCGTCCGGGGCAATACCCCGAGGTGGATATTCCGCCACTGATTCCGGCCATGCTGCCGCTGAAATTGCGAGGCCCGGGCCTCCAGGCCGATGGTGCCGACCTGATCCTTGAGGCCGCGACCAAGCGGCTGTCGTTGCGGGAAGCCGGGGAACCTGGCAACTACCAGGTGCGTGACGCCCGCAAGCGGACCGTGCGCGCCTTCAGCCTGGCCATAGATCCGGGCGAGACCGAGCTGGAGAAAGCTCCCGTCAACGAAATCGAAGACCTGATGGGCAAGGGCCGGGTGCTGTCGCTGGAGGGTGGCGAGGGGCTGGAGCAGTTGATGGCCGGTGAATGGCAGGGTGATCTGGATTTGCTGCCATGGATCCTGGGGCTGGTGGTGCTGATGATGGCGCTGGAGAGCTACCTGGCCAACCGGGTTTTCCAGTCGGGGCAGAGCGAAGAAAGCGTAGCCAGCGGGCCCAGGAGCGCCGCATGAACCTGGATTTCGACCCGTACTTTCCTTGGAACAACCCTGCTGGCCCGCTGTTTTGGCTGGCTTCGGTGGGGATGCTGTTGCTGGTCCTTGTCACCCTGGCTACTTACCGGGGGGTGCGTGGTGCCACCGGTCCGCGCGTCATGGTGTTGCTGGTCCTGCGGTTGCTGGCCTTCCTGCTGGCCCTTGGTGTGTTTTTCCGGCCCACGCTGGTGGGAATCGAGGGCGAGAAACGGCAGGGCGTGCTCCTGCTGGCGCTGGATGATTCCAAAAGCATGGCCACAGCGGATGAGGCGGAGGGTAAATCCCGCTACAGTCGGGCCATCGCTCATCTGGAAGCCGCCCGGCCCCTGCTGACACGACTGGAGGAGGAGCAGGGTGTGGAGACACGGCTCTATCGCTTCAGCTCCAGGGTGCAGCCGCTGGATGTGGAGTCACCCGGCGCGCCCGAGGGGGTGATCACCGACTTTGGCGGATCGCTGAAAGCTCTGGAGGAAATGCAGGAGGCGGGGCGTGAGAAGCTGGGTCTGCTGCTGCTTTCCGACGGTATAGACACCGGCAGCCGACGGGTGCCGGCGCGGGCCGCCGCGGCCGCCTGGCGACGACTGGAATGCCCGCTGCATACCTTCTGGTATGGCAGCCCGGCGGCTGACAGTTCCCGGCGGGATGTGGCGCTGGTAGATATCCGCACCGAACCCACACCACGCATTTCCCATGGCGGTGAGATGCGGGTGACAGTGGAGGTGGATGCGCCCGGCTACAGCAAGTCCAGGGTGCGCTTCAAGCTGCTCATCAATGGCGAAGCGGTGGAGGCCTCGGCGCACCTGGCGGGGGAGGAGGGCGCCGCCAACAGGTCGGGCGAGGTGAACATGCGCCAGAACGAGGGCAACATGGTGGTGTTGCGCCATCGGCCGGTGCAGGCCCTGGGTGAGGTGCGGGTCACGGTGGTGGCCTGTGATCCGGGTCGTGACGATCAACCACTGCCAGGCGAGCAGAACAAGTTGAACAACCGCATCACCACTTTCGCCCAAGTGTCGAAAGAGGGTATGAGCATTCTGCTGGTCGACAAGCAACGGGCCTGGGAGCCGCAGGTGCTGGCTGACACCCTGGCGCGTGATCCCAACATCAGTATCTATACCGTCTGGTTGCGTGATGACAATGGGGCGCGGGTGGGTGGCGCTGATGCCGACCTGCTGGATTTGCAAAAGCGTTTTTATGATGTGGTCATTCTCGGTGATGTCACGCCCGCGCAGCTTGAAGCTGCCTCGCCGGGGGCTGCCACACGCATCGAGGAGATGGTGGCTGAACGCGGTGCCGGCCTGCTGATGATGGGCGGCTATGCTTCATTCGGTAATGGTGGCTGGCAGAACACGGCCCTGGCCCGCATGCTGCCGCTGGAGATGGTTGCGGCCCCGCCGGTGGAGGAGAAAGTGAAGATGGTGCCCACAGCCGAGGGATTGCGGGTGTGCAAATACTTCATGTCGATCGCTGAGCAGGGTGCTGACAGCCGTCAGGCGTGGAATAGCCTGCGCGAACTCGATGGCTACAGCCGCCTGGGCAAGATGAAAGGTGACGGCACGCTGCTGGCCAGCACCGCCCAGGGGGAGCCGATGCTGGTGGCCAAGCTGGCGCATGGCAAGGGGCGGGTGCTGTCTTTCGCGGGTGACACCACGCACCGGTGGATCCGCGACAAGGCCGCGAAGGCATTGCATCAGCGGTTCTGGCAACGCCTGGCCCGCTGGCTGGCCAGGCAGGACCAGCAGGACAGCCGTGCTTTTCTGGAGCTGGATACCCGCCGCCTGGGTGTGTTGCCGGAGAAGGGCCTGGGGTTCCGTGTGGGCGTGAATGGCCCGGATGGCAAAGCCCTTGAGAATCCATCCCTCAAAGTGACAGTGCTGGGCCCGGATGGCAAGCCTCTCGGCGCGGGTGGCAAGCCCGCCGAGAGTGGCCAGCCCCTGGGCATTCGCAAGGAGGGTGGGGAAAACCTGGGCGAGGTGGAAGCAAACTGGCTGGCCGCGCCGGGGGTATACACAGCGCGCCTGGAGGCTTCCGCAAAAATAGCCGATGGCAGCGAAATTTCCGATACAGTGGAAGCGCGCTTCGAAATTTTCCAGGATGACCGCGAACTGACGCGGGTGAGCAGTGATCCGCGCTTCATGGAGGGACTGGCCCAGGAGGGTGGTGGCACAGCGCGGCGCGGCGAGGATCTGATCGAACACCTGAGGTCACTGCTGGCCCGCCCGCGCGAAGCCGAGCAGAAAGTGGTGAGCAGGCACCCTGACTGGAAAGCCACTACCTGGTCGCCTTTCCTCATGGTCTACCTGCTGTTTTTTCTATCATTGCTTTGCGGCGAGTGGGTGCTGCGGCGAGCCTGGGGCCTGGCCTGAAACATGGATGAAGAACAAACAGTTATTCCTGATCCCCTGTCTCGCAATCAGATCATGCAAATGGCCATGGTTGTAGAGGGATTGCTGATACCCGGGGCCATTCTTATCGGCTGGTGGGGTGGCTTCGACCCCCTGGACAAGCTGGCTCTCACCCGGGTCGATCTGATCTGGGGCGTGGCGGGCGGCCTGGGGCTGGCCCTGCTGGTAGTGGCGGTGCTGGCCTTGCCACTGCAGCCCGTGCGGGCCTTTCGGGAATTGATGGATGGGCAGGTCAATCCCATGCTGGCGGCCAGCACCTATCCCGACCGTTTGGGCATCGCCCTGCTCGCCGGCTTCTGCGAGGAAATGCTCTTCCGTGGCGCCATCCAGACTTTGCTGGGCCAGACCTCGATCGGGCCCTGGGGGGGGATCGTGATTGCCTCGGTGCTTTTTGGGGCCTTGCATGGTCTGTCGCTGATCTACTTTGTGGCGGCCACCCTGATTGGTTGCCTGCTGGGCTGGCTGTACGAGCACACCGGCAACCTGTTGGGGCCCATGGTGCTGCATGGTCTGTACGATCTGGTGATTCTGCTGCTGCTGGTGCCCTACCAGCCGGTGGAGGACAGCGAGGAAGACGCCCCTGACGATGACAGTTGGGGTTGATCCACGCAGCGGTGGCCAGGGTGCCGGCGTGGAGACTGAAAGGCCCGGGGGATTAGCCCTTGCGGGCTTTTTCCTGCTCCTCGGTGAACCAGCGGTTCAGGTCGGCATGTTTGGCTGGTGTGGTCAGTTCGCGGAGCAGTCGGAGTTGGTCCAGGGCCTCCGCGTTTTTTCCCTGGCGGAGCAGGGCTAGCAGGAGCAGGCTACGGGTCTGCACCCGGCTGGGCTCGGTCTTCAACCCGGCCAGGCAGGCCTGCACGGCGCCGGCGGCATCACCATCGCGCAACAAGGCTACGGCCAATTGGTGTTGATAGCCGGGGTGATGCGGGTTGATGGCGACAGCGGCGCGAAAGTGGGCAATGGCTTCCTCGCGCCGGCCCAGTTCCAGGGCCACCAGGCCGGCACCAAAACGCGTTTTTTCGTGGCCGGGAAGAGCCAGCGCCGAGCGCTGGTATTCGGGCATCGCCTCGTTGGGCCGGTCGAGCAAAAACAGGGCATCGGCGCGGGCCTCCACGGCGGGCCAGTCCTGCGGGTCAAGGCGGACTGCGGCATCCAGGTTCGGCAGGGCGGCGGCTGCCAGATCGCGGCTCATTTCGAGGGGCGGTTCCAGGTTGAGCATGGCCATGCGGGCCAGACCCAGATTGCGCTGCAGACCGGGATCATCCGGAGTAATCAGATGGGAATGGAACGCGACAAGATCATAAGGGGATGGAAACGGGCGGGGCCGCTGGCTGGCCGGGTTGGTTTTCACGGGCAGGCGGGGGATGGTGTGGTCGGTGAGGGCGGCATGATTCACCCTGGCGACGCCTGTCTGCGGCATGTGGCAGGCGACACAACTGTCGCCTGGCTGTTGTTGCAGGCGGACGGGTTCAGGCAGGGCGCAGGGTTTCTCGGCATGACAGACCAGACATCTGGCACGGTAATGGGTCAGCTTTGCCTGCGGATTTTCTGGCATGGAGTGGGGGTCGTGGCACGAGGTGCAGCCCATCCGGGCTGGCTCGGGCGATGCCAGGTAGCATTGGCTCTGCCGCATTTGTTCCACAGTATGGACGAACTTGTGGCTGCCATCAGCCTGCCTGCCATCGACAAAGTCCATCAGGAAATCCTGCAGGGGCAGGCCAGGCCGGAAGTCGAACTCGGTCAGGCCACGGCCTGTGACGCGCTGGTCACCCTGCAAATGGCACTGTTCGCACACAGCCTGGCGGAGCGAATGATCCAGCCATTTCGGATTGACAATAGTGGTATCCATGCCTTCTGATGGGCCGTCGCACGACAAACGGGCGGCCACATGCTTTTCACCGGGCCCGTGGCAGCGTTCACAGCCGATGGGCAGGCCGTGGAAAACCGGCTGGCGGTAGCGATTCAGCGTTCCATCCATATGATCGACCTGATTGCAGTGGCAGAACAGGCAGGCCGGCGACACCGGGCGGCTGAAATGCTGGTTTTTCTCGAGGTACCCGGGGGACAGGTTCCACACCTGACCCGACTGGTACCAGGTGCAGGGCGACTCGAAGAGATACCCATCCTGCTCCACCATGTAGCTGCGGCCTTTGGCACCCGAGCCTATCGCAAAAAGCGCTTTCATTTCGCGGGTGAATTCGCCAACAGGCTGACCGGTGACCTGGGCCGGTCGTTCTTCCCGGTGGAACCCTCCCTGCCCAGGCAAACCCACGGTATAGCGAAACCCACCCGCTGTGAACGGGTTGTTGGCTGCCGCGTCATGGCGTTCGATGGGGGTGGACTGTTCCACCCAGGCCATGGCCTGCCCCATGGGGTGTTTGGCGAAACTGTCGAGGTGGCTTTGGTGGCAGCCCGCGCAAGCCTCGTCGCCGACATATCGCACCGAGGGATGGATATTCTGGAACGGTCCGGCGTACGACAGGCGAGGATCAGGCGGCGGGGCCTGGCGCGCACTGTAGGGCCACCACAGGCCCCACCCAAGAGCCACCGCCACCACGGCGGCCACCGCCATTGGCAGGGCCAGGCGCTGGAGCAGGGTTCGTCCCGAGGAAGTAGCTGGAGCCAAAGCGGATTCTCCCATGAGATCACCCATCAGGATTCCAGAGCGGCATGCCAAAAGGCAGCCGGTAAATTCCTGTTTGCCTGCGGAACGATACGAGTGTAATGGTTTTTTCCGGTTGTTTCACGCCATTTTTCCCGATCCCTCCCCTATCGGTCCGGAGCGCCCTCTTGTCCCGGAACCATAGGCGACCGGCGCCGGGGATGGTTGTGCCTTGGCTAAAACTTGAAGGACACCTGCACAAAGGTCGAGCTGCTGTCCGATACCTTGCCGGTGCTACGCAGGAAGTCGCCGCCATACAACTTGGACCAGCCGCTCATCAGGTCGGTGCGCGGGCCGAGGTGGAAGTAGAAAACGACATTGTATTCGTCGCCGACATAGTTGCCGGCGGAACCGTTGCGGCTCAAACGCCCGGGCTGGCCGTTGGCGAAATACAGTGCATCCCGGGCCGAGGCCAGCCAGAAGTTGTGGTGCTGCAACATGCAGGTGATCCAGGGGCTCGGGTAAAAATACGCCACCTGGCTCACATCGTGGATGTTTTGGCGCCCCACCAGATCACACCAGCCCAGGTAAGAATGCCCAAAGGGAAAGAGTTGCTGGAAAGTGTTGCTGTTTCCGGTTCTGAATGTTTTGGAACCGGACGCGCAATCGTAGTTCAGCCAGACCACCGGCTCCAAGGGCAGATTCTCGAAGCGCCGCCCCAGATTCACGGTGGCCATGCCGGCAGTGAGGGGCTGACCGTAGTAAATGATGCCCTGCTGCACGGCGGCTTCGAAGTCATAGAGCCAGTCATTGTCATTGCCAGTAGCCCGTGCTCCCAGGGTGACAAAATTTCCCCGGGGAATGGGTGTGCCACCTTCCTCCACAAACAGCTTGGTGTTGCTGTACCACAGCGCGTACAGGTCAGCGGAGTGTTCCGCATCGGGCCGGTGGGTCCACCAGATGCCGGAAAAATTGCAACTGGTTTCAGCCCAGCCCCAGCCTTTCGGGTCGGGGATGACCGGTTGTAACCAGAACATGTTCAGTGAGTTGGTATCGCCAAGGTGCATCATGCGCGCTCCCTGGAATGTGCGTCGGGTGTTCGACCAGTCGGAGGTGCTGATCAGTCTCTGCGAGCCGAGCAGCAATTCCTGCCTGCCAAAGCGGACCACCAGGGGGGCATCGTTCGTTTCCAGCAGCTTCATTTCCGCGAAGAGGTCGAGGAAATCGGCGGGATCCTTGTCGGGCAGCACCGGAGCAATGTCGTTGTTCCAGATATCGGCGGTGATGAATTCGCCGTAGATCCGGAAGGTATCGTGGTACCACATGTCGGCGAAAAGCCGGGCGCGGAACAGGTCGTAGGAGTTGTCAATCGGCCGCAGCCGCGCATTCTCCTCATTGGTGTAGCGGTAACGCACCCCGCCGCCGGTGGCCAGCAGCCAGTTGTCGCCTACCGGGATGCGTTTCATCTCGTCCAGCACCGGAAAAGACCGGTCATCACCGGGAGGTTCCACCTTGCGGAAATCCAGTTCGAAAATGGGCTGGAATCCCGGCAGGACGGGGGCCCAGGCGGTGGCTGGCAGGGTGGGGCGCTCAATGCCACGCAGCCAGTCGATGCCCGAATAGAATCCATCCCCCGTGCTGACGGGTATGGAAAAAAAACCGGGTCTGACAGCGGGGGCTGGGCGAGGAACCTTGCTCCA
This sequence comes from Planctomycetota bacterium, assembly GCA_003669555.1. Taxonomy (GTDB): domain Bacteria; phylum Planctomycetota; class Planctomycetia; order Gemmatales; family Gemmataceae; genus UBA6894. The sequence goes on from QWOS01000111.1 coordinate 18,761, forward strand.
CCAGTCCGGGTGGTCTGCAGGCATGGCGACGGTGGCCGGCGTTTCCGCTGAAGTCGCCGAAACCTCTGCCGGCAGCTCCTCTCCCGGCGCAGCGGCCAGGCTGAGCCATGCAAGACAACGGATCGCCATGGGGCTCAACAGGGACATACCGAACCTCCATGAACAGAAGAATCGGACTATGCGGTCGCCAAATCCGCATCAATTGCCCGACCCGCACCACCAGTTCAGGCAGCATGGTTGTACGAATCGTTAAATCTTTCCCAGATTTCCAGGCACTGTCGGCCGGGCGGACAGCATCTTCCAGCGGGACCATGGCAGGCATTACGGTGAGGGGGACCGCATCCATGCAATTATTGAGGAACCATGGGCGACCTGGCGCCGGGGATGGTTGCGCCTTGGCTCAGAACTTGAAGGACATCTGCACAAAGGTTGCGCTGCTGTCCGACACCTTGCCGGTGCCACGCAGGAAGTCGCCACCATACAACTTGGACCAGCCGCTCATCAGGTCGGTGCGCGGGCCGAGGTGGAAGCTGAAAATGAGGTTGTACTCTTTGCCGACATAGGTGCCGGCGGAACCGTTACGGCTCAAACGCCCGGGCTGGCCATTGGCGAAGTACAGCGCATCCCGGGCCGAGGCCAGCCAGAAGTTGTGGTGCTGCAGCATGCAGGTGATCCAGGGAGCCGGGTTTAAATATGCCACCTGGCTCACATCGTGGATGTTTTGGCGGCCCACCAGATCGCACCAGCCCAGGTAATAATGGCCAAAGGGGAAGAGTTGCTGGAAGGTGTTGCTGCTTCCGGTTCTGAATGTTTCAGAACCGGAAGCGTAGTCGTAGTTCAGCCAGACCACCGGCTCCAAGGGCAGATTCTCGAAGCGCCGGCCCAGATTCACGGTAGCCATGCCGGCGGTGAGGGGCTGTCCGTTGTAGATGATGCCCTGCTGCAGGGCGGCTTCGAAGTCATAGAGCCAGTCATTGTCATTGCCGGTGGCCCGTGCACCCAGGGTGGCAAAATTTCCCCGGGGAATGGGTGTGCCACCTTGCTCCACAAACGGCTTGGTGTTGCTGTACCAGAGCGCGTACAGGTCGACCGAGTGTTCCGCATCAGGCCGGTGTGTCCACCAGATGCCGGAAAAATTGCAACTGGTTTCAGCCCAGCCCCAGCCGTTCGGGTCGGGGATGACCGGTTGTACCCAGAACATGTTCAGTGAGTTGGTATCGCCAAGGTGCATCATGCGTGCGCCCTGGAATGTGCGTCGGGTGTTGGACCAGTCGGCGGTGGTGATCAGTCGCTGGGAGCCGAGCAGTAATTCCTGCCTGCCAAAGCGGACCACCAGGGGGGCATCGTTCGTTTCCAGCAGCTTCATTTCCGCGAAGAGGTCGAGAAAGTCGGCGGGATCCTTGTCGGGCAGCACTGGAGGCAGGTCGTTGTTCCAGATTTCGGCGGTGATGAATTCGGCGTAGATCCGGAAGGTGTCGTGGTACCAGATGTCGGCGAAAAGCCGGGTGCGGTACAGGTCGTACGAGTTGTCAATCGGCCGCAGCCGTGCATTCCCTTCATTGGTAAAGCGGTAACGCATCTCGCCACCGGTGGCCAGCAGCCAGTTGTCGCCCACCGGGATGCGTTTCATCTCGTCCAGCACCGGAAAAGACCGGTCGTCGCCGGGAGGTTCCACCTTGCGGAAATCCAGTTCGAAAATGGGTTGGAGTCCAGGCAGGATGGGGGCCCAGGCGGTGGCCGGCTGCCTCGGGCGCTCCATGCCACGCAGCCAGTCGATGCCCGAATAGAATTCATCCCCCGTTTTGATAGGGATGGGAAAAAAGCCTAGTCTGACAGCCGGAGGCCCACGAGGAACCTTGCTCCACCAGTCCGGGTGGTCTGCAGGTATAGCCAGGGTGGTGGGCGTCTCCGCTGAAGTCGCCGAAACTTCTGCCAGCTCCTCCTGCCCCGGCAGGGCGGCCAGGCTGAGCCATGCAAGACACTGGATCACCATGGGGCCCAACAGGGACATACCGAACCTCCATGAACAGAAGAATCGGACTATGCGGTCGCCAAATCCGCATCAATTGCCCGACCCGCACCACCGGTTCAGGCCGCATGGTTGTCCGGGCCGTCAAATATTGCCCAGACTGCCAGGTGCTGTTGGCCGGGCGGACTGGATCTTCCCGCAGGCCCATGGCAGCCATAGCGGTGACGGGTACCGCGCCAGCAGATTTTCTTCCCCTGGCAAAGCAGCTCTGGGTGTTTGATGAGCCATGTCTCCAGCCGCCCCTACGAGGGGCAGCGCCTGGGAACGCTGGTGCCGGGCTTGGTACCCACAATGGCTGATGTGCCCCAGCTCGTGGGTCTGATGGCTCCCCGCAGGGTGGTGGTGGCGGGTGGCATGGATGCCCAGGGTAGTGGCCTGCCGGTGGCTGCCATCAATGGCATGTTCCGGGTGACAGGCAAGCATGTCAGCGTGATCGAGCCGGCTGAAACCGGGCTGGCCCGGGAGCTGCTAAGATAGCGCTAAAGGGCGGGTCCAGTGCCCATCTGTGCTTCCATGGGATGACCTGTTGATGCCGAACCAGAAAAACTATTCTTTCCTGTTGGCCATGGCTGCCTTGGCGGTTTCCGTCGGGGTGGCCGGGTATGCGTTGTTGCTGGCAAACTCCCTGCAAGGAAAAAACCGGGCTCTGGAAGCTGCCTTGCTGGCCTATACCAGCGGCAACTTCGGAGAAGTTGGCAATGAGACGACAGAGCTGGAGAAGGCCACGGCCGAAATTTCCGGAAAATTGGCCGAGTCCGAGGCCCAGAACCGGATTCTCGTCCGTCGCGAGATCGACCTGAGGCAAACCGCCCAGGCAGCGGACCAGTCAGCCTTGGCCCAGGGGAACCAGGCTGATTTTGCCCGGAAGGCAGGCCTGCCCATCGAACGCAAGCTGGAGGTGGCTCCAGGTGTGAACATCTCCTTCATGCTCATTCCTCCCGGCACTTTCACCATGGGTTCCCCAGGCGATGAGCATCTGCATGCCAAGGATGAGGTGGTTCACCAGGTGACCATTTCGAAGGGTTTTTACCTGGCCCGGACCGAGACCACCCAGGCCCAGTGGCAGGCCGTCATGGGGAGCAATCCTTCCTATTTCAAAACGGACATACTCGGGAAAAACACCGAAAATCTTCCCGTGGACAGTGTCAGTTGGCTGGATGCCAACGACTTTTGCAAGGTGGCAGGGAAGCCATCCGGGAAATTGCTACGGCTACCCACGGAGGCCGAATGGGAATATGCCTGCCGGGCCGGCACTACCACCCCCTCGCATTGGGGGCCGGTTGGCAGGAACGAGCAGGGTGTTTTCATGATAGAGAACCTGGATGTCGCCAGCTTCAAGGCCAATGGCTTTGGTTTGTGCGACATGCATGGCAATAACTGGGAATGGTGCTCCGACTGGTATGGCCCACTGGGCACGGCTGATCAAGTGGATCCGGCGGGGCCCGTGAGCGGCCTCTATCGCTGCTTGCGCGGGGGTCGCTGGGAAGACACGCTCGAGGTTCGGCGCTCCGCCTTCCGCCACAAGCTGCCAATCACTGTGCGGTGGAATTTCCACGGGGTAAGACTGGCTATGCCGCTGGATGAACGCCAGCCAGACTGATGCGGAATCCAACCCTGAAGGGGCGCAATGTAGGTTATTGGCAATCCGGGTTGGTTATGGTTCTTCAGGGATTTTTACGCCCCTTCAGGGCTGAAATGTTTGGGCATGAACCCAGGGCTACATCCTGGGGCCGGTGTGTAGCAAAATTCCCCAGAATGACTTGCCTGACCGGAAGATTTGAATTGATTTGACTTTGCCGCCGGTCATTGTATTTTAGGATAAGTTGGGTGACAATTGGTTTGTTTGCCAGCTATCGCTAGACCAGTGTCAGGGTTTCTGACATCGTGGCGAAAGGTAACCATGCCTCAATTTTCCCAAGAAAATGCAGCGTTCCAGATTCAGACCCCCCTGGGGCCAGATGCTTTGGTGGTGCTTTCTTTTCAGGGCACTGAGTGTTTGTCCGGTCTTTTTGAATTTCGGCTTCAACTCGGGGCCCTGGCTGGTAGTCGGGTGCCTTTTGAAGCCTTGCTGGGCCAGTGCGCCACAGTCAGTTTGCAGAGTCGTGGCCAGGTTCAGCGGTATATCAGTGGTGTTATTTGTCAATTCACCGCAAAGAATTCTGATCGGTATCTGGATCATTACGAGATGGTGTTGCGACCCCGGCTGTGGCAACTGGGGCTGGTGAAGCAAAGCCGTATTTTCCAGCAGCAAAATGCCTGCCAGATTCTGGCAGCCGTGTTGGCCCCGGTTGCGGGGGCCAGTCAATTGGTAGCTCCCACGCCCCTTGTTCGTGTCTGCTCCACCCAGTACCGCGAGACCGATCTGGAATTTTTCAATCGTATCTGTTTCGAGCAGGGGTTTGCGAGTTATTGGGTGCATTCTGCGTCGGATCATCAGTTGAAGATCACGAACATGACCACCAACAATCCATCCGCGGGTACTTGCTATTTCAACCAGGCCGAAGGTGGCTCGCAAGATATCCCTTCCATCAAGACCTGGGAAACGACCCAAACGCTGGTCAACAACCAGTTATCATTGCGCGATTCCCAATTCCAGCTATTCAACCAGCCACTCACTGCGCAGGGGAAAGGGCAGCAAACGGCGCAGGCTGGCACAGTGAGTTTGAAAGTCTCGTCGTCTGCTCAGCCGTGGCAGGAGAATGGTGCTTCGCCGGGGCGCTATTTTGACACGATCCTGGCGACAGGGCAGGAGAACAGCGGTGCCATGTCTGACACCTATGAGTATCTGCAGACGCGCGCCAATATTTTGTCAACAGCCATTGCCTGCAAAGCGGTGCTGGCTAACGGTTCTGGCAACTGCATGAACCTGGTTGCCGGTTATCAATTCACGCTGGCCGATCACCCCACCGCCGATGGTGCCTGGCTGGTGACCCGTCTTGAGCACGATGGGAGGCAGGAGGGGCTTTTCTGGAGCGGCGAAGCGGCCAGGGTCAGTTACAGCAATCGTTTCGAGGCGGTGCCCGCCAGTTCCAGCCAGAAGCCCTGGCCGCCTGTGCTCCGGCCCAAGGTGGGGGGTGTGCAAACTGCCATAGTTATCGGCTCGGAAGGGGCGGAGATGAACATCGACCCGTTTGGCCGGGTGCAGGTGCGCTTCTGGTGGGATGCGGCGGAGAGCGGCACCTCCTGCTGGGTGCGCGTGGCACAGGTCTGGGCGGGGCAGGGGTATGGGGCGTTTTTCTGGCCGCGGGTGGGGCATGAGGTGGTGGTGTCCTTCGAGGATGGCGACCCGGACCGGCCCCTTATCGTCGGCAGCGTTTACAACTCAACCAATAATGTGCCCGTGCCGATGCCACAAAGCTCGTATCTTTCCGGGGTTAAATCCAAAACTCAGGGTGGGGATGTCACCAAAAATTTTCATACCGCGCTTCTGTCGGATGAGATGAGTGCCGCAGTGATTTATGTCCATGCCGAGACACACATGATGGTGCATCAGGAGCAAACGCAGGTGAACAATCACCACGGGCGCTCCATCACTTTTGAAGGCTAAGGGAGGCCGACATGGCAGTCTGGGACATTATCGGCAATAGTGTGGATGCCATGCTGCCGGATACGCTCAATTCCACCTATAGCAATATTATTGGGGATATTACGCAGCAACTCCTCGGCGGGGCAAGGACCGTCAACATCATCGGGGCTGACCAGAAATTTCTGTTTGACTGGGAGATCCTTGTCGAGAGTCTGGTCGACAAGACTGGCATGATGGAAAATAAGGTATTCAAGCCACTTTTCGAGTTTTTCATGGGAAGCGGCGGCAATGCCTCCATCAATATAGGCGATAATAACAGTCTGAATTTGATGGGTGAGCTGCTTTTGAATGGAAAAATCGGGCACACTCTCACTGTGAATCTCGATGATCCCTGGCCACTGCCCCCTAAAGCCGGAGATCCAAAATTTGCAGAGCTGCAAGCAGCATATGCGATAGCCTACCCTGAATTTATACTGAATTACAGAATTGTGGCATTGGCAAACACCCTGATTGTGATCACGGTGATCATTTGTATGGCTATTGCTTATTTCCAGTATAATAATTTTCAGAAACCCCCACCATCAACCGATGGGGCCGAGAGTGAGGCGGTCCCCTCGATCGAGGACACCAAAACAATGGTCCTTGGCATTGGGCTGGGTGTTGAAAATAGGTGTTTTCTTTTTATCAACCAGTACCTTCAGACGCTTGGCAAGGATAGGGCAGCCGCTAAATTGCTGGCTGACCAGACAGCCAAAGATGCGGCAGATGTGGCCACAGGTGATCTGATTAACAAAGCGCAGGCTACGGCCGAAAAAGGCTTGACCGCGGCTGGTGTTGCTCAGGCCGCCGCAGATGCGGCCATGACCACTGGCAATGCGGCCGCGGGCGCGGCTGCCGATGCCGCTCAAGCCGCCGCTGCTACGGCTGCTACCAATGCAGCAGACACGGCCCTGTTGAAGGAGCAAATGGCGTCGCTGGAAGTACGAGTGACCCAAGTTTTGAATACGGGTATTGCTGCACTGCAAGTATCGGTAGACCAGCAGATCGAAGCAATAGAAGGCGTGAATGGAACCCTTTTGAAAATGCAGGAAGGTCTGGATTATGTGTCGACGCTGGCGGTGAGCAACAATACCCAGATCCAGTATTTGGGCACTCAGGAGGTGAAAGGAAATCTGGACAAGATCAATCCAGAGACCCGAAGTTGGGGGAGTTTTATTGGATTGTGATAGAACCCTTGGGAAATTGAGTTAGAAACAGATTTTAGGAGTATTTCATGGTTCAGGTCAACTCGCATCCGGACAATATGCTGCTCGAAGGCCAGTCGGTGACCGTAAACTCGGTCGGTGGCAACATCACCTTTGCCACGGTTTGCGGGCCCGATGAATATGAAGGCCAGGTCCAGATCAACAGCACCAACTTTGTCGGGCTGAATTGCTGCAATGCCTTCATCGAGATGAATAACCAGACCGTTGGCGGATTGATCAACATTCAAACCCAGAACGAGGGGATGATCAAGATCAACACATCCTGCATGGATGTTCTTTCCGCGATAGTGGTCTCACCCGAATTTATCCAGATTTTCAATGGGCTGCCCGGTGTTTGCGGGGCCATCCAGATCAATCAGGAGGCCATATTGCTCTCTATCGGTGAGCCAGGCGTGGGGTCCACCATCACCATGACGCCTGAATCGATCACTTTCCAGGTGGGTGAAACCGTCATGACCATCACCGCCGAGGGGGTTGTCACCAGCGCGCCAACTGTCGAAATCAACTGCGACGAGACCAACCTGGTGTACAGCGCCGAAGGCATCACCGAAGAGGTGGGCGAGGTCACCCGTGAGGTGACTGCCGAGGGGCACAACTTCACCGCCGGCGAGGTGGAACTGAATGTGGGTGTGGAAGGCATGATGGCGGAAGCACCCACCAACACCGCTGAATTCGAGGGAACTTCCGAAATGAACAGCGCCCTGATCACCGAAGCCGCCGATGCCATGTTGTCCGTTGAGGCATCGATTTCCATGGTGGAATGATTGCCGGCCCTTTCGGGAAGTCCAGGTGGGGTCTGGAATCAAGGTGCTGGAACACTCTCCCGGCGCCTGACGCAACTGCGAACCACCCTCGGCAAAGGTTGCGATGGCATGGGGTCTTGATATTTCAACAGCCTTTGAGGAGTCGATAACATGCCGCGCTTGCCGCCTTGCACTGATTTGAATGGCACCGCTGAACTGGAAGTAGTGGACAAGGCTATTGGCATTTTCAAAAAACAGATCCAGCGGCTTTTGCCTGACCAGAAAAATCTCATTAACGGCCTGCTTGCCCAACTGGTGCAAACCCGCGAAAAATTTGCGGTAGAAGCCCCGAAAGCCAATGCCCGACTGCAAAGAATGGCAGCAGCCAACAAAAAAAAATATGATGCGATGATGGCGAGGTTCAAGGCAAAAAAAGAAGCGCTTGAACTGAGGAGAGCCGCGCTCGGTGACATGAAAAAAAAGAACGCCGAGGAAATGGCAAAAAATGTCCAACCCAAAAAAATCCCCGCCCGGCCCCGGAAAATCCCTGGCAAAAAAAAGGTGGAGATCGAACTCGCCTCCGGCAAAGTCCTGCATGATCTGCTAATGGCCCGGACGGTCGTGCCGCCGCCGCCCAAGCCAAGGGTACTTGGCAATATCTGGGAAAACTGGGGCGCCATGGGGTTGCCAGCTACGCCCCCTGACGACGAAACACCGCCTCTCGACGAGCTGCATGAGGGCTCCAGCCCCTGGAGTTGACCACCCACCCCAGCCCGGCGTGTTATGCGCCCCGCACCATCCACCATCCTTCGCTACCAAACCAGAAAATCCAGCACGCTTTCCCTTGCGCCCAAAGGCATAAACGATCCACTCTTCCGAAGCCTCAGCGGGGCAGAATGTGATAGCTCGTAGAGCGAAACACCATTCTGAGTTCGGCCACCTCGCGAAGCCCCAGCTCCCAAGGGGCGCAATGGATTATTTTTTTTGGGTAAAGTTTTCTTCCGGGTCGCAGACCCTCCACTACAATCAGATTGACCTGTTTTGGTGTTGACCCATCGAATGAACAGGAATCGCTAGACCATTTCCAGGTTTTCTGGCATCGTGGCGAAAGGTGAGCATGGCCCAGTTTTCCCAAGAAAATGCGGCGTTCCAGATTCAGACCCCCCTGGGGCCAGACGCTTTGGTAGTGCTTTCTTTTCAGGGCACCGAGTGTTTGTCGGGTCTTTTTGAATTTCGGCTCCAACTCGGGGCCCTGGCTGGCAGTCGGGTGCCTTTTGAAGCCTTGCTGGGCCAGTGCGCCACAGTCAGCTTGCAAAGTCGTGGGCAGGTTCAGCGGTATATCAGTGGTGTCATTTGTCAATTCACCGCAAAGAATTCTGATCGGTACCTGGATCATTACGAGATGGTGTTGCGACCCCGGCTGTGGCAACTGGGGCTGGTGAAGCAAAGCCGTATTTTCCAGCAGCAAAATGCCTGCCAGATTCTGTCAGCTGTGTTGGCCCCAGTGGGGGGAGCCAGTCAGTTGGTTGCGCCCACGCCCGCTACCCGTGTCTATTGCACCCAATACCGCGAGACAGATCTGGAATTTTTCAACCGTATCTGTTTCGAGCAAGGGCTTGCAAGTTATTGGGTCCATTCTGCGTCGGATCATCTGTTGAAGATCACGAACATGACCCCCAACAATCCATCCTTGGGTACTTGTAAGTTCAACCAGGCCGAAGGTGGCTGGCAGGATAACCCTTCCATCAAGACCTGGGAAACGACCCAAACGCTGGTCAACAACCAATTGTCACTGCGCGATTCCCAATTCCAGCTATTCAACCAGCCACTCACTGCGCAGGGGAAAGGGCAGCAAACGGCGCAGGCTGGCACGGTGACCTTGAAAGTCTCGTCGTCGGCCCAGCCGTGGCAGGAGAATGGTGCCTCGCCGGGGCGCTATTTTGACACGATCCTGGCGACAGGGCAGGAGAACAGCGGTGCCATGTCTGACACCTATGAGTTCTTGCAGACGCGCGCCAATATTTTGTCCACAGCCATTGCCTGCAAGGCGGTGCTGGCCAACGGTTCTGGCAACTGCATGAACCTGGTTGCCGGTTATCGATTCACGCTGGCCGATCACCCCACCGCCGATGGTGCCTGGCTGGTGACCCGTCTCGAGCATGAGGGGAAGCAGGAGGGGCTTTTCTGGAGCGGCGAAGCGGCCAAAGTCAGTTACAGCAATCGGTTCGAGGCGGTGCCTGCCAGTTCTTACCAGAAGCCTTGGCCGCCTGTGCCCCGGCCCAAAGTGGGGGGTGTGCAAACTGCCATAGTTATCGGCCCGGAAGGGCAGGAGATGAACATCGACCCGTTTGGCCGGGTGCAGGTGCGCTTCTGGTGGGATGCGGCGGAGAGCACCACCTCCTGCTGGGTGCGCGTGGCGCAGGTCTGGGCGGGCAATAGCTGGGGGGCGTGTTTCTGGCCGCGGGTGGGGCATGAGGTGGTGGTGTCTTTCGAGGATGGCGATCCCGACCGGCCTCTCATTGTCGGCAGCGTTTACAACTCGACCAACATGCCTCCCTACCCCCTGCCGGCCAACCAGTACATCGCCGGATGGAAGAGTCTGACCGAGGGCGGCGACCCATCGAAAAACTACCACCAAATCCTTATATCTGACGAAAAGGGCGCAGAAGTGGTCCACATTCACGCCGAGAGTTCTTTTATTGTCAACCAGGAAAGCATAAAAATCAGCTCCCGCCCCAGTTTTAGTGTTGATCAACAAGGATAAACCAGATGCCTATTTTTACAGCGATTGGCGGTGCTTTTGAGAATTCTGGTGGTACCGACGGTTTATTTCAGGTTTTCAATAGTGCTTATATGTGCACGGTGGGTGACAACGATAATTTCATTATTGGTGGCGCCAGAATCAACAATATATTTGGCGCAGATTTAAAGATGGTGTTTGATTGGGAAGAAATGGTGATGCAGTGTTTGCCAGAAAGTTTTGCCGAATGTAAGCTTTTTTCGGCATTTGTTGGAATTGGCGCAGAAGCCGATCTTGTATTTGGTGATAGAAGTCATTTTACCTATTACGGGCAATTTTTTGAATGCCACCGTGCTACGGAGAAAACTCTGAAATATGTTTCACCACAGCTTGATCCTAATGTAGTAGCAGGAGGGGCTTTAGAAGGATTAATAGATGAAGATACCCAAATGGTGTTGAAGACGGCAGGAATCATTGATTTGGAGGAAGTGTGTATGCCATTGGCAACCAGGTGCTGTTTATATTTGGGATGTTTGGCACTTGTTCTTTATGCCTTGGTTTTACGCTATTACTCAGGCGGAAACGGTCTTTACAATTCCACTAACCAAATTGATGGTTAAAAGTAATTTACTGGGCGCAATGCAGTGGGGAAAGAATAAACCATGGCAGATGATTCAACTGAAGGAGCGGAAAAGCCAGCGGATGTCGAAGTGGCATTTCAAGTTGCTGTTTCATCCATTGGTCAGTTGGAAGCAACCTGGTTGTGGGCGCTAAAAGCTCTTGAAGCTATAGTCCCTGTTGCTGGCACAACCTTTCCTGTTTTGTCTTTGCAGTTGGCTACAGATATTCAAAATGCACAAACAGAGCTTAAGGTGCTTACTGATGCGTTGCCAGCACTGCAGATTGCGGCAACTAATGAGACAAACATGGCAGCATCGAACCCGGCGGGGGCGGCTCCGGTTGCATCGACATCCCGCAATGCTTTAGCAATCAACGTAACTAAAACTAAAACAGCGACAACTAAACTCGCGGATGCCATAACTGCTGCCAAAACAGCCGCTGCAACCAACATAGCTTATTTGCGAGGAATACAACTTTTACCATAGTGATGGCCGGTTTTTTTCTGGGCGGGCTGAATTTTGCCGGGAAATTTCCAGGGTCGGTTGGCAAATTTCTGACGGACGACAGTTGGAAATTTTCAAAAATGGATGATTGGATTTTAGGGAGGGTAATATGACGCTTACTACACAGGTCACCATCGAATCTTTGACTGTTGCCAAGTATTTTGTCTCGGCTTTGGGTGGTTGTATCCAGATGCAATCTCTGGGTGTGGACTCTCTTGTGGATTTACGGGGCCAAACTGTCGCAATCACGGGTGTGGGCAGCGAGGATGTGGGAATTGCGACACTGAATGTCTCCCAAACGGAAACAGGCGGCGTTATCGGCCTGTCTGTCCAGGGGGAAGGGGCTGCCATCAATCTTCAGGCAGTTCCTTTGGCGGGTGACGTTTATTCCGTCATCAATCTCGGTATTGAAAGTGTCGGCATGAGTTTTTTGACAGAAGGCTCGGGAGGGTCGATTGGGATAGGTATGTCTGCCATGTCCTTTTCTTTTGGAGATCCTGCAGCGGGGCCATCCATCACCCTGACTCCTGTGGCGATCATTTTCAAGGTGGGCGAAACCATCATGACCATGACGGCGGAAGGTATCGTCACCACTGCGCCAACCGTCGAGATCAACTGCGACGACACCAACCTGGTCTATAGCGCCGAAGGCATCACCGAAGAGGTGGGGGAGGTCACCCGTGAGGTGACCGCCGAGGGGCACAACTTCACCGCTGGCGAGGTGGAACTGAATGTGGGTGTGGAAGGCATGATGGCGGAGGCACCCACCAACACCGCTGAATTCGAGGGATCCTCCGAAATGAACAGTGCCCTCATCACCGAAGCTGCCGATGCCATGTTGTCTGTGGAGGCGGCGATTTCCATGGTTGAATAAATGGGTACTGTCAACTGTTTATCCAAAAGGAACCGCAACTCATGAGCAACCTCGCATCTTTTCCAGATCCCTTTTCACCGCTTTTCAAGCATGTGGATACTTTGACTGCTACTGTCAGAGGTATCCTTCCGTCAATTAGAAACTCGCAAGATCGCCAATTTTTCACGGAATTACTGAAACATGTAACCGACCGGCAAGCCGAGTTGGCTGTGCTCGGGCCACAGGCAATTGCCAAGGGGATCGCCCGGGCAGATGCATTTCAAGTAAAAATGGCGGAATTGTATCAGCAAGGCGAGGATCTTTTGTCGCAATTTGACGCTCATGGGGCTGTGCTGAAGGAAGAGCTGGCCAAAATCGACGCCCAGTTAGTTGTCCTGAAGGCCCAACCCATACCGGAACCCGCCCGGCCCCGCAAAATCCCGGGCAAAAAAAAGGTGGAGATCAAACTCTCTTCAGGTGAAGTGCTGCATGATCTGCTGATGGCCCGGACGGTCGTGCAGCCGCCCAAGCCACGGGTGCTTGGCAATATCTGGGAAAACTGGCCTTCGACCTGAGAATGGCTGGTGTGCGGTTGGCCCCTGTTGCCCTCTGGCGGCAGGTGGTAGTATGGGGCTGGCTGACTAGCAACAACGGTTTGCGGGCCTGGCTGACAGATCGCAGTGGCCCACATGGTTTTTGGGGAGGAGTAGGCCCATGGCTTTACTGGCATGTTTGAAACCTGAGTCACCTGCTGACGAAGCGCTGCGCCGGGTGATGGGCGCAGACGATATCCCCGCTGAGGCGCATGGCCTGACCAGCTCTGCCGCGGCGGCCCTGTGGGTGGGAAAAAATCCCGCCATGGCCATCCGTCTGATCGCCGGCTGGCTGTCCACCCGCGAGGCCATCTGGTGGGGAGCCTTGTGCCAGGCGCAACTGGTGAAGGTGAATGCGGCGGTGGGACCGCACGAAGTGCTTACCCAAGTGGTGAACTGGGTGCGTGAGCCGGTAGAACACAACCGCGAAGTCCTGGGCAAACCCGGGCGTGGTGATAGCAGCCCCATTGGCCTGATGGCCCAGGGCGTGGTGCTCACCCTCGATAATCTCTCGCCCCTCAAGGACCATCCGGTGGCTTGCCCCGCCGGCCTGGCGCACCGGATGACGGGCCTGGCCGTGCTGGCAGCCGCATCGCGCTGGCCGGGCAGGAAACGGGCCGATTGCCTGAACCACTTTGTCGCCCTGGGCGTGGATGTGGCCGACGGTTTGCACCTCTGGGCAGACGAGGCGATGGATCGGCACGCCGGGCTGCGGCTTGGCTCAGTCACCACGAGCGGGACGCACCCCAGTGGCAACATCTGGGAAAAATGGCAGTAACCGGCTGTTTCCGGGTTTCGTGCGGGCTGTGTCGATTGTAATGAAGTCATCAGCCGGACTATCCCGGCGGGTATGGAACCCGCTGGCCATGCCGGCCCGGCCGCTGCCTGACCGGCTGGTTGGCCGAAAGAGATTCCATGGGCCAGGAAGGAAGAGGCGTAGCCTTGCCTGATGGCCTGTGGGAGTGACCCGCCATGGCCCTCAACACGCTGGCCCTTTGTGCCCTGATGCTGTCGCTGGGCCAGCCCCCTGCCGCCCCACAACCGGGTACCCTGTTGCCTGTCCCCAAGATGCTGCCGGGATTGTCCCCAGAGCCTGCCGCCCCGGCTGCAGCTCGGCCCGCAGACAGTGGCGAGTCGGGACCGTTGAGCGTTCCCCAGGTGGAATTGCCTGACATGCGGGTGCGCCTGGTGCCCCGGTCAGACCTGGAATCGCGGCCGGAGTTTCTGGTGGGGAAGGCAGAATACGGTACCACCCGTCCCGATATGCATATCTCGTATCGCACCGAAAAGCGCACGATCACGACCATGAAGCCGCGCACGGTGGTCAGGCGTGTGGAGGTGCTGTCGCGGCGCCATGTCCGCCCGGGAGAGGTGGACCCCACCACGGGTGAGGAAGCCAGCGATTCCCGGGAAGTGATGGTGCCGGTGAGTGTGATGATGAGTTGCCAGGTGATGGAAGCAGTGACCGAAGAGGTGGAGGTGCGGGTGCCAGAGATGCGGCTGGTGGAGAGTGCGGTGGTGGTGCGAAAATACGGCCTGCTGCTGGGAGAAAACACGCGCCTGACCACACGGTATCGGGCGCTGATCCTGAACGATCCCCTGGCATTGCCACCCTGCGAAATCCCCCCCCCGGGCGATCCGCTGGGGCGCCCGGAATCGCCCGAAGGTGGCGCGGCACAGCCCACCCCGTCCGCCCCGGCCCGCCCTTTGCCCGGCAAGCCCCTGGGTCGGCCTGGCCGGCCAGAAGGGGCGGAGCCACCCCTGGCCAAGCCGTAACTTTTAGCCCTGAAAGGGCATGATGTGGGTTATTGGCGATCCGTGGGGTTTAGGTTACACAAAGATTGTCTAGCCACTGCAGGGCTGAGGTTTTTGGTGGCGCCTGACCGATGGTGGCGCCGAAACCAGGGTGGCGCTTCGCTCTACCCTGGGCTATCACATTTCGCCCCTTTAGGGCATGGGATCACGGAAAAAACGCAAACCCATTGGCCCCTGGAGCAATCGGGGAACAAGGCCCTATGCGGCGGCGCGGCGGGTGTCGGGAAGCAATAGGCCGCGCGGGGCGGGCAGGCCATGGGGCCCATGGGGGCCGTCCGTTTTCCCGGTCCAGCAATGCTCGCCCATGGCAGCGAGAATCCGTTCCGCCAGTTCAACCACCTGCCTGCCGGCGGTGCCGGTCACGCGGGGGCTTTTTCCCATGCGGACTGACTGGGTGAAATCGATCAGTTCGCGGGTGAGCTGGTCTTCCTGGGAGTTGCAGGTCCACTGCACGCGTTCCAGGTGCGTGGTCATTATGTCTTGTTGCAAAGCTTGCAGTGCCAGTGGGGTGAGGCGGGTGGCATCCAGCTTGCCGCTGGTGATGGCCTGGGAGGGCTGCACCACCTCAACCGTTTTGGCCGCGAAGTCGATACGCACCGATCCCTCACTACCCATCACCTGCATGCGCCTGACTGGTTCGTGGCTCACCCGGCAGGCGGTGAGGTCGGCAACCAGGCCGCTGGCAAAGCGCAGGCGAACCTGGGCCATGTCCTCGTGGCCGCCCAGAACTGCGACCCCCATCGCCTCCACGCTGGTCACCGGGCTGGAGTCCCAGTCAAGTACCAGGTCGAGATCATGAATCATCAGATCAAGCACCACGCCCACATCCAGCGAACGGCCGGTGAATTTGCCGGCCCGCTCTGCTCGCAGGTAGCGGGGCACCAGGCCGGTTTGGCGGGCGGCCTCGTAGGCGGGGTTGAATCGTTCGATATGGCCCACCTGCAGTGGCACATTGGCCCGGGCGGCGGCTTGCTCCAGCTCCCTGGCCTCGTGGGCTGAGGGTGTGATCGGTTTTTCCACCAGCACCGGCAGCCCGCGCCCGAGCGCTTCCATGGCCACCTGATGATGGAACCGGGTGGGGGTTGCCACCACCACGGCGTCGACCAGCCCAAAGAGCTCGGTCGGGTTGTCAAAAGCCAGACAACCGCATTTGGCGGCTACCGCTTCGGCCTGGGCCCGGTTTGGATCGGCCACCCCTACCAGCCTGGCTCCCGCCAAACCGGAGACGATGCGCGCATGCTCCTTGCCCAAATGACCCACACCCACCACGCCCACGCGTAATAGTTCACCCAAAGATCGTGTCGACTGCTTCATCACGAAAAAGCTCCCCAGTTCGGGATCAGGACTTTAAGCGGCCCGGCGGAAACGCTGCAATGGCATTAACCGGGGCGGGTCCAGGGAAGATTCGACCTGTTGCCGCACCATTTGCCGACCCAGTTCCACATTGAGGGGGTGTCCGGACCGGCAACCGACCAGATGACCGGCGAGGTCAAAACCCAGCAGATTGATGTCGCCAATCAGGTCGAGCATCTTGTGCCGCGCCGGCTCGTTGCCGAAGCGCAACCGGTTTCCCTCCACGCCATGGCGCGAGAAAACCAGCAGATCAGCCAGGGTCGTGCGTGAACCCAGACCCTGTTGCAGCAGGGCATCGGCCTCTTCACGCAGCAAAAAAGTGCGGCACCAGGACAATTCCGAGTGATAAGCCTCGGGGGAATGCTCCATGGTGTGCATCTGGCGTGGAATTGGCGAAAGAGAGCCGTAGTCGAGAATATAGCTGAGCAAAAGCCCGGTGTTGGTGGCGGGGTGGAGGGTGAGGGTGGCGTTGCCGGCACGAATGCAGGTCATCCGGTCCACACCCATAATGGGGCGTGAACCCGATTGTTTCAGCACCCCCGCACGGATAATGGCCTCGGTGAAGGCCCCGGCGGATCCGTCCATGCCCGGCGCTTCAGGTGCGTCCACCTCCACCAGGCAATTGTCCACCCGCATTCCGCCGAGGGCGGACAGCACATGTTCAACCAGGCCCACCTCGCGAGGTGCGTGGCCCAGGGTCGTGCGACGAGAGGTGCCGGTGACATGGCGCACATGGGCCGGGATGGCAGGTAATCCGGGAAGATCTGTCCGGTGAAAAATGACGCCGTGGTCTTCGGGGGCGGGGACCAGCCGGAGAGTGACATGCTCCCCGGTGAGAAATCCGGTGCCCGAAACTTCCACGGTGGTGCGGAGGGTCCGCTGCGGACGGTGGCCAAGGATACGCACGATGCTCTCCCCGTGGGTGGAAAGTGTAGAGGATAAAGTGGGCATGAGAAGAGTGATATTTTCCGGACACGCCAGGGGCCCCTGAGAGGTGCCCCCGGCTAACCCTTTACTGTCAGGGTCTGGGGGTCGCGCCCCCGGCTCCTGTGGTTGTGCCTGGCGCACCGATACCGGCTGCAGCGGGTGCGGCTGCCCCTGGGGCGGGAGCCGCAGTGCGGCTGTAGGCCTGATTCAGGGCGCTGACGACTTCAGCGCTGATATCAACGCCGGGGGCGTAGAACAGTGGCATACAGGCGCCGGCCTGCAGCTTGCGGGCGATGTTCATGGGGCTCCAGTATTCCTGGCTGGTGGTCGCATCATTGTAATGCAGCACCATGTCGTATCCCTGGGCCATGGAAATGCGGTGACAGGCGTCCTGGACTTCCTTGTACAGGTTCACCAGCATGTCGTCCTGCCTCTTGCTGATGCTACCCTGGGCCTCGTTGGCCCCGTCCTCCAGTTCTCGTTTCAGTTGGCGGAGCTGCCGCTCGTAGGCCTCCCGCTGGTCAGGTTTGGCCTGGGCCTCCTTCATCAGTGCCTCGTACTGGGCGGCCTTGCCCTTCTGCCTTTGGGCGAGGGGATTGATGACTTCCTTCATCTCGTTGTTGAAAGCCACAGCCTTCTGGTAATTCTTGAGCACATGGCTGAGATTGATGAGGGCAACACGGCCACCGCTGCCAGCCGCGCGAACCGCGCCAGTCTGCGCGACGATGTCGCCGCCCATCCAGCCGAGGCCACCCAGAACCAAAGCCACCAGACTAAAAGCAATCCACTTCATCGGAGTCCTCCCTTTTCAAACCATTTCCGGCGGGCACCCGTGTTTCCCCGGGATTTTCACTGCGCCCGCGTCAAGCTATCCCGACACCCATGACCATTTTCCCGTAACCCATATGGCCACATGATGGATGAACCAGCATGCGGGCCGGGGGTAGGGCCGCCCAAACAGCAGATGGGGGGCTTCTAACCCCGTGATGCTGTGCGGTCAAGCCGAAGAATCCAGCGGCGCGAGGGCCAGGGAATTACGGTGTTTTTCCCGGAAGGATTTCATCCTGAAGGTGGAATTGCGGCGGATGATTCCGCATTGCGGTCAGGTTCCGCAATGGAATAGACTTCCCGCGGCTGGGGTGTTTCTGTTGGGTTTTCAGGTCCCGACTGTTTCGGCCCCTGGGTTGCTTTTCCAGAGTGGGGGTTCGGGAATGTCGCCCCTGGCACCTCATATGCAGCCCGAACCACAGCGGGCTTCCATTCCCTGGGTACCGGTGGGATTTGGTGGGGCCTTGCTGGCATGCCTGGTGATCTATCTGTTTTTGCCAGTCGGCAAACCTGCCGAACCTGTGGCGGTGGCTGGTACGGTCACCTGGCGGGGCCGGGGAGTTGCGGGTGGAACCATTGTGTTCGCGCCCGACCATAAACGCGGCCATGCCGGGCCTTTGGGTATGGGTGTGATAGACTTTTCTGGCCATTATGAAATCCAGTCAGAGGACCGGCCGGGCCTGATGCCAGGCTGGTATGTCGTCACGGTGGCCCCATCGGGGGCGGTGAGCCCCTTGGGTTGGCCTTACAAATACCACCATCCCGAAAGTTCGGGTCTGGGGTGTGAGGTGAAGGGGAAAGGCAACGCTGCTTTCGATTTCAATCTGGAATAAGCCCAATGGGATAGGGATCAGGCGAATTGGTGGCCGGCTGAAAAACACTGGCCATGCGAATAAACCGCAGGAGAATAATACCGTGAATCGTTTGTTGCGCGGGGTTGTCGAGGCCACTCGTGAGGTTTTCCCACTACCCGAGCCGATCCTTGAGGTCGGTTCGCTCCAGGTGGATGCCCAGCAGGACATGATCAATCTGCGTGGCATGTTCAAGGGGACCAGCTACACCGGGGTGGATTTCCGCGCCGGCAGGGGTGTGGATCAGGTAGCCAATGTGGAAAAGCTTCCTTTTCCGGATGGTCATTTCGGTACGGTCCTGGCTCTTAGCACCTTTGAGCATGTGCGCCGGTTCTGGCTTGGCTTCGCCGAGGTGGCCCGGGTGCTGAAGCCTGGCGGCGCCTTTCTGGTGGCCTGTCCCTTCCACTTCCATGTGCATGCCTATCCTTCCGACTACTGGCGGTTCACCCCGGAGGCCCTGGAGTCGCTCCTCGATGGGCCGTATTCCGAAGCCGTTCTGGGTTGGCACGGGGCCGTGCGTCGGCCCGCCAATGTCTGGGCCCTGGCTTACCGGGCCGGTAGCCACGCTCATATCACGCCCCAGGCCGAGGAAGGGTACCGGGAGGCCCTCTACAACAACGCCCGGGAACCGCTGCCTCTTGGGAGGAGACTGCGTTATGGATTGGCGGCCCTGGTCGCTGGCCGTCGCCCAGTCGCTCCATGGCTCGATCGCGAGAAGATCGGCATCCGCCGGACCAATCTGCCCAGTTTCCAGGGCAAGGCCGCCTAGGGATCTTGCCCTGGTGCCCGAAACGACCCAGTTTCCGGCAATCGGCGGCGCATGGCAGGCAAGATTTTCGGCATAACCGATTTCTTTCCGAACCTCGGCGCAAGTTGCACGACCGGCTTTGCCGATATTTTCGATGCACCCGGTGCGTTACGCGCCGTTCGCGGGCGTGTCGAAGCGCCAAGGCCGGGTGTGGGGGCGACCCCATCATCGGAAAGATCTCAGGAGGGTTGGTCCATGCCATCAGGTCGCGCGGCTTTATTGCTCGCCTGGTTGTGCTGTGCCACCGCAGTGGTGGCCCAACCCGCAGTCCAGCCGCAGCCAGGGAATCCCCCTAGTCTTTCTGAAATGGAATTGCCTGTCAGGCGACAGGTGGTGCCACCCCAGATTGTCAATGATCCGCCTCCTCCCTATCCGCCGTTGGCCATGCCACTGGGAATAGTCGAGCAAGGGCCCAATGTATGGGTCAACGGCGAGGTGCTCTGGTGGTTCACCAAGCCTAACAAATACCCCACTCCCCTGGTAACCAAGGGAAGCCTGATTGACACAGCGCCCGGTGTGATTGGGCAGCCCAACACCGTGGTCGAGGCTTTTCCCAATGATGTGACTACGGGAACTTTCCGCGGCTTCCGCACCAATATGGGTATGTGGCTGGATGATGACGCAGCTTTTGGCATTGAGAACACCTTCTTTGTTCTCGAACAGCGAAGCTGGAACCAGAGCTTTGTCTCGAATCAGAACACACCGTATATTGTTACCGTCCCGTTCACCGATTCCACTAGCGGCGGGGCTGACTCGCTGCTCAACAAGCTGCTGGATACAACGCCTTTCCCTTTGCCGCCCCTGTCGACTGAAATTACGGTCAATTCGCGGCATCAGGTGTACGGCGATGACATCAATCTGATCAAGAATATCAACCGCACCAACTGCATGTCAGCTGACCTGATCACAGGTGTGCGCTGGATGCAGGTGACGGATGCCACCACACTGGGAGTGACCACCCAGAACGATGTCAACGGGGCTGTGGTGCCACAGTTGGGATATGATTCCGTGGCCTGCACCAACAATTTCTGGGGCTGGCAATTCGGTGGGCGGATCCGCGAACAGTGGGGCCGTTTCAATCTGGAAAGCACCGTCAAGATTGCCTTGGGTGGTAGCCAGCAACGGGTGAATATCCAGGGGGCCACACTGACCAACAACCCGGCGGCGGGTGGTGCCTTTGGTCAACCCGGGTTTGTATTCACGCAAAACAGCAATATCGGGGCTTACAACTTCAGCCGTTTCGCGGTGCTGCCAGAAGTGGGGGCCAAACTGGGCTACTCCCTCACCGATAGCATCAACCTGAGCCTGAGCTACAACTTTTTGTACCTGTCCAGTGTGGCTCTCTCAGGCAATCAGTTCGACAAATTCACCAACCCCAATGTGGGCTTCACGCCGCAATCGGCCCCGGTGGGAACCCACCCGGCTTTCCTGAAACAAAGTCAGGACTATTGGGTCCAGGGTGTTGGCGTGGGCATGGAGTGGCATTACTAGAGTGCGGCCGCAACCAGAGCAGGGAAAGCGCCGGTGCCCTTTGCAGGGCACCGGCGAAATTCTTGGATAAAGCGAAGAAGAGGAGATCCAGCGCGCCGGCTTGTTCTCCTTTGATATCTTGTGATTTAAAAAGGCTGGTGTCAATAGCGTGGCTGGTTGTGAAGGTGAATGTTTGCCGGACTGGCAAACTTGATAACACAGGCCAAAATAAGTACCAGCATTTCCAGAGTTTTGGCTAGCCAGCCGGGTTTTGTTTTTCTACCATGAGAAATTAGGTATAGCTTCTCGGCATGTTCACCATGCGCCGGGCCAAATCGTCAAGTGCCCGGCATGTGTCATGCGGTCTTTGCCTTGGAGGTTGGAGCATGTTCTGGAGCCCCGCGGCACTCGCAGGCCTCTTGGCCGTCATCACTCCGGATCAGTCCGGATTGAAAATGGACAATTTGCGCCTCACCTATGGTTCGCCTGGCCCGGATCGCGCCAGCGCCCAGGTTTTTCCCGGTGATGAGGTCTTCCTCGCTTTTGAACTGAAGGGCTTCAAATCCAGTGAGGGTGGTGTCACCAAAATCAAGCTGACCACCGAAGTGATGGGCAAGGACGGTAAAACCGAGTACAAGCAAGACACGGGCGATTCCCAGGTTCTTGACTTGTTTGGTGGGGGCCGGCATTTCCTGCATACCCGCGTCGATGTGGGGGTAAAAACTCCTCCTGGCAGCTATAAAGTCAAAATCACCGCGCTCGATCTGACCACAAAAGAATCTATTAGCGGCGAAAAAGATGTGACTTTGCTTGAGCCAGCCTTGGCGGTGGTCAAGACCGCACTTTTCACTGATCAGGCCATGCGCGCCACCTCCCAGGTTTTTGGGGTTGGCCAGCCGGTGTTTGTCGGCTTTTCTGTGGTTGGTTTCGCCCGCGAGAGCAGCACCAATCATCCCAAGCTCAAGATGGAGCTGGTGGTAAAAGACGACAAGGGTGCTGTTGTCACTGATAAACCGAGCTTCCTCGTCGATGCCAATCAGCCTGAGAAAGTGCCAGCCAATGTCCAGGTCATGCCTGGCCAGTTCAAGCTGCCGCTCAACAAGGCGGGCAACTTCACCGTGGAGCTTCGCGCCACAGACCTCACCAATCAGAAATCCTCGCAGCCCGTCGTGCTCAGGCTCGTCGTGACCGAAGCGAAGTGAGTGACTACTGAGCTAGCCCTGGCGGCGCACCGCCGCCAGCTGGCTTGTCTCGCCTGGTGAATCAGATCCGATCCTTTTGGTGTGCGAGGGTGCCCCGAGAAGCGGCACCCGTTCCAGGAGAGCGCAGCATGTTCCGCTTGAAGGCTTGGCCGTTGATGGTGCTCTTGGGGGCCTGTGTGGCACTTGTGGGTTGCGGTAATCGCAAACCTCAGGATGCCAAAGCCAAGCCGACCGGGCAGGCCAGTGATAAAACGGTTGCTTCGGCAACCATTAGCCTTGAGCCGCCCCCTGCGCTGGTTTCCGGGGGATCAGCCTCCACGGAAGTCGCCGTCAGTGGCGTGAAAATCACCAGCGACAAGGGTGCAGCCCTGGTTCAAAATGCCGGGGAGTCCACCTACAAGGTGGTGGACAAGGATTCCTTGCTCAGTGTCGGCCAGCGGTTGTTGTCCCCCAACGGTGCCACCGTTGTCGCCAATGGCCTGGAAGTCGTTCTGCGCGGGGACTTGTCTGGCAAGTCGCCTTTGCCCGTTCTTGAATCCGCCCTGGTGCTGCGCAAGCCATCCGTTCCAGGGATCGATCTCGAGTTTGAATTCGAGCGAGGTCGAGTCGACCTGGCGAACACCAAGACCACTGGTGACGCCAAAGTGCGGATCCATGCCTTTGGTGCATTTGCCGACCTCGAACTCCGAGGCCCAGGTGCACGCTGCGCCGCGGAGGTTTATGGCCGTTTCCTGCCAGGAACCAGGTTTGATGCCAATGCCACTGTACCGGCCCGGCCATCCATGCGCATGGTGCTGGTGGTGATCAAGGGTGAGGTTGGCTATAGCGACCATGACAGCTTCTTGCGTCTGAGTCAGCCTCCCGGGCGGGCCATGCTCAATTTTGACGGGGATGCGGGTGCTGAATTATCTCCTTCGCATCTCGACAAGGTTCCGGCCTGGGTGCTTGAGGACCCCAAGGACCCTGAAGTGGCGAAGCATTTGGCCATGGTGAAGGATTTGGAGGGCAAGTTTGCTGCCACCGGAAATGTTTCCGCGGTGATCGATGATTTCGCAAAAAGCGACGATCCTTCCAAGCGTCTGGCCGCTGTCAACATGGCGGCAGCAGTGGATGATCTGCCCCGCCTCATCATGATCATTAGCTCCAGTCCCCACCCCGATGTGATTGACGAGGGCATAGTGGCCCTGCGTCATTGGCTTGGCAGGGCTCAAGGGCAGGACCAGAAATTCCACGATATGCTTGTCAAGGGGTTGCCGGACCTTGCCAAGATAAGTGGCAAACCCGAATTGGGCAAACCCGCCACCTCCATTCAGGCAACTTCTTTTCTCGAATTGCTCTACGGCTTTGACGATGAGCATCGTGACAAGCCATCCACCTATGCTTACCTGCTCAAGCTGTTGCGCAGTGATCGTCCGGCGTTGCGGGGCTTGTCAGCCTGGTATCTTTCTCACCAGGTTCCGGAAGGGGTGCGTTTTGGTTTCAACGCCACCGCCGCCGCAGATGTGCGTGAAATTGCGGTCAAGCAATGGGAGCAAAGGCTCAGCGAACTCAAGAAGTTGCCCGAGGTTCCTGTCAAGAAGCCTTTGCCTGTGAAGTCAAAGCCTTGAGGTTTTTTTGGTTGGTCTCTGAAGGCCAGCTTATACTGGGACTGTGTGCGAAGCGACCAGGGGGAATGGTGACATGATCCGAAGTAAGCGAACGCTGGTGGCACTGGGTTGTCTGGTTCTGGGTGCGGCTGGTGCCCAGGCCCAGTTTGGCGGCGGGTTTGGCGGAGGTATCGCCTCAGGCATTGGATTTGGCGCTGGCATGGGCGGCGGTGGCATGGGCGGTGGCTACGGGTACAATCCCGGGCCTGTTGGCGGGTACATGCAGGGATTGGCCTCTGTGACCAACGCCAACGGCGAATACCAGATGCAGATCCAGCAGGCTCGCGTGGAGCAGCAGCAGGCCGAGAAGGCCCGCAACTCGACCCGGATCGACTGGGATAAAACCCGGCTGGAGGAAACCTCGCTGCGTAGCCAGCAGGTGACTGCCAATAAAGACTTTCGCGAGAATGTGCGTACCCAGGCCCGGCTGGAGACGCTCAACTGGAGCCGTGACAATCCACCCCCCCACTACATCATGGAGGCGGTGGCCCTGAATGCAATCGCCAATGAAGTCAAGCGAATCCAGCTCGACAGCAACCTGCGCGGGCCGCAGATTCTCGTCGATCCCGAGGTTCTCAGTCATATCAACACCACCGATGGCGGTCGCGCCTCGGGCGGTGCCAGTCTGAAAGCCATCAACAGCAACGGCTCCCTGAAGTGGCCCATCATCATGCGCTCGCGTGATTTTGAGCCAATCCGCAAGAGCCTGGACCAGCAAATGGCCGGTGCGATCCGCATGGTGAAGTCCGACAGCATGGATGCCGAGACCTACAACAAAATGACAGTCGAAGTCGAAAACCTGCAAAAGTATCTCGACGGTCAGGTGTCTGATCTTCGCCCGGACGATTTTATCCGGGCCAACCGTTTTGTCACCGACCTGCAGCAGGATGTCAGCCTATTTGGCCGTGATGATGCCAAGAAGTACTTCACCGGTGATTTCAAGGCCCAGGGGTCCACGGTGGGCGAAGTGCTGGAAAACATGTTCAAGTCGGGCATGACCTTTGCGGCGGGCGCGGAGAGTGATCGGCAGTATTACTTCTCCTTCTATAACTCGCTCCAGCAATACGATGCGGCGCTCCAGCAACTATCCGGTCCTCCCAATCCGTTGGTGGCGCCTGATAATTCTCCGACCATTCCGATCCGACCCTGATTGTGCGGGCCACTTTGAGTGTTTGAGGTTCATGGCGGCCCCGGGAATGAATTCCCGGGGCTTTTTTTATACGAACAACAGGAGACTGAAAATGAGTCAGGCGATGGAGCGCAGGCGTTTTTTAGCTACCTCGGCAGGAGTGATTGGTGCGGCATCCGCACTGGCCGCACCCACTTTCGCCCAGGGGCCGCTTGATCCCGGTCAAGCGAAAAGACCCTTCCGCCTGGGAGTCTCCACCTACTCGTTCTGGCACTTCAAAGGGAAGCCGGTGCCGATTGTTGACTGCCTGGAACGGGCCGCGGTCATGGGCTTTGATGGTGTCGAGATCCTGCATCAGCACATGGAAAGAGACGCCGAGGCGCGGGGCCTCCAGGTGGATGGTGCCCTGCTGAACGAGGTCAAACGGCGGGCATTCGCATTGGGTATGCCGCTGATGGGTTTCTCAACCCACCAGGGGTTTGTATCGCCCGATGCCGAGGTTCGCAAGAAAAACATCGAGCACACCGCCAAATGTCTTCAGCTTGCTCATGATCTGGGCATCCCCACCATCCGGGTCAACACCGGTCGCTGGGGTACCATCAAAAGCTTCGACGACCTGATGGCCAACAAGGGACGCGAACCGGTGCCTGAGGGCCGCACCGCCGACGAGGGATTCGCCTGGGTGAACGAATGCTTTGAGAAGCTGGCGCCCATTGCCGCAAAACTGGGGGTGGTCATGGGTTTGGAAAACCACTGGGGGCTGGGGCGAGAGGCCTCCGGGGTCCTTCGGGTAATCAATGCGGTCAAGTCACCCTGGTTGCGGGCCACGCTCGACACCGGCAATTTCCTGGAGGATGCCTACGCTCAAATGAAAGTCATGGCACCTGTCACAGCACTGGTTCAGGCCAAAACCTATTTTGGTGGTGGGGAATGGTACACCCTGGACACCAATCACGCTCAGGTGGCGGGCATCCTGCGCGATGCCGGTTACCGGGGCTGGATATCACTGGAGATGGAAGGGAAGGAAGACCCCGCCACTGCAGTTCCGAAAAGCCTGGCACTTTTGCGACAGGCTTACGCCTGAAATACGGAGGCTTCACCGCATGGGTCTGATGCTTGGCTGGCTGCTGGTTCTGGGTGCGCTTGGGGAAGATCCACCCCTGGGCATGCTCCCTCTCGGGGTGGTTCCCGCCACGGCTCCTTTGCTCCAGATCGTCACCGGGACCGAAATTCCGTGGAGCCGGGTTGCCGGTGCGAAGGGCACGGCTGTGGTCTGGTTGTCGCTCGATTGCCCCATGGCCAGGAGCAGTTTACCCGGGTTGGTGCGGCTGGCTTCGCATTGTGGCCCTCAGGGTGTTGCCCTGGTGGGTGTGTTTCCCGCCGAGATCCTGCCCGGCGGTGATGCCACCAAAAAGGACAAGGCCATCGGCGCCCTGCGCGCCAAGCTGCTGGAGCTGGCCGTAACCTTGCCGGTCCTGATCGATCACACCGGCGAACTGCAGCGCGTCCTCGAAGCCCGGGTCACCCCTGAGGCGTTCCTCCTTGATTCCCGGGGAAAGGCGTTGTACCGGGGCCGGATAGATGACGGTTATTCTGCCCGTCTGGAGCATCGCGGACGGGTGGACCGGGAGGATCTCCGCCTGGCCATCAACGAGGTTGTCGCCGGCAAGCCCGTGGGGGTGTCTGTCACCCGGGCCTACGGCTGTGCATTGTCGCGCCCGATACCCGCCCGGAATGGCTCCCCGGGTGTGCCAACCTACCAGGCGCGGGTGGCACCCATTTTGCGCGCCCATTGCCAGGTTTGCCATCAGCCTGGGGCCCTGGCCCCATTTCCACTCACCCGCTATGAAGAGGCACTGCGCTGGGCCGAGGACATCCGCGATTTTACCCGTGCGCGCCGCATGCCCCCCTGGTTGCCAGAGCAAAGTGTTCCCTTGCGCGATTGCCGGCGTTTGAGCGATGAAGATATCCAGACGATCGGGCAATGGGTGGATGGTGGATGCCCTGAGGGTGAATCTGCCCCCGGTACAATTCCGGCCCAAGCTGTCAGGGCACCTGACGCCTGGGTGCTGGGCCAGCCCGACCTGATTCTTGATCCTGGCGCGGATATGGAGATAGCAGCCGAAGGGCCCGACCTGTTTCGCTGCCTGGTGCTGCCAACCGGGCTGAAGGAGGGCTGCTATGTCACCGCTTATGAGGTCAAGCCGGGCAATCAATCGGTGGTACACCACATGGTGAACTATCTCGACAACCAGGGCCGCGCCCGCAAGCTGAATGATAAACAGGCTCCCGGGGCGGCTGGCGCCGGGCACGATCGCGGTCCCGGCTATACCTTTTCGATGGGACCAGGCTTTTTTCCACTCACGGGCGATCTCGGGGGATGGGCACCCGGCAGCACACCGCACCGGTTGAGTCCCGGCGTGGGCTACTGGTTGCCGCCGGGTACCGATGTGGTGATGCAGGTGCATTACCATCGCACTGGCAAAGCCGAAAAGGATCGCTCGAGGATCGGTCTCTATTTCGCCAAGCCGGCGGAGAAAATCACCCGGCCATTCCAGGTGATTCCGGTGGGCGCGCCGTTTTTGGGTATTCCGGCCGGCAATGTGGCTTATCCGGTGTCCGGGAAAGTCTGGCTGGCCGAGGATTGCACCTTGCATATGTTGATGCCGCACATGCATTTGTTGGGTAAGTCGATCCGGTTGACCGTCACCCGGCCGGGTGGCCAGGGGGAGATACTGCTGGATATCCCGCGTTGGGATTACAACTGGCAGGAACACTATTTTCTTGACAAGCCAATCGCCCTGCCCGCCGGCACAAAGCTGGAGGTGGAGGCGGTCTTCGATAACAGCCGCCTGAATGCGCGCAATCCAAACAGTCCCCCCAGGATGGTGTTGGTGGGTGAGGGGACCACGAACGAAATGTGTTTTGGTTTTTTTGGTCTCACCCGCGATTCTGGTGGTCCGGTGGGCGTGCGGCTTGCGTCCAAAGGGCTTGTGCTGCGCCGGCTGGGTAATCTGCCGCCCCAGGTCACGCCATGAATTGGCTGGTTTTGCAAGGTGGCGGAAGTGATCAGCCTTTCCCCGCCAGGGAATCCATTGGCAGTTGAGCGACCAATGTGCGACGATCTTGGGGTGCTCCTTTTGACTCTGGCCGGGGGATATCGGGCCAGCCCCCATTCCCAGGCCCCCTGACGGGGAACTGGCCAACAGACCAGGCCGGGCAGGTTTCGTCAGGTTTGTGATGGAAAACCGGGATCGAATTTTATGCTATTTAAACACGCGCTGGTCAGCCAAATCGCCCTTGTCGCAGCCTTGCTGTTGCTCCCACAGAGTCTGGTTGCAGCCGATGAATCAGCTTTTTTCGAGTCGCGTATCAGGCCCTTGCTCGTTGACAACTGTATCCGCTGCCATGGTGAGGAAAAACAGCGGGCAGGTCTGCGTCTGGATTCCAGGGAAGGCTGGGCCAAGGGTGGCGAGAGCGGGCCAGCCATTGTGCCTGGCGATCCCGACAAAAGTCCACTGATCAAGGCCATTCGGTGGAATGATCCCGAATGCACCATGCCCCCGGATAAAAAGATGGCTGATACCCAGATTGTCGCCCTGGAGCACTGGGTCAAGTCAGGTGCGCATGATCCGCGCAGGCTTGCCACCAGCAAGGACCCGGTGAAGGACTGGGCCGCCCACTATGAGGAGAGGCGCAAATGGTGGAGCTTGCAGCCCGTGCGGGCCCTGACCATTCCGCCCCGGCTCGACCCGGCCTGGTCAACCCCGGTGGACCGTTTTCTTTTTCAACGCATTCGCCAGGAAAAACTGGATCCGGCGCCCCTGGCCTCACCAGCAACCCTGATCCGCAGGGCAAGCCTGGTGCTGACGGGCATGCCGCCCAGCCCGGCCGAGGTGGCCGCCTTTGCCATCGCCTGCCAGACCGACCGCAACGCCGCATATGCTGCCCTGGTGGATCGTCTGATGGCTTCTCCCGGATTTGGCGAGCGGTTTGCCCGCCACTGGCTCGATGTGGTCCGCTTCACAGAGACTCATGGCAATGAGTGGAACTACGACTTGCCCCATGCCTGGCGGTATCGGGATCATATGATCCGCGCTTTCAATCTGGATGTTCCCTATGACCAGATGGTCCGGGAACATATCGCTGGTGACCTGCTGGCCAAGCCCAGGCGCAACCCGCTGGATGATAGCGACGAGTCGGCTCTCGCGACAGCTTTTTACCGGTTTGGCGAGGTCAACCACGATAGTTGCATCGACTTCAACATCATTGGTTACGATATCGTCGATAACCAGCTCGACACCCTGACCAAGGCATTTCAGGCGACCACGGTAGCCTGCGCGCGCTGCCATGACCACAAGATGGATCCGGTTTCTGCCAGGGACTATCACGCCCTTTTGGGGGTGCTGAGAAGCAGTCGATCCGTGCAGCGCACCCTGGATGGTCCCGAAGCCAATCGGGCGAACCTGAGCGGCATGATCACAGCCAAGGCCCGGATCAGGGCGGGGCTGGCCAAGGCCTGGCAAGGGAACCTGGCTCGAATCACCAGCGAAAAGCTCCAGTCCCTTACGGTCGCAGCCAAGGAAAAAGCGACCAGTCAGGATAACCCGTTGCGTCCATTCGCGATGGCTTGCAAGCCTGGGGCGCCTTTGGCCGTGGCGGAGTGGGCCAAGGCTGCGGCTGGCCATGCCCGCGAACGTGCTGAAAACGAAAAGTTCAATGGCGGAAATTTCCGGACGGTGGCCGATTTCAGGAAGGAAATGCCCTCGGGCTGGGAAACCGAGGGGCTGGGAATGAGAGACGGGATAGGGCGCCCTGGCGATTTCGCGGTGGCCACCGATGGGGATACCGCCATAAAAAGATTTTTGCCGTCTGGGTTGTTCACCTTTGCCTTGTCCGAAAAACTCAACGGGGCCTTGCGCTCACCAAAATTGGCCCGCACCCATGGAAAACTGAGTTTCGAGGTGATAGGCGGGCACCACAGCATGGCCAGGCTGGTTTTCAACAACTGTCAACTCGATTACACCCGTCAGCAGTCGTTGCACCACGAGGAATGGTCTTGGGTCACCATTGATTACTCGACGGATACCGAGCGGTACCATCCCCGCGCGGAGTTGCTGACCTTCTGGGACAGCCCAAAATTTCCGGACCCGCTGGGAACTCTCGGCAAGGATACCGACAATCAGCGTGGACCTTTCGCAGAACATTCCAAAAATCCGCGCACATGGTGGGGCATTCGCCGGGTTGTCGCCCACGATTGCGGTGAAACCCCCAAAGCGGATCTGGGCCATCTGGCGGGACTATACGACGGGCCGCCACCGCAATCGCTTGACCAGGCGGTGGCACTGTATCGGAGGATTTCTGCCCGGGTCATCGAATCGTTCGCCGCCGGCAAGGCCTCAGACGAGGATATTCGCTGGCTGGAATGGTTGCGATTGAACGGCCTGATCACCAATGCTCCGGGCGCAGATCTTGCGGCGTTATTCAAGGAATACCGCAAGCTGGAGGCGGATCTGAAGCCCCCGCAAGTCGCGCCAGGGTTTGCCGACGCCGGACCGGCGTTGCCGCAACCCGTGCTGGCTCGCGGTGATCCGGCCAAGCCGGGCGAGTTGGTGAGCCCCGGATATGTGCGGGCGTTGACCCCGGGTGGATTTGTTTTCAACCCGGCGGGTAGCGGTCGCGGCGAGGTGGCCCGACTGATTGCCTCGGCTGACAATCCGCTGACGGCCCGGGTGATGGTCAACCGTGTCTGGCAATGGGTGTTTGGCAAGGGACTGGTGGCCACGCCCGATGATTTCGGCCACCTGGGCGGGCTACCTTCCCACCCGGAACTTCTCGACCACCTGGCTGGACGATTCATGGCGGAGGGGTGGTCTTTGAAGCGTCTGACCCGGGAACTGGTCATGAGCCGGGCTTTTCAGGCGGATGGGGCGCAGAACCAGGCCGCGAAGGAGCGCGATCCCCTGAACCAGACCCTGTCGCATTTTCCGGCCCGACGGGCCGAGGCCGAGGTGATCCGGGACAGCGTGTTGGCCGTTTCCGGTCGGCTCGACCCGGTGATGTTCGGGGCGTCGGTCCAGCCATTCAGGGAAAAGGCCGATCCTGAAAAGCGCTTGTTTGCCGGGCCTTTGGACGGGGAGGGCCGGCGAAGCATTTACCTGAAATTCCAACTGATGGAAGCGCCCCATTTCCTGCGCGTCTTCAACCTCCCAGGCGGCAAGATCGTTCAGGGACGCCGCGACACCACCAATAATCCATCCCAAAGCCTGGCCTTGCTGAACGATCCGTTTATGCTGTCGATGGCAGCTTTTTGGGCCAACCGGCTGGTGGCGGACGGTCTTCCCTCCCTGGAGGAGCGGGTGGATTCGATGTTTTTGGCCGCACTGGGACGACCTGCTGTCAGCCATGAACGGCAGCGGTTTGTCGATGCCGTGCGCGCCTTGGCCGGGGCGCATGGGATTTCCGACAGCGCTATCATGGCCAGCCGGGAAGTCTGGGGCGATGCTGCCCATGCCTTGTTCAATCTCAAGGAGTTCTACTTCATCCCATGAGCCAGCCGATACTTCCATCCAGCCGGGTTGGGGGGGGAGATAACCCGGCACCCTGGTCCCGCCGGGGTATGCTTCACGCCAGTTCCACCGGGTTTGGCTGGCTGGCTTTTTCAGCCCTTGCCAAACAGGTGGGCCTGCGGGCCGCCTGGGAACCGCATTTTCCACCCAAAGCCCGGACAGTCATTTTTCTTTTCATGGATGGTGGCGTTTCGCATGTCGATTCGTTCGATCCCAAACCATCTCTCGACAAGTATGCCGGTCAGCCATATCCCGCTGACAAAAATCGCAAGTGGCAAAAAAGTCCGTGGAAGTTTGCCCGGCATGGTCAAAGTGGCGTTTGGGTCAGTGAGCTCTTTCCGCATATCGCCTCGTGCGCCGATGATATCGCCGTTGTTCGCTCCATCAAGGCGGATTTGCCCATCCATTCAACCGGCGTGCTGTTTCTGCATACCGGCAACAATCTCGCCGGGAGGCCCAGCCTGGGTTCCTGGATGAGTTATGGGCTGGGATCCGAGAATCAAAACCTGCCCGGGTATGTGGTGCTCAGTTTTGGGCATGTGCCGGTGGGGGGCATGGAGACTTTTGGCAGCGGCTTCCTGCCTGCCACCCATGAGGCGACCATCCTCCGGGCCGAAGGGCCCCCTATTGAAAATATTGTCCCTTCAGGGCGCGGCGGGACGCAGAAGGTAAAGCTTGGTTTTCTGCGCGATCTGGACGGCGCCTTCTCGGCCAGGCTCGGCGGGAATGAGGCTGTGGATAGCGCGATCCGCAATCAGGAACTGGCTGCCCGGATGCAGTCCCTGGTGCCGGATGTGCTGGACGAAAGCCGGGAATCCCGGGCCACGCGTGAGCTGTACGGACTGGACGACAAAGACTCCGTCACGCGCCTGTACGCCAGGCAATGCCTGCGGGCGCGGCGCCTGGCTGAGTCGGGTGTGCGCTTCATCCAGGTGAACTGTCCGTACGGTTTATCCAATGGCACCTGGGATCAGCATGGCGGGCTGAAGGCCGGGCATGAGAAAAATGCCCGCCAGACGGAACGGGCGATCGCCGGTCTGATCAAGGATCTGAAACAGCGGGGCATGCTGGAAAGCACCCTGCTGGTGTGGTCGGGCGAATTCGGCCGAACGCCCCATGCCCCCGGGCCGGATGGGCGTGACCATCACAGTACCTGCTTCAGCATGTTTTTCGCGGGGGGTGGGGTGAAAGGTGGGACCACCTATGGAACCAGCGACGAATTCGGCATGTACCCGGCCGAGAATCCTTGCGACATGCATGACATGCATGCCACCATCCTGCACCTTGCCGGGCTGCATCATGAGCAGCTCACTTTCCGCCATAGCGGCAGGGATTTCCGTCTCACCGATGTCCATGGGAAAGTTTTGAAGGGTTTGCTGTTGTGATTGCTGAAAAGAACACGGGCCAATCCAGGGCCTGAAGGCCATGAATCAGCCCGTGTGATTGCCGGATTTCGTTCCCTACTTCAGCGACCCCAGAAATGCCATCAGGTCCAGGAACTCGCCTGGTGACATGGCTCCCGCCAGGCCTTCGGGCATGCTGCTTTGCTTCAGCATCTGTTTCTCCTCGATATCAGCCGTCTTGATGGTGCGCTTCTGTTTTCCGTCGAAAATGACCACCTCGTCTTTGGTTTCACTGAGTAGCAGGCCATTGATGGTCTTGCCGTCGGAGGTGGACAGCACGGTGGCGTAGTACTTCTTGTCCACTTCGGCGTTGGGATTGATCATCGATTCCACCAGCTTGTAAGGGGTCAGCCGGCTTGCCACCTTGTCGAGAATGGGACCGAATTCAGAACCCTCGTTGGTGGCCTTGTGGCAGGCGGTGCAGTTGCGCAGGAAGACCGCGCGGCCTTTGGATATCTCGCCACCTTTAGTATCGACGATAGCCTGCATGGCTTTGCTCTTCGCCTCCTCGGGTTGCTGATCTTTGCCCAGTAGCACCTGCAGGTGCGGGATCATCCCCGCCACACGCTTGTCAGCGGCGAGCAGGCCATCGAGAATCCGGGCTTGCTCAGGGTTACCCTTGGCGAGCTCACCCTTGATATAGCCAGCCCGCCAGGTTTCCAGATTGGCACCCAGGGCGGCATCGGCGGTGTAGCGCACCCAGTAATCGCCAGGCCAGGTGGTCATGGCGTTCAGCACCGCATCCATTGCCTGGGTGGTGCTGAAGAAGCTCAGACCGCGGATCGCTTCGGTCACCACCCGTGGCTGGGTGCTTTTTGCGGCGGTCAGCAGCAGCTCCTGGGCATTGGCAAGACGATCACGCTCATCCGCGATTACCCGCACCGCAGCAGCGCGGGCTTCGGGGGACTTGCTGGCCAGCACCTGCCGCAACAGCCCCTGGTCGTTCTGATGCAAACCCTGGCGCACCCACAACGCCTCAGTGCGGAGTCTTTCGCTGACGGGATCGGTGGCATCGAGAGCGCCGACCCAGGTATCCAGGGCCCGCAGCACTTCTGCGGCTGGTCTGGCTTGCAGTTCGCGGCGAACCCGGTAGCGGGTGCGCCATTCCGGTTCGCGGAACTGCTCGAGCAGCTCGGTGACCGGTTTGCCTTGCTGGGTGACGGGCTTCAACAAGGGCTTGTCCTTATAGACCAGACGATAGATGCGGCCGTGGACATGGTCGCGGTTGGGGTCACGCTGCGAGTACTGCATGTGACCGATCAGCGGGTTGGCCCAGTCGCCGAACCAGAGGGCGCCATCGGGGCCGATTTGCGGATCAACCGGCCTGAAGTGCTTGTCGGTGGATTTGATCAGGTCGAAGGGGTTTTTTGGATCGGCTGGGTTGTGACGCACCCGGGTGCCCTTGAAGCCGGCCCCGTCATCGCTGAAGGTCCAGCGCGGGATACCATTCATGTTAATGACACAGGCGTAAAGGAACTGGCCCTGGATGTTGTCCGGGAACTGGCGGGTGTTCAGGAACTCGCTGCCCACCACCGGGCGCATGCCCTCGGTGTTGAAGACGGTGTTCAGGCCCTTGCGGCCCCGGTACTGGGCTCCCGAGAGCGGTGTATCCCAGTGCTGGCTGGCCATGGTGCCGTCGCCGCAGAAGCCCTGTCCCCATTGGTCAAAGACATAGCACCAGGGGTTGCCATAACCGGGTGTCACAAAATGGCGCACCTTCCAGGTGCGAGGATCAACCACATACGATCCCGGGGTGCCAAAGTTGCGGAAGGCGCCCCAGGGGGTCTCGATGGCGGTGCTCATGGCCACGCCCTCGAGCATGTGCAGCAGGCCGCTGTTACTGAATTCGAAAGCTCCCACGGTGTGGTGGGTGTCCTCGGTCGCCCAGCCGTCCAGGACATGGGTCACCTGATCGGCTTTGTCATCACCGTCGGTGTCCTTCAGCCAGAGGATGCGGGGCTGGTCCACCACCAGCACGCCCCCGTTGAAGAATTCGAAGCCGGTGGGGCACTGGAGTTTGTCATAAAAAACAGTTGACTTGTCGGCTTTGCCATCGTTGTCGGTGTCTTCCAGAATGACCAGCTTGTCGCTGGGCTTGGGGTCACCGGGTTTCCAGAGAGGATAGCTGGGCATGGTGGAGACCCATAGCCGGCCTTTGGCGTCGAAACTCATTTGCACCGGTTTGGCGATTTCCGGGAATTTGCTTTCGTCAGCAAAGAGTTTGATCTCGAAGCCCGGCGGGACGATGCAGGATTTGATCAACTCGTCAGGGGGCAGTATTTTTGGGCCTCCCTCCTGGTTTTCGCTGTATTTCTGGCCGGGAACGCCGAATCGGGTGTTGGGGGTGTACAGGTCACCGGTTTTTGAATCATCGGGTTGGGCTGGAACGGTTTTTCCAGCGGCAATATCCCAGACATACTGGTCACGCACGGCTGCCATGGCGCGGATTTTGGCGTATTCCCGAGGGAAGGTTTCGGTATCCCAGGTGCGACGGCCACCATAGACATACCAGCCATTCAGCATGCGGTAATCCTGCTGGTGAACCCAGGACTTGTCGTTGACGGCGGCGCGGAGCTTCTCGTAACTGGCGCCATTGGCAGGGCCAGGATTGGCACCGCCGAAGAGGGCGTTGTCGAGCAGTGCGCCAACCACACGGTCGCCGGCCTCGTTCAGGTGGCAGCCGTTGATGGTAAGCCGGGCGCCCTGATTCCCGGCGAAAGGTTTTTGGGTGGGTGTGAACAGATCCACAAAGGCCAGATTGCGTTTGGCGGCCACACGCTGGGTGGCGGTGGTGTAGAGGGCTAAAGCGGCATTCCGCTCGCTGGCACTGGGCAGCAGCGGGTCGCCGGTTTTCTCGAAGGCGATGGGCGAAACCAGGACAAAACGCGGCGGGCTGCCGGCGTCGTCCCGGGCATATTTTTGGGCGTATTCGTCGAGAAAAGCTTCATAAGTCCGTTCGTACTCGGGCAGGCCAGCCGCGCCCTGGAACGACTCGTTGTAGCCGAAAAAGCAGAGGAGGGTGTCCGGGTTGAATGAAAAAAGTGGGTCATCCAGTTTAGTGTAATCGGAGGGGCGCTGGCGATTACCGACCTCGTCGGCGGGACGGGAGAAATTGCGGAAGACCAGCTTTTTATCGGTGAAGCGCTGTTGCAGCAGAGTCTCAAAGGCTCCAAAGAGGTTGAAGCGCTCGCCCGTGCTGTTGCCCACCAGGGCGATCCGCTCGCCGTTCTGGAGCAGCAGGGGCAGGGTGCTGGAAGGCAGGGCCTCTTTTTTGGGCCGGGGTTTGGGTTTGAGGAGTCCCTCCGCAGTGCGGGGCGCTTGAGAGGTGCCCTGTCCCGGCGCCAGGGAGATGAGCCAAACCGCCATCAGGGTGAAAGTGGCAAAACGGAACTTGTGCATGACAGGCAACTCGGCGGGGCAAAGCGTGGATTTTCTACCGAACGGCATTATTCCACAAAAGGCAGGCCCGGGCAAAGGAAGGTCGAAAAAAAATGGTAGAGCATGACCAGCCAGGAAAAAGTGGCACCCGGTTGCCGTTTGCCCGGCCAACTATGCGCCGTTACAATGAAAATGCCCGCCAAGCCGCATCCTCGGGGTGCGGAACGGTTGATCAATTGGTCAGCTCTGGATGAACCCTATGCCGTTCTTTCGCTGCTTTGCCGCTGGATTTTTCCTGCTGTCTGTCTGGGGACAGGCTGGTTGGGCAGATGATGCTACCGATTTTTTCGAAAACAAGGTGCGCCCGGTGCTGGCGGAGCACTGCCAAAAGTGCCATTCCGTGGGTGAAGGCAGGAAAGTGAAAGGGGGGCTTAGGCTGGATAGCCGAGCCAATCTGCTCAAAGGGGGTGATACCGGGCCTGCCGTGGTGCCCGGAGAACCGGGAAAAAGCCTGATGATGAAAGTCCTTGGTTATCAGGATGATGTGCAGATGCCGCCCAAAGGCAAGCTTTCCGATGCGGTTATCGCGGATATGACCCGCTGGGTGAAGGACGGGGCGGTCTGGCCCGGGGATGGCCCTGCTGGTTCTGGGAAAAAAGAAGCCTTCAGCGTGGCTGATCGCCGCGCAGCCCATTGGGCCTGGCGTCCGCTGGCTAATCCTGCTGCTCCCGCTGGTGCGGGTGACCCTGTTGATCGTTGGCTGGCGGGGGCCCGCCAGGCGCATGGGGTGGGAGAGGCACCTGCCACCAGCAAGGCATCGCTTTTGCGCCGGCTCACTTTCGACCTCACCGGCATGCCGCCCACGCCTGCTGAAACGCGGGCTTTCCTGGCGGATTCTTCACCGGGTGCGCTGGAGCGGCAGATCGACCGCCTGTTGGCGTCGCCCCGCTTTGGCGAGCACTGGGGTCGTCATTGGCTGGATCTGGTGCGTTATGCCGAGACCCGCGGTCATGAGTTCGATTTCCACACCCCCAACGCCTGGCAGTACCGCGATTATGTGATCCGCGCGTTGAACGCCGATGTGCCCTACAACCAGATGGTTACCGAGCATATTGCTGGTGATCTGGTGGCCAAGCCTCGCCTCGACCCTGAAAAGGGGTTCAACGAATCGGTGCTGGGCACGGGCTTCTTTTTCCTGGGCGAAGAGGTGCATAGCCCTGTCGATGTGCGACAAGACGAAGCGGACAGGTTTGATAACCGTATCGATGTGCTGGGCAAGGCGTTTTTAGGCCTCACGGTTGCCTGCGCCCGCTGCCATGACCACAAGTTCGATGCCATCAGCGCCGCCGATTATTACGCTCTCTACGCTGTGATGGAGAGCACACGCTACCGTTTGGTACGATTCGAGGCCATTGAGGCCGAGAAGCGGTTGGCTGACAAGCTGGCAGGGCTTCGGAAAGCCAGCAAGGACTCGCTGGCCAAGGCTTTGGCGGCGGAGGTCCAACCCCTGGTGGCCCAGTGGCCTATGCTGGAAAAAGCAGCGGTGGATTTGGCGCGGAAATACCAGGGCAAGCCGGTCAATGACCAGGTGCTTCAGGAGATTCGCCAACGGGCCACCGTGGATCAACTGCAGGGCGGATGGCTGGAAAAGCTGGTGCGCGCCCTGGTTGACCCGGGCTTGAAGGCTGACGATCCCCTGCGGATGCTTTTCCCCACGAAGAAAGCTGATGGCTTGCCGGCGAAGGGGAATTGGAAAACCCTGGTTGATTATGCGACCAGTGATAACCACGACTGGTTGCCCGATGGCCAGGCGTTTGGCCAGGGGAAGGTGGTGCCGGGTGATGTCAGCCTTGCCAAAGCAAAGCCAGGCTGGGCGATGGAGACCGCTTATTCTGCCCGCCGCGATGCCTTCTGGCCCGAACCGAAAATCGCCCCCGGTCAGCAACTCGACCCCAGCAGCCTGAGCTACCAGCGCTCTGGCAACACCCTGATTACCCCCACTTTCACTGTGGGCAGTGGCCAGGTGAAGGTCCTGCTGTCCGGCAAAGGCAAAATCTATGCCGCAGTCGGGTCGCATGTGATGGTGATGGGCCCCCTGCATGGCGAAATGGTCGCGGGGTTCGATCACGGCAACACCTCCAGATGGTTCGGCATGAACCTGGCCCGCTACAGCGGCCTGCCTTGCCGGCTTGAAATCACCAGTGATGATCCGGATTGTCGGGTTTCAATGGTTGGCGAAGGGGATGCGCCAGCTTCGGTACAGCCCAGTGGTTTTGCTGTGGGTTCTTTACTGGGCGTTTGGCAAAAAGCGTTGGCCAGTGGAACTTTTCCCGTGTTGGCCGGTGACCAGGCGGCTGTTCTCAACCGTCTGATCCGGCTGCTGGAACCCACCGGTGACCAATCCGCCCAGGCTGTGCTGGTCTGGCGCCAGAAAGAGGAGGCTCTGAAGGCTGAAATTCCTCCCCCCTCCCGGCTGGCGCCAGCCTGTGGCGATATCCAGGGGATTAACGAGAAGGTCTTTGTGCGTGGCTCGCACAAGGTGCCGGGCGCAGAGGTACCCCGGCGCTATCTCGAGGCAATCGACTCCACCCCGCTGGTTGGCTATGGCAGTGGCCGGCTGGATTTGGCGAATAAAATTGCCAATCCCACTCTGACCCCACTCGTGCCCCGTGTGGTTGTCAACCGCGTTTGGCACCATCTGTTTGGCAAAGGCATCGTTCCCACGGTGGATAATTTTGGCGTGCTGGGTGAGGAACCCAGCCACCCTGAGCTACTCGACTACCTGGCGACCGGGTTCGTCCATGACGGCTGGTCTTTGAAAAAGCTGGTTCGCAGTCTGGTGCTCACCCGGGCTTATGCGCTTTCCACCCGTGGCGATGCCGCTGATTTGGCCAAAGATCCCGGCAACCAATGGTTGGGCCATGCGCGCGTGCAGCGCCTGTCAGGTGAGGAGATCCGCGATGCTTTGCTGGCGTTGTCGGGTCGGCTGGATGAAAAACAGTTTGGAGAGCCTGTGCCGCCCCACATTGGCGAGTATCAGGATGGCCGGGGCAAGCCGGGGCAGGGCCCGCTGGATGGCGCTGGCAGGCGGAGCATCTACCTGGGAGTGCGACGCAATTTCCTGTCGCCCTGGATGCTGGCGTTTGATACCCCCGCGCCTTTTTCAACTATGGGTCGAAGGTCCAGCAGCAATGTTCCGGCGCAATCGCTGGTCCTTCTGAACGATCCGCTGGTGCGTGAAATGTGCCGGCTGTGGGCTGATCGCGAGATGAAGACCACGGGTAACGAATCGGCCCGGGTGTCCAGGATGGCGCTGGCCGCCTATGGCCGCGAGGCCAGCACCGCTGAAGTGGAGGTGCTAAGCAGGTTTTTGCTCGACCAGGCTGCGGCTGGGGCCCCGGAAGCGGAACGCCTGACGGCTTTGGCGCACGCCTTGGTCAACACCCGTGAATTCATCTTCCTGCGCTAGGGCGCAGCTTTGAGGGGAGTGATGGCATGACAGGCAACTTGCATGGCTGGTCCTGTGGCGTAGGTATGCCCCGCGTGCTCAACCGACGGTCCATGCTCGACCGCTGCGCCCTGGGGTTTGGCGCGGTGGCTTTCTCCGCGCTGAATGCCCGCAACGGGGCAGCCGCCTCGCTGGACACATCCACAGGTCTGGTGGGTTTGCACCACCCGGCCCGGGCGCGGGCGGTCATTTTCCTGTACATGGATGGCGGGCCGAGCCAGGTTGACACCTTTGATCCCAAGCCTCTCCTTGACAAATACAATGGGCGCAATCCGGCGGAACTGTTCAAGGTGGATCCCACCCAGTTCAACAATGTGGGCAAGGTGCTTGCCTCACCCTGGAAATCCAGGCAGCGGGGGCAATCGGGCCTGCCTGTCAGCGACCTGCTCCCTGAGTTGGCCCGGCATGCAGACAAGCTGTGTGTGGTGCGCAGCATGGTCGCCAAATTTCCCGAGCATACCAGCGCCAATTATTTCCTGCATACCGGATCCGGTTTGCAGGGAAGGCCAAGCTGGGGTGCCTGGCTCAGCTATGGACTGGGCAGCTTCAACCGGGATCTGCCCGGTTTCATGGTGCTTAACGGGGGACTGATACCGCCTGGCGGGCTCGACAACTTCAATAGTGGCTTTCTACCGTCCGCCCATCAGGCTTCGGTCCTCAAGGCTGGTAATCGTCCCGTTGCCAATATCGCCGCTGTCGAGGGGCGGCCCGGCCAGCAGCGCGCCATGCTGAACCTCTCGGCCAGGCTCGATGACGAGCACTTGCGCGCCTTCGGCACCCATCCCGAACTCGAGGCAGCCATCGCCAACCAGGAGACCGCCTTCCGCATGCAGGCCTCCATGCCTGCCCTGGTGGATGTTACTGGCGAAAGCCCGGCCACCCGCGCGCTGTATGGCATGGACAGCACCTTCGAGCCCACGCGGATCTATGCCCAGCAGTGCCTCCTTGCCCGCCGTTTGGTGGAACGCGGGGCCCGGTTTATCGAGATCACTTGTCCGAATGTCGGTTTTGATCGCTGGGACCAGCATTCGGCCTTGAAGGAAGGCCACGAAAAAAACTGCCGGGCTGTGGACCAGCCAATTGCCGGCCTGCTGCAAGATCTGGAATCGCGCGGCATGCTGGATGAGACTCTGGTGGTCTTTTCAGGAGAATTTGGCCGCACCCCGTTCGCCCAGGGTGGCGACGGACGCGACCACAATCCT
Source organism: Planctomycetota bacterium (assembly GCA_003669555.1). Lineage (GTDB taxonomy): Bacteria > Planctomycetota > Planctomycetia > Gemmatales > Gemmataceae > UBA6894. Next base: position 59,723 of record QWOS01000111.1, read on the forward strand.
CAGGGATTTTCCATCTGGATGGCGGGTGGCGGTGTGCGAGGCGGCATGGCTCATGGCGCCACCGACGAATGGGGCTACCGGGCTGTGCAGGACAAGGTGGAGGTCCATGACCTGCATGCCACCATGTTGCATTTGCTGGGAATAGATCACAAGCGGCTTACCATGCGCTGGGGCGGTCGCGACATGCGCCTGACCGATGTGCATGGTGAGGTGGTCCGGCCCATTTTGGCCTGAATTGGTCCGGCCGGACCTCAGGGCAAATGGGGCAGTACGTGTCTGATACGCGCTCCCAGCCAAAGGCAGGCGCCGGCCAGGCTGATCACCAGCCCCCAGCCTGGGGGGCCAAACGCCAGGCAATTGACCATCAGCAGCAGCAAGGCGAAAGAGGCTGCCAGACCCAGCATTGCTGGTAGCGGTCCGGGCCACACTGCGCAACCGATGGATAGCAAGCCAAGCCCGGCCACAGTGATCCCCGCACGGGTTGCCAGGCCTGTTATCACTGTTGGAGTGAGAGCTTCCAACTGAGGGTTTGGCAAAGGTTGGTCGGTGTACCAGGGGCCCTGCAAGCCGGTGCCAATCAGCAATACAGAGATCAGGGACAATAATTTTTGCCGCCAGCCCCTTGCTTTTTGCGCCGTCCGGGTTGGAGGTAGGCGGTCGGGGGTAACTGGTTCAGGCTGATTCAGGGGATGGCTTGCGGGTTTCTCTGCCAGGAGAAAGGGTGATGGTTCATCGAACAAGCCTGCCAACTGGCTGGCGGGCTGCCACTCTTCGGAGGCTTCGTGGCGCAGCAGGTCAACAGGTAGCAGGTGCCCTGTAAGAGTCATCTGGCGCAGTTGCGCCCAGGTGTAGCAATCCGCCCCACTGCCGTCCCGCAGGATGTGCCAGCAATCAGGCAGTCTGGCATGAATGGGCTGGGTCATGGTATCAGGATGTAATGGATTGGTTTAGTTCCATTTTTTAGGTAGTGATAAGCCCTTATTTATCTTTAGCGATTCATAAGCCTTTCAAGGGCCAGAAAAAATTATTCCGGTTTGTTTGTCCCTTGATGGCCGGCGCGGTCGCTTATGCAAATAAAAAACCGGTGAGACTGTGAATGGGGCGATTGTTTGGTAACCTGATTTCTGCCACAATGAGTTAGCGCAGGAGGTAGCCAGGGCTATGGGGGCATCCACCAACAGTCAGCTGCAATACTGCCTGGATCCAGTTGTTTTTGATCGGCCGGGAACGCTGGAAAAACTTCTGGAAATCTCTGAAGCCAGTCTGCGGCGTCTGGCAAGGCACAGGTTGCGTGATTTTCCCAACCTGACTCGCTGGGTTCAGACCGATGATGTGCTGCAGAATGCCATGCTGCGACTGAACCGGAGCCTGAAAGAGCTGCGCCCACAGACAGTTCGGGCTTACTTTGGCCTGGCGGCCTTGCAGATCCGCCGGGAATTACTGGACCTCACCAAATCGATTTTTGGACCCATCGGCTTTGGCACCCTCCATCACACCGATGCTGTTGGCAGCGGCGTGAAACTGGTGGCCGATGATGGCATTTCCCCCAAGGAAATGGTTGGCAAAATAGACGAACTCACCGAGTTGTTGTCGCTGGAAGAGCGTGAGTTGGTGGATCTGTTGTTCATCCATAGCCTCACCCAGGATGAAGCGGCCTTGGTGCTGGGGATATCAACACGCACCCTGAAAAGGCGCTGGCTTTTGGCCCGGATGAAACTGGGCAGAAGCGCCGGGCAGGACAACCTGACCGAAAACACTGGCCACCCGCCCGAAACCGATAGCCAGGCGGATACCGGGGAAATAAACCACCAGCCTTGAGTCCGCGCTTTCCAAGATCGCCAGCCTTCCCGGTTGGCTGGCTCCGACAGCAGCCCTTCTATAAGGGAACGACCCGGGTGGCAGTGGATGCCCAGGCTGGGGAATGCGGTTGGGGTTCAGGGGAAGCCTGGGGCTATCCGTCATTCCATCGGGGTTTCGCCACCCGCCCGGGTGCATAGCCCTTTCAGCATGGGCAGGGTCATGGTGGTTTGCAACATCCGCACCGAACCATCGGCGAAAGCGAAGTTCACCCCGCCGATGTGCTGGCTACCAAAGGCCATGGACCTCATTTCCACCATGGCCTGGATGTCGTCGAGGGGTACCGGTACTGGCGGGAGGGGTGGTTGACCGGGCAAGGGGGGCGGGGGTGGCGTATAACCACGGATCAGCGGTGAATTGAGCAGGGTGAAGCCGGCATGGGTGACCTGGCTGATCGCCATGGGGCCGGCGGGTGCCCAGGCCCGGGTTTGCGAGAAAGGCTGCCAGGGCGGGTCTGGCTTGGGTTGGAGCGGGGCGCCCAGCCAACTGTCCCAGGCCATGTCGAAGTGGGTTCGCTCACCCAGCAGCAAGGTGTTCGAGGAGCCGTCGAGGATATCGGTCAGTCGAACCGCGACCTGCCTGGCGGTGGGCTTGGAGTAAAAGCCGGTTTCGTGGAAGATGCCATCCGCCTTGTTCTCGCGGAAAGGCAGCACCCGGCTGCCGCCATTACCACCATAGCTGCTCAGCCCGGCCATGAAGTTCGCCCCGGCTATGGAGAGGGGATTTTCAGGGAGTGTTGCGCTGGGGCACACGAGGTTTTTAATGACTGCCCGCGCCGGACCACCCGGTAACATGTTGGCGGTTGGATCAGCCCAGTTCCAGGCACTGGCAAGGGCCGATTGCTCGATATGCGGCAGCAAATAACAGAAAAAGCTGCCTTGGCGGGCGGGGTCGCGCGAATACCCCGGAGGCAAGGCACCATCCGTGTCATGATGGTTGTGGCAGGCCAGTGCCAGTTGTTTCAGGTTGCTTTGGCAACTCATGCGGTTGGCCGCTTCGCGGACCTTTTGCACCGCCGGAATAAGCAAGCCGACCAGCACCGCGATGATCGCGATAACCACCAGCAGCTCAATCAGGGTGAATCCATGACGCTGGCGCATGTGCTGGTTGCCTGGAGGAGAGGAATGCACCAAGCATACCCCCTGGGGCATGCCAAGGGAAATGGCGTCTCTCCAGGAGAATCAGCAAGGGAAGCAACCCTTATGGTTTTTTTGCTGGTTCATCCTGGAAAACATTGTCTTTTTCCAGCGGTAACTGGAAGGCATCGGCCACACGGGTCATGAAGTGGCAACGACCAGACCACCAGACCACCTGCCACATCCCTTCGCGTCCAAACTCTTTTTCCAGTCCCTCGAGGTCGGCTTGCGAAACCTTCCAGGGTTCCAGGGCTTGTTTACGGGCGAAGCGTAGTGCCATTTGGTGCCCCACAGGCAGGCTCGACCAGTTGCCGCTGGCCAGCATCTTTTCCCGATCGAAAATTTCGTTTTCTTTCAGCCCCGCGACCGCGAGGCCCATTTCGCAATGACCCATTCAATAAAAGCAGTTGAGTGAACGCGTCACCACCCAGAACATGTCCGCTGAGAGCATCGGGTCGAGCCTGGCGCCCTCGGGCTTGGCCCCTTCCCGTTTGCGGCGGCCATCGACACGGAACTGGTCCACGCAATCGAACCAGGCATCGGCGATCTCGGCCTGATGACCAAAAGCCACCAACCCCCAACCCACCTTGGGCCAGCGGCGTACCCAACTGTCTATTTCCAGGTGTGGCTGCACTTCTTTCCAGCCCGGAATGCGAATACGGGCCACCCGTTTACGCTGGTTTTCCAGGCTTTCCTGCAATTGGGCCAGCGATTGGCCTGTCCAGGCGGGATCATCCGGCCCCAGGTTTTTCCCTGGTTCCTTGCCGGGCTTTGTCACTGCGGCTGGTGGCTTGGGTGGCCCGGTGCTTTTGGTTGGCTGAGTGCGTTTGATACCGAAGGCCACCAGCACAGGCGCGGGAACTCCTTCGGATTCGATGGGGGGACGCAGTGTGAGCAGCAGCCGATCCTGGAAGCTGCCATGAGCCACCAGCAGTACCATCGCCACCACTTGCGATTCGCTGTAAGTGGCCAGCAGTTCCTTCACCTGGGCGTCGGTGGTCCGGGAGGCTTCCAAAGCCAACTGGCGGGCGAAATCCCAAACCAGTTTTTCCTGGGGTGGCAGGGTGGCGATATCCGGCGCACCGGCTCCGGTATCTTCGCGGAGATCGGTCAGGGCGATGGCCCTGCCATAATCGCTGTGGTTGGCATCAGCTACCGCCAGGCGAATCAGGGCCCGCAAACGCGGGTGCAGCGAGGGGGCGGTGCGGGTGAGCCCATCCAGCCGCAGCATGGCCGCGGTGGCATGGGGCATCGGGCCCGCCAGCAGGCGGGCCCAGGCCGGCAAGGGCTTGCCCTTACCCGGCGCGCCGGGAAGCAAAGCCCATGCGGCCGCGTTGTCCAGCAAGGGTGGTGCCAGGGGCTGGGCCGGAGGCCGTGGCTGGCCGATCGTCACCATCAGAACTCCAGTGAGCAGCAGGTTCATGGGGACTCCGGGCTGGAAGACAATTGCGCCACTTCAGTGACCCGGTCCAGGTAAGCGGCGTTGCAGCCATGCAGCACGATTTCAGCGACCTGAAAATCGGTGTAATGCTTGCGGAGCAGGGCGATATCCCCATCGGTGACCGTCCAGGGGGCGATTGACATTTTGCGTGCCAGGTTGATCACCGCCCGATCCGCCGGTGGCAGGGAGGCATCGTTGTCATCGATCTTTTTCAGCTCGGTCGCATCCATGCCGGCGGCGGTCATTCGCCTGGCGATCAGCCCCTGCATGTACCAGGCCCGATCCTGCCTGGCGCAACTCCACGCCACCAGCAACCGGGAACGCTGATCAAGTTTTCCCTTGGTTTCGGCAGCCAGAAGGGTGCTGAGGCGACCCTTGTTGGCCACCGGGAAAGCCTTCATCAAGCGGACCCAGCCAGGTTCAGCCGGTTCACCACCCAGGGGCGCCAGGATCTTGCGTGAGGCGATTTGACTCATCTTCCCCGGCAGGCTGTCCAGCGGTTCCAGGGGTACTCTGACGGCAGCCTCGGCCTTCACCGGGGCCACACTGGTTTGCTGTCTGGCAAAGACACTGGAGGTGGGCGTGAGGAAGGTGTCGAGTTCCACCCTGGGGCCGGCGGAGTCGACCCGCTTGAAAAAATCGCCAGTTTCCTCGCCAGGGATATTGAGAGCATCGGTCCAGCGATTGGTGGCGTTGTAGCCGGCCACCGCCTGGGTCATTTCAGCCACCTGGCTGGCGGAGAAATGTTTCCGGAGATTGTCGATATCCGCCGGGCCTATCAGGTGAGGCTGACGAGTAAGCTTGAGGGTGAACTGGAAGGCGGCCCTGTCGGCTGGCGGGATCTTTTCCCAATCACCATCGAGCACTGCTATTTCGTCATCTGAAACGCCCGCGACCGCGAGCTTGTGTTCCTGATGCCCGAGTCAATAGAAGCAGTCGTTGGCTCGTGAACTGATCCAGAACAGCTTCACCTTGAAAGTGTTGTCGAGGCTGAAGGCCGGGTCGCCCTGGCGGGGGGCGGCGCCCGCGGGGTTGGCCCCGCCTGGTACCCGGACACCTGGGGTCTCGCGCAATTCGGCAGGGATGTAATAGGCGCGGAAGCGACCATTGTTCACCTTGGAGACCGGGCCGGAGGCGGGATCCGGCTCGGGGGGCATGGGGAGGCGGGACACGGCCTTTTTGTATTTTTCCAACGCCTCTTTCGATGCGTCGCGCGTGGGCGCCGCCAATCGCGGCGACAACTCCGCCGGTTCCTGAGCCAAAGCCATCCAGCACAAGCCGATGCAAATCATGGTATTCCCTCCTCGCGGGTTACAGCCAGGCTGGGACGGGTTACCACCCGGTAGGCCACCCGTTGCACCTTGTTTTCCTTCTCCCCCGATCCTTTCAGGGTGAGGTTGACGATATAGCTCATGCCAGAACCGACCACCTTGCCTTCCCCTTCGAAGGCGTAACTTGTCAGGGGGGTACCCCGTCGATAAGTGTCATCCTGGAAAAAGAGGGCTGGTGAACCGGTGGCCAGGTCTTTTTGGCTGATACCGCCTTTCCAGGCCTCGAGCGAACGGGTCAAGGTTGCGCGGCTTTCTTCGGGCGTGGTTGCCAGGTCCATGGTGGATTGGCCGCCACAACCCACCAGCGCCATCATCGTCGGGACCAACCATGCCCGGCGAAGGTTATTCACTGATAACCTCCCCGCCCGTGGCGGAACCCATAGCGCGCCAGGCAGGCAGGCTGATCGACTGCGGCACAAAGCGTAGCGACCCGTCGCACATGGCCACATTCACACCGTTTGAGTGGTTGCTGTCGGCGGTGGTGGCGATGCGGCCCGGGGGATACATGCAGGAAGGCATTCCTGGCGAAGTGACATGGAAGTAGACCGTGGTGGAATGGTAGCCACGGATCCAGGGCGCACCCACATCAGACATGCCCTGGTACAGCAGGTTTTTAGTATCGAGTGTGGTGGCGATGCGCTGAGCCTCATCGGCTGTAGCCGGATACATACCCACGGTCTGGCCCAGCCAGAAAGTATCTGAAGGGCTGGCGATACCATTATTAAAATCGCCCTTGCGGTGCTCGCTCATCGCTGCGGTATTCGAGCTGCCGTCCAGGATATCGGTGAGACGGGTTCGGCTGCCCAGGTAAAAAGGGCCATTGGGGGCAGGCTGGCCAAAATTGGGGTCGGAATTGGCGGTGGGTGGCAAGCCCCACAGGAGTCCGGAACCCTGGTTGACACGGTAGTTGTTCCCGGCCCAGCCTGCCGGAATGGAATTGAAATTGTCGGAGGGGCAGAGGAAAGTCTTCACCACGGCAGCCATGGGGAGGGCGTTGCCGGGCGCATTCCAGGCCAGGGTAAAATTGATCTGCTTGAAGATGGCATCCTGTTCGAGTTGGGGCAACAGGTAGGCGTGGGTGGACAGGCCCAGAGCGTCACGGCCCACCGGCAGTTCGCCGTTTGATCCATGATAATTATGCAGGGCCAGCGCCATTTGCTTGAGGTTGTTGGAGCAACTCATGCGGTTGGCGGCCTCGCGTACCTTCTGGACAGCGGGCACCAGCAGGCCTACCAGCACCGCGATAATGGCGATGACAACCAATAGCTCAATCAGCGTAAAACCTGAGCGGGTATTTCCCCGTGCTTTGCGAGTATCCATGGAACATCTCCCTGAAAAGAAGCGTGCGCGATCTGTGTTTATGTGAATCAACCCGAGTGACATCAGGCCGGAGCAAGAGCCGGAAGATGTCATTGCAAAGCCGTGTAGCCTGGTAAATCTGCCCACCGTTCCGTTTCAAACGGACCGGAAGCTGATTTCATCCCTGGACTGGCATCGGGCCAGAAAAAGGGCAGCGCGCTGGAAAAGCGCCTACATGCAAGGGGGGGGTGACTCAGGCCCTGGGCGGGTGGAGGATGGCCCGGGGATGCCCTGACAGGGCTGGAGAAGCCAATGCAGGTTGGAAAAACACAGGCTGCATAGAGAAAGCAGCAATCGCCGTCTGTTGCAGCCAGGCTTCCTGAGCAGGCGCCGGTGGAGCTGCGGGGGTGAGGGGGGAGGCTGGCAACGGATGCTGATGGCAAGAAGGCCCTTTGCAAGGACACAAGGGGCTGGATGGGGTGACTACCACCACTTCGCCATTGGCCCGGTGGACCATGTAACCATGATCCGCACAACCAGCCCGGACCTGGCCGGGGGCAAACACCCAGGCAGCCACCACCGCAAAGGTGGCAATCAGCTTGCAGGTGGTTTTGCCAAGTCGGAACATGAAAAGATTATCCTTGCTTAGGATGCTGGAATTATTAGCAGGGCAATGGCCAATGGCAAGGGCGATTCCGTTATTATTTCGGATCTTGGCGCCAGGGTTGCAGGTTACGGTGGATAAGGATTTTTTTTGCCTGCAAAAATTAAGGCATTGCGACCCATGGGTATTGCCTTTTTTCATCACAATGCCTTCCATCCACGCCATTCATGAAGAGATGAAGTTGCAAGGATTCGCTATCCAGTCGACCTTTTTGCTTAACGGGTGGTTACCTGCCAGGCGCTGGCAGGGGCTGGCAAACCTCTGGGGTTTTCATTGACTGGACAAGCTGTCTGGTTCGGTGTGGGCCGGTTATCCAGCTGGGATGAGACCACGGCTACCATACCTGACTTGGCTAGCACCATCTGATTCATCCGCACGGCAAGTCGATAGGGGTTGGCAAGGCTGGAACTGCTCAAACAGGCCAGATCAGCATAGGGTGTATTTAATGCTGGCTTTGGGTTTTTTGGGTGGTAGTATCTGTTGCTCTGGAGTAGCGGGCGGGGACTTGCCTGGGGTTTGCCCCTGCAATTCCTTCCGCTGTAACTATGTAACCAAAGGGGGTTGGTCATGTCCTGGTATCTGCAATGCTGGAAGAAATACCTTGTGTTTGGTGGCAGGGCCCGCCGCAGTGAATACTGGTATTTTTGGCTGTTCAACATTATTGCCTCATTTATCATCGGGTTTGCTGACGGGATGGCAGGTGCCAACAATCTGTTGATCCTGTTATACAGCTTGGCTAGTATCCTGCCGGGCCTTGGCGTGATGGTCCGGCGCTTGCACGATACCGACCACAGCGGCTGGTGGTTTTGGGTTGGTCTCATCCCGATCGTTGGCTCGATCATTCTTTTGGTGTTAATGGTGAATGACAGTACCCCGGGCAACAACCGTTTCGGCCCAAATCCCAAGGCCCCGAACCCGGGCGCTGACGAGGACGAGGAGAATGAAAGCAACTACAGCCTGACCTGATTTTTTTGCCGGGTAGATGCGGGGCGGGCAGGAACTGGGGTTGTCCCTGATTGGGCTGGCTCGAGGATTGCCTTGCCCGGCTCGCCAGGATTTCGCCAGCAACCGTTAGAGCCCTGACGGTTCGCTGGCATGGTGTTGCCCGGTGTTCTGTTAAGCGGTGCTGTGGGGGGTAGCCTATGGCATTGGATCGATGTGCAGCGGTGCTAAACGGATTTTTAGCCAGACTTTTTCAGTGGTTACGGGCTAGGACAAGGCCTATTGAGAACAGGTGAAAACGGCTGTGGGGAAAAAACGGGTATTCTTGAAATATCAGGAGGTATAGCGAATGATTCGCAATGCAGTCGTTTGTTGTGTTCTGGCTATTATGTTACTGATGGGAGTTTGGCAACCCCTGTGGAGCCAGGCCCCGCCAAAAAAGTCCGGGAATCTGAAAAACAGCATCGGCATAGAATTCGCCAGCATCCCTGCCGGGAAGTTTTTGATGGGTTCCCCTGCGACCGAGAAGGAACGATATCCCAATGAAGCCCAGCACGAGGTAACACTGACGCAGGGCTTCCGAATGGGTGTCTATGAAGTGACTCAGGCTCAGTACGAACAGGTGATGGGCAAGAACCCGAGCTATTTCAAGGGTGCCATGCTGCCGGTGGAGACGGTGAGCTACGACGATGCCTTGGCATTCTGCAAGAAGTTGTCTGACCTGCCAGCAGAGAAAGCGGTGGGTCGCAAGTATAGGCTACCTACCGAGGCCGAGTGGGAATACAGTTGTCGGGCAGGTACTAGCACTCGCTTCTACTTTGGCAATGAATTGAACGGCACGCAGGCGAACTACGATGGCAACAATCCGGGAAAAACCACCCCAGCAGGCAGTTACCCAGCGAACGCCTGGGGCCTCTACGATATGCATAGGAATGTTTGGGAGTGGTGCCAGGATCGGTATGGTGACTACCCTCAGCAATCCGTAACCGACCCCCGTGGCCCTGAGGTTGGCTCGCACCGGGTTCTTCGTGGCGGCGGTTGGGGCAACGAGGCTGCGCGTTGCCGGTCGGCGTACCGCAACTGGGATGGTCCGTCGGGCCGCTTCTACGGGTACGGTTTTCGTCTTGCCCTGAGCTCATCCGGAATCCCCAAGTGAGGTTGGTGCGGGGGGCGGTGTGAAGACGGACTGTTGATCAGGCCTTTTCCATGGCCCATTCGAGCGAGACCAGTCGATCGCGCTCGGATTTTTTACTGGAATCGTATATGGTTTTGTCCCCGGTTTTCAGGGCGATTGTCGCGATCGCCTGGGTGGCCTACTGAAATCCTTGGTGCGGCAACAAGGTCTGGGGCTTTACCGCCTCGTATTCCTGGGCATGGCAGAGCCAGTAGACCCATTGGGCCACCGGGGTTGCCTCCGCCGGACTGCCCTTCTGAGGACGCACCGGATGATCCGGCTTGCCATCCAGTCACCTTTGTTCCTGGTCATTCCGCGAAGAGTTGTGGCGCGAAATCGTTCAGGTATTCACGCCACTTGTCCCAGGTGTGGCCGCCGCCGGTCTCGTGGTTCACCACCTCGAAGCCGTGCGATTTCAGCATTTTTACGGTGCCTCGGGAAGTTTCGATCAGAAAATCTTTCTCCCCGCAGCCAAACCATACCAACTTCAACCCTTTTTTCAGCTCGGCGTTGTCCAGGTCAGCCTTGCGGCTTTCCTCCCATTGCCTGTTGGGCTGGGCGTTGCCCGCTCCGCCCCCAACAATGCCAAAAACTCCCGAGCTGAATACGCCCACATACCCATAATCTGCCAGCTTTGAAAAAGCCACATTCAGCGCCTGTGCCCCACCCATCGACAAGCCGGCGATGGCGCGGTTGGCGCGGCCACCCTTCACCCGGTAGGTTTTCTCCACCAAAGGCCGCAGGTCCCGGGAGAAGTCGTCGCCAAACTCTTCCATCTGCTTGTCAAACGGCTTGCCGCCTCCGCCCCACTGGAACACTCCAGTGTGTCCGGCCGGCATCACCACGATCATCGGCCTGGCTTTGCCCGCGGCGATCAGGTTGTCCAGGATCACCCCAGCCCGACCCACCGTGCTCCACGAGTTGTCACTGTCTGAGGCTCCATGCAACAGGTAGAAAACCGGATAGCTGTCCAGGCTTTTCTCATACCCCGGCGGGGTATACACATGCGCCCGGCGTGCTTTTTCAAGGGTTTTCGACGGGTAAGTGATTTGCGCCACCGCGCCGTGGGGCACATCCTTCCATGCCGAAAAATCCCCGGGCACCGTCACCAGGCTCCAGGTGTTCTGGTTTGACTCGCTGGTGGCGGGATTTTTCGGGTCAACCACCGCTACGCCGTCTATGTTGAAATGGTAGCGGTAGGCACCTGGGGGCACCGGACCAACGGTCACCTCCCAGACGCCGCGGTCATCCTTCTTGAGATCGGCGCCCTGGTTGTTGCCAGGAATATCGCCGGCGGACAGCTTCACACTGGTGGCTTTGGGCGCCAATACCTTGAAGGTGATTTTGCGATCCCCTGCCACCCTGACAGACTCAAATTCGGGCGGCCGCTGCCGGCCCGGAGGTTGCGCCAGGCCCGGACCCGCCAACACCATCCCAGCCACTACCGCAATCGCCACATACCGAAGCATTGTCGCCCACTCCTGCCTGATTCGGATTGATCCAGCCAAGCAAACACTCTCGCATAATTCCCAGCCGTGGCAAACCTGTCACTCCATTTGTTTGTGCCTGGTTTCCATGGAAGTGGGCATGTTGCTGGCAGATTTTTCTGCTCATTGGTTGTTCCACTAGATGAGCTTGGCCCAAATGCGGATTCAAAGAGTTCCCACCCTGGCCCGTACCCCAGCCCGCCTCAATCTCCCCTCACACGGTGGCCGGCCAACTGACCACCCGCACCCCCGAACTGAACAACACATGCGGCTCACTTCCCGGCAGGTGCAGGCCAAATGGCCGCACCATTTCACCCGCGTCCAATTCCGCCCGCGCGGGCTGCAGGGGCCATGGTTGGTGGTGTACATCCACCCGCACGATTTTTCTGCCATGTCCGGCGGTGAACAGGCAATACCGCTCGGTCAAAAAATGCTCCAGCGTCCCGGGTTTGGCCTGAAACACATCCCCCGTCGGCTCATACTGTGCCCTGAATTTCAAAGGTGGCCGGGCCCGCCCACATTCCGCAGTCATTTCAAACCGATAAGGCGCACCCGCTTCATCCCGGCTGCGGTGAGCCACCCGCGACCAGTGGTAGGGCAAACCGTACCTCCACCGCGCCGCCAGCACTGCCAGCGGATTGGGCGCGTCCAGGCTTAAAAACCACACACCCGAACGGCCCCCGTGCCGCACATACAGCCGCACATTCAATTCTGGAAATGAGGAAACCCACGGCATGTCCGGCAGTCCCCGGAACATCACACCCGTCATGCGAAACGGCACCACCCCCAACCACGAGGTGCCGCCATGTTCCTCAATTTCCACGCCTTCGGGCACCAGCGGCCTTAGCAGGCTGGCGTCCACCGGCCAATGCGCGAACAGCAGGTCCAGCCACTCTTGCCGCAAGTTCCAGCGCCCCTCCGGCACCGGCCAAGGGCGATGGTTGACTTGTGCCAGGGATGGGTGCATGTCTTATGTCCAAAAGGTAGGGACCAGGTGCCATGCCGTCTTGCCATGCCGTCTTGCCATGCCGTCTTGCCATGCACGTGGTTTCATTCATAAAGCCATTGCCGTTTGCCGATCATTCATTCCAATCCCAACCCGTCCAGCCATAGCCGCAACGCTGGCGCGCCCCACGAATCAAAGCACAGCGAAACCCCTGTCACCATTTTTGGCAAATCCCCTTCAGTCTGCCAACGCTCATCCCCCAGCAGCGGTATCGCAAATAGCCGCCACCCCTCACGGGCCTCGTTGTTTTCCATCTCGCGCATCAAATCCCGCCCTTTTCTGGGTTCAATCAGGCATTTTTTTCCGCCTTCCCCGTGCAGCACCACAAAAGGCCCTCCCTGCCACCCTGTCACATCCTCGTTGACTGCTTTCAGCCAGAAGCTCAGCCTGGTTTTTCCCGCCATTTCCCATTTCGCGTCCTTGGCCCTGGGATAGGTCAGCGCGGCCCGAAAACCCGCATAGGGATTGATCTCCACCCCTAGCGAGGTCTTCCCCACCAGGTGTTCCGCGCTATCAAAAAAACGGGCTTTCGAGGTTTGCTGGTCACTCCGCTTGCGGTCATGGAAATCCTCAATGCCCCAGGCTGCCGGTGTCCCCTCGGTTCCCAGCTCCATCACTTCCCGCACCACATACACATCCCGCCAGGCCGGCTCGGTCCACATGCCGTTGTCCACATTCAGGCCGATCCGCTGGAATCCGGCTTTGGCAAATACCGCCCGCAGTTCCTTGCCTTCCCTGGGTGCCCCGTCCCCCTTGTCCCAGGTGAAACGCAATGCCCGCCCGGCTGGGTCGCTGCTACCTTCCGCATTCCATACGGCCTGCTGCCCCACGCGTACCGAAGCGGGCCCATGCAGCCGAGCCACCGGCGGCTGCACTTTCGCATCCAGCGGCACATGGCGTTCGGCAAAGTGGTTCACATCCCCATCCAGGAGCACATCCCGCACCGTGCTTCCCCGATACTGGTTGTTGCGCAGTTCCACCCAGTCGGCGTGCCTGGCATAGATGTGCCAACGGTTGTCAGCCAGGGTGTTGTTTTCAATCACCCAGTGGCAGGCCCGCCATTTTTTCCCCTTGCTGTCCAAATCACCGATCAGCGCGATACCGGCGCCATTGTTCCCCTCGCACTTGTTGCCGCGTGCCAGCGTGTGGCTGGATGATCCGAACATGAAAACAATCCCCGCATGCCCCTGGTCGGGCAGGTGCGGCGAGTTGTGTTGCCCGGTGGCCAGGCCGTTGAACGAGGCCTCGTTATCGATCAGCCGCGACTGATCGGAGCCCCCCATCCAGAATCCATAACTGGAATGGTTTGCCTTGTTGCGTACGAAGGTGTTGCGCGGTGCCCAGCATTCCACCGCATTGTTGTTGGCGAACGAGCAATCATTCCCCTCGAAATGGTTCCCCACGCTGCACCAGCCATTCAGGACACGGATGAAGATACCGTCACCGCCATGGGTGCAGTCGTTGTCCACAAAACGGTTGTCGTTCGATCCGCTCTCGATCAGCACGCTGGTCGAATCACGGGCGTGCACCTCACCTGGGGAAATACGGATGCCATGGCTGAGCTTGTTGTTGCGGATACTATTGCGGCAGGCGGTCCAGAGTTTCAGGCAAGTATTCGAGGTGTGGGAAAAATCATTGTTTTCCAAGGTGTTTTCAACAGAATCAACTAGCGCGCAGGCATCCCAGACACGGTTGGCCTTGTTGCCACGGAGTCGCGATTGGCGCACCCGTTCCAGCAGGATGCCGCCACGGCGGCCGTTTTCGCCCCAGCCGAAATCAGGGTCGTGGAAGTTGTCGGAGAAGTTGCAATTCTCCACGGTGAAACCCACGGCGTCCCTGACGACCAGACCAGTCTCAAAGCCTTTGGCGTTGAGATTTTTCACGGTCACATGGCTGACACCCTCGGCGAGGATGGCAGTCCCCTTGAATGCCTTGGGTTTGCCGGTTGGGGAGCCAACCAGCCAGGCACCTTTGCCATCGAGGGTAATGCCAGATTTCTTGATGCGGATGGGGCCATATACCCTGGCCGGATCAAGCGTGGTGTCGCTGGTGATGTCGAAAACCGGCGCCTGGATGTCCTGGACGGCGGACTGCGCCACCACAAAACCCGCTAGGGCCAGCCACCCCAGTGCCATGCAGGTGGCCAGGATCACCCGCTTGCCCAAAGACCTACGCGGGTTTTTTCTAACGCAGCATGGCATCAATACACCTCCCTGTTTCTGTCAAAATATCTGGTTGGCATGGGCCAGGCGAGGCAAAAGGAAAGAAAAACCAGGGCACCTGCCCGGGGTGAAACATTACCTGCCCCGGGCAAGCCGGAACAGGTCGCTGCCCATTTTCATCAGATACAGGTTATCGCCCCTGGCATCATAGGCCAGCCAGGTCAGGCCACCGATGCCATTGAGGCCCCTGGGTGGCGAGATTGGTCTGGCCCAGGTGGTTCCGCCATCAGTACTTTCAATAATCCCCACCCCGGTAAGGACAAACAGATGTTTGGCATCCTTGCCGAACACGGGCCCATACCGGCCATCCTTCACATCCCCTTTTTTCTGCCATGTGGTTCCCAGATCGTTCGAGGCTATCAGGGCACCATCCACCAGCCAGTACAGCGAACCCTCACGCCATTGCGGGAGCGCCTGGGCACTGTTGGCGCCCACAGGACTGTATGCGCCACAAGGTTGCCAGGTTTGACCGGCATCGGTGGTCCGCATCAGACTGGGTTTTGGCCGGGTTCTGGTTTTTGCCTCTGCCACAACAGCGGTTTTTTCATTGAATACCCAGCCGCTACCATATCCTTTTCCAATTTCAGAGAATGAGGCACCGCCGTCTCGCGAAGCCAGAAGCAAGCCGTCTGCCTCGTGCTTCAGGGCGAGCATGAATTTCAGATCCGGGTCAGTCCAGTCCACAGCACACCAGTCGATATGGCTTGATTTGGCGTCTGCTTGTTTCCAGGATAATCCTGCATTGGCGCTGATGCTGATTGGTGAACCGTAGACCAGGGCTGTGACCAGGCGCTTGCTCCCCCCTGTCGGATCCAGTTGAAAACAGCCGGGCGATTCGGTTCGACCCCTGGGCTGCATGTCACCGCATCTGCGGAAGGTCTGGCCCTGGTCATCCGACCGATAGAAGCCGCGGTCGCTGAGATTGATCCACAGGCTGCCGGTGGCCGGGTCGGCAATCATGCCACACAGTCCCCCAAAGCCGGATTTCTCGTCTTTTGCCAATGAGCCCAGCAAGCCTTCCCAGGCTGGTGGGTCTGCGGCAAGCGTCAGACCTGGAAGCCAGGCAACCATCATCAGCAGGGTGAAAAAACGAATCATGGGGATACTCCTGGTTTTCCAATGCAGTACAGGTACCGTCCACCCTTGATGTAGAGCCGGCCATGGGCGATCGCTGGCGAGGCAGCGCTCCCGTCACTGAGGTCGTTGGTTGCCAGCACCTCAAACCTGGGACCCACCCGCATGACGGCACTTTTGCCACCACTCGCAAAATACAGCAGACCATCTGCTGTTACCACCGGGCTGGCCGATGTGGTGACTCCGCCGGGTAGGCGTTCGGTGAAAACAATCTTGCCAGTGTCCAGGGCAAAACACTTGAGAATACCCGGATGGTGGGTACGATAAACATGGTCACCGGCAATGATCGGGGATGAAAATACCTCGGGGATTGCGCTGGTCCGCCATCGCACATGGGTGGCTGTCAGGTCTCCTGTGCCGGTCGGGTCGACCGCCATGCCTGGGCCGCCCCGGCCATCATCACAGTAAACCAGTCCTCCACCGAAGGCAGGGGTCGGCACATCGCCTTTGTTCTTCGCCCACCAGATGGCGGCACCGTCGGCGGGATCAAGGCCCTGAATCGCCCCGGATGACGCTACCACCAGTTGCGATTTTCCTTGCACCGTAATCATAAACGGAGTGGTGTGGTTAAAATTTGCCTCCGGCCGTTTCCGCTCCCACTTGATATTCCCCGTCGCCGGATCCAGAGCGATCAGGCGGGAATGAGCTGGTTTGGCCCCATCAGCCAGAACGAGAACCGCATCGGGGGTGAGGACCGGGCTGGAACCAATCGCCACATCCCAGCCGAAAGGAGCGACCTCTCGCCGCCATACCAGCCGGCCGGAGAAATCGAGGGCGGCCAAAACGGATGAGCCAAACAGGGCGTATACCCGAGTGCCATCGGTGCAAGGTGTAGGCGCCGCATAGCCCCCGCGCAAGTCTTTCAGTTGCCAGGGCCCCGGCGGCACCAGCACATCCCACAGCCATTTGCCCGTGGTTGCCTCGTGGCATGTGACATGGTGTTCAGGGAACGCGGTTTGGGGCACCCCCTCAGGCCAGCAAGCGGAGGTGGTGAAAAGGCGGTCTTTCCAGACAATGGGGCTGGATTGATTATGATCGGCCTTGGCCTTTGTCAGAGTGCCCGGCAGTGCGGATTTCCAAAGGATATTTTCGCTGTTCGGGCCGCCCCAGGTCTGCGGGAGATTTTTTTCAGCGGAGTATCCCTGGCCCGATGGCCCCCGAAAAGCAGGCCAGGTGTCTCCGGCCATGGCTTGAATGGAAGGCAGGAGGATCAACAACAAGAGGGATGCAGTTTTTCGCATAGACACGGCTCCAGGTCACACCAGGGTACCTTCAGGTACGAATCTCCAGTGCAACCTGACACCATACCCTGAGGAAAAGGCGCTGACCAGAAAATGGGAGTGACCGAACCTCCGGGGGGGGAGGGGAGAAGCCATTCTACCTTTCCTTACTGGGGCGGCCTCCTGATTGAAGGGAGGACTCCAGGCCAAAGCTTTTAGCCGCTTTCACTTGCCAGGTGGGGGCGCCGAACGGGGTGCCCCTGTGCAGGCTGTGCCGCAAGGCCTTGAGTTCCAATTTGTCCAGGGCGGTGTTTACCAGGCGGGTCCACTATGGCGGTTTTGGCACTGGACCTGCCGAAAGCCGGCCTGCTGGATCCACAGCCACCTTTGGCTTAGGGCTGGTCCATTTCCAGTCCTGGCCTTGCGCCACCAAATTCGCCCGCAAGTGGTTCCGCTCGATATATCGCAGCACTGTCAGATAATGGTTGTCACTTTGCACCGGAAAGGCCTTGAAGCGTACCTGCCAGACATGTCGCCTTCCCTGGTAATGGTGGTGATATCGCCGGACATGGGCGGTCGATAGCAATTGCATCCAGTCGCATGGCGAATACAATGGTTGGCCTAAGAGCACCCGAACCAAAAGCCTTGGCCTTGAGCAACAAATGTCAAAACTTTTCCCGATGCAAACCGCAGCCATAGCGCTGGTCCTGTTCCTCAGCACCGCCGCGTGGGCCGCCGACCCGCCGACGCCTACGGATCGCGCAGCCGTGCCTTTGCTGAACCTGACAGCGTGGACCCACTGCCATCCCGGAAGGTCACCTGCCCGAATGGCGTGTAGGTGTACCGCTCCTGTACCGTCCCGCTAGCATTCACCAGCCCCGTGGTGTTCCAGTTGGCATCCTGCAGGGCATACAACCGCTCATCCAGTGACCCATTCCCATCCGTATCCCGGTTTCTTAGGACAAGGCCATCGACATAGACCGGGCTCCAGACATTCCGTGTGACGGTGTTCGAGCCAAGCTTGGTTTCCAGCAACTGCCAGTCAGTGCTGAAGAAGCGGTCGGTAACGGTGGAGCCGACTGTGTCGGTCACATGGCGGTGCAGGGCATCCCGGCCATAGGTGACGATCACCACATTCGAGGAATTCTTGACCTGGACCACCTTGTTCCAGGCGTCGTAGACGAAGCGGTACTGGGGCAGCGTCCGATATCACTCCGCCCGGCCGGTACTCGACAATGATCTTGAACTTGAACGGTAGTGGCAGGGTGACACCCGGCTCGCGGAGGTTGTTGTTGCTGTACTTCATGTCCATCACCTTTGCATCCGCGAAATGCCTAAGCTAGTGTATCCCAGCTAAAGACCGGCCCGCACAGTTCGCCGGCCACCCGCCCCCCTACTTCCCAACCATCAATTTCAGGAAATTTTCCTTCTTGGCTTCTCTGGCGAGGTCCAGGGCGGACTTCCCCTCCGCATCCTTCCCGGCGTGGTTGGCCCCATCGGTCACCAGCAGGGTCACGATCGTATGGCCCTGCTGGTTTTCCCTCAGCTTCTTCACCGCCAGTTGCAGGAGAGCATCCTTGTCCATCTTCACCCCCTGCCGCTTGAGGATTTCCAGATACTCTTTCAGGATCAGCGGCTGGTACTCGAGGATGGATACCATGATGGGAGAAATTCCACTCCGGTTCGGCCGGAGGATCCTCTCACCACCCACGAATCCGGACGACACCACCTCGCGGATGGACTCTACCGTGTTCGGATAAAAGGTTTCCGACAGAATCGACAGAGGTGTGTCGCCAAGAAAGGCCGTTTCCTGACTAAAGTCGGCGTCCAGGCTTTTCAGGTACTGAATGCCTTCCAGGTTGTGGTTCCGGCAAACCATGTGGACCAGGCGGTTATTGCCATCCCCATACTGTAACTTCTTCCTGACTAGTTCCGGCTCCTCCTCCAGCCTCTTTTTCAACGCCTCCAATCTTCCCGGCTTGCACAACCTATTTAGATCTTCTGCAATCATGTAATCCCAGTAAGCCATCCGCATGCATAACAGATAGGCCAAAATGCCCAGAACTAACCAAACCCACGCGTAGGTGTACCAAGGCGAGCTATTCTTTTGTCGTTCCATGTTTACCCCCCCCTTGAAGGGACAAAATTTATCTGCTGCCAGTAAGGGTTCTATAAGGATGTGCAATCGGTTGCTACCAAGGATCCTCCCGATCTATTTTGAAAACCAAATCGGGCCGAACGATTTACGAAAACAATGCTTTATATGGAACGACCAGTTAACTTATTCTCCTCTCGTTCATCTACCGATCGGAACAATTCCCGGAGAAAAATTATAGATTGGAGCCGGTGGATTGTTTATCGGTTGCAGCGGTTTCGAAGGTTTGGCTGGAAACACCACCGTGTGTGCCGCTCCCCCCATCTGTTCGGATCCAGCAAGTGTGGGGATACCCAAATAGTACGGCAAGTAGTATTCAACAGACCATGGGGAGTTCGCCATCCAAACCGCCATACACTCACCGACACATGTTACCCCCGTGTGCCACTTCGGAACCTTTAGTCCGTCCCCGGTGATACACCTCTTTCCATGTATTAACAGTAATTCCCGGGGACCAAACCAAAGGTCACCGGATAGTGCCCAAACTAACATTGTTTGGGGTGGTGTCAACGCCATGCATGGTTTCTGGTCAGGAAAG
>QWOS01000060.1 GCA_003669555.1 Planctomycetota bacterium
GTGTCAACCACCGTGCCTGTGCTGTTGTTGTAGTTGCCGGTCGTATCCGTGAAGACCCAGGTATCGGTGTAAGTGCCGGCGTTCGTGTGCGTGGTGCCTGTCAGGTCCAGATCGCTCTGGTTCACCGGGCCCACACCGCTCACTGTACCCGTTGCCGTATGCGCGGTGGCGTCATAGGTCACGCTGTACGGGGTGACAACAATCGTCGCGTTCGCCTTGGCTATAGTGTCAACCACCGTGCCTGTGCTGTTGTTGTAGTTGCCGGTCGTATCCGTGAAGACCCAGGTATCGGTGTAAGTGCCGGCGTTCGTGTGTGTGGTGCCAGTCAGGTCCAGATCGCTCTGGTTCACCGGGCCCACACCGCTCACAGTACCCGTTGCCGTATGCGCGGTGGCGTCATAGGTCACGCTGTATGGGGTCACAGCAATCGTCGCATTTGCCTTGTTGATGATGCCCGCAGTACTGGTAACCGTGGTCACGGTGTAATTCGCACCACCGTTGCCGTCGTTGACGGTGTAGGTGGCTACGGTCAGGGTTTTGCCGGTACCAGCGTTCGCGTTGTCGTAGGTCTCTGACAATCCGGTGACGGTATCGGAGTTCTGCAGGCCAGCAACCGTTGGCAGGGCGGCAGCGGTGATGGTGGCATCGTAGGTCTTGGTGTTCGCTGCGGCAGTGATCGTCAGGGCAGCCGGAGTGACCGTCTGGGTGATGGCACCACTCAGACTTGTGTTGTATTTGGCATCGCCATTGTATGCTGCCGTGATGGAATACGCACCGACATAGAGGGTTGAAAGGGCCCAGGTGGCCGCTCCCGAGGCCATCGTGGCCGTACCCAGGTTGGTGGCTCCGGCAAAGAAGGTGACTGTGCCCGTGGGGACAATGGCGCTTGTGCCGGGGGCCGGGGAGACGGTGGCGGTGAAAGTGACTGTGGAACCGTAGATGGATGGATTGTTGCTGGAGGCAACCACCGTGGTGGTATCCCATTTGGAAATGGTGGTCAGCACCACATCGTTGCCATCACCACCAATATAGCTAATCTGCAACTTGGTGACGCCGATATCTATTTTGGCGCCCTCGGCCAAACCGTTGAATGTACCAGTGACCGCGTCGGTACCATCATTCTCAACCAGGGTGAAAGCCGTACCGTAGGTTGGGTTGTAACCCAAAGCGATGTTCAGGGTGGAAGATCCCAGGTTCACCGTACCTGTCACTTTGTCCTTGGAATAGGCGGCAGCGCTGTTGATCCCCGCTGAAAAATTGCTTGTGCTGTCCAGGCTGATAGCGCCGGTGTTGAGGGTACCAACCGCCGCACCTGGTGCCAGCGTGCCACTGGCGGTGACGGTCACGGCACCCACCGTGCCCGTTCCTGAGAGTGTGCCGCCGGGCACCGTAACGGCACTGGCAACTGCCAGGCTGCCATTCACGCGCAAGGTGCCAGCCTGAATTTTGGTGGTGCCCGTGTAGGTGTTGGTTCCCGTAAGGATCTCTGTTCCCGACTGGTTGACGATCAACGACAACACCTTGGTATTGTCCTGAAGAACGCCGCTAAAAGTGGCGGTAGTAGCACTTGGCACCCCCAGGGTGATAGCCCGTCCGGCACTGGTGCTTGCCCAGGGTTGCACGGTTCCCGCGCCGGTCAGGCTGGCCAAGGGGGTGTCACGATCAAGATTGAGGATGGAGCCCGCTGCCAGGTTAGGTAGCAGTTTCACGCTTTCGAGGAATGTGGTCACCTCAACGGTAGCGGGAGGCGCTTTTGTTTGTACTGGAATGGCCGAAGGATTTACTACCAGCGTGGCGCTATTTCCATAGCCTTTGGCGGCGTCGCTGCGGAAGGTGTAATCGGTGGAGGTACCATCGCTGGTCAGGGTGAATTCGTCGGGTGACTGGCTATCAAAAGTCAAATTACCAACCACACTCCCAGAGGTACCTAGATCATTGTAACTGAAGGTGACAGCGGGAACGGTGCGCTCCTCCAACCCTTCCAGGGTGGGGATGATCAACTCCTGGAGTGGGCGCATGGGCCTGCGCCCGGACCGATGCAGCGCAGGTTTGCGATTGAACCAACGACTCAGAATGCTTAGCAGTTGCAGGTTAGCCATGGGGAAATAGCTCCTTGAATTCCTACCAACGAACTTGACTCTCTTATCGGCGCATACTTGAGACATCGTTGGCGGAAATATAGCCTATTAAAATGCCTCAAAGATTGCGACCGCCCAACCCAACGCAATCATCCTAAACAATGCAAGTCAACTCAACCAATAAAACGCTTGTTTCATTTGGAGCATTTGCAGCGATAAGTACCGCTTTGCGGGTCAGGCGCCATCCTGCTGGCTACAGTTACGACGAATGATCAGTCCTGGCGGTTTTTCCTTCAGTTCCACGCTCTGTCCGTAGCTACCTGGCCCGGTTCAGTTGAAAGTTGGGACACGAATGAGGGTGGTGCTGTTAAGAGTTGAAGAAAAGTGGATGAATTTTCAGAAAAGGCCAACTATTCCGTCAAGGCAATAAGCTTTGGGAAGAATAGGAGGAATATGCCGCCTTGGTGGCGGCTGGCTAAGATTTTTTTTTGCTTGCCTGCTCAGACAGCTGTCTTGGGAAGCGTGCGCTCGCGATTTTCCTGGTCGAGCCGGCGCAAAAAATCTTCCAGAGGCATGTTGCCCAGATCGGCACCGCCCCGCTCGCGCACCGTCACGGTGCCAGCCTGGACTTCCTTGTCACCCACCACCACCATGTAGGGAATTTTTTCCATCGCAGCGGTGCGTACTTTGGCTCCCACCTTGTCGGGCCCCAGATCGGCTGTCGCACGCACCCCGGCGGCGCGCAGTTTCGCCTCAACCGTCTTGGCATACTCGGTGAACTTCTCGCTGACCGTGAGAACCCGCACCTGCTCGGGAGCCAGCCACACCGGGAATGCCCCCGCAAAATGCTCGATCAGGATCCCCATGAACCGTTCCATGGAGCCAAACGGGGCGCGGTGAATCATTACCGGCCGGTGGGCCTTGTTATCGGCACCGGTATATTCCAGATCGAATCGCTTGGGCAGGTTGTAATCGAGCTGTACCGTCCCCAGCTGCCATTCGCGGCCAATACAGTCGCGCACCACGAAATCGATTTTGGGACCATAGAAGGCTGCTTCTCCCTCTTCGACAGTGTAAGTCATGCCCAGGGCGCTCACAATCCTGACGAGCGATTCCTCGGCGCGGTCCCAATCGTCGCTGCCACCCACATACTTGTCAGACCCCTTGGCACGCAGGCCAATGCGCACCCGGTAATCGGTGAGCCCCAGGGTGCGCAGCACGAATTGCACCAATTCAACATTCGCGCGCAGTTCGTCTTCGACTTGCTCAGGGGTAACAAACAAATGGCCATCGTCCTGGGTAAAACCGCGGACCCGGGTCATACCCGACAGCTCACCGGTCTGCTCAAAACGATATACCGTACCAAATTCAGCCAGACGAACCGGCAAGTCACGATAGCTACGCGGCATCGCCTTATAGATCTGGATATGGTGCGGGCAGTTCATCGGTTTCAGCAGATAGCCGTCTTGTTGCTCGAGCCAGTCGAGCAGCACCCTGGCCCGGACAACGGTATTGCCCGCCTCGGCATAGTGCGGAATCTCCAGACCATGCACACGCAGCAGTTCATTCACCAGATTTTCGGTGACCTGGAGGCGCAGGAGAGGGGTGGTGGCTTCGGCATAACCCGGGATAACCAGCTTGGCCTGGTCGAGAAACAAAGCCATATCGCGTTCACGGGCTTCATCGAGCTCGCCGGCTGCCAGCCGATACTGGCAGAGGTCCAGTGCCCCGGCCGCCGGGTGATGGTACAGGGGTGGGAACTGGGCATCGCGGTAATAGGGAAAATGACCGCTGGTCCGGTACATCTCGAGACGGCCCACATGGGGCGTGTAGACCGGGCTGTAGCCGGTGCGGACCAGTTCGTCGCGTAAAAACTGCTCCAGCACACCGCGCACGAGGGCCCCGCGCGGCATCCAGAGTACCAGGCCCGCTCCAGCCAGAGGGCTGATGGTGAACAGGTGCAGTTGCTTGCCGATCAGGCGATGGTCGCGCTTTTTGGCCTCTTCGATCTGGCGGAGATGGGCGTCGAGTTCTTTCTGGGTAAAAAAGGCGGTGGCATACAGCCGTTGCAACTGCTGGCGGGAGGAATCACCCTTCCAGTAGGCACCAGCCAAGGACATGAGCTTGAAGGCACCCACTTTGCCCGCATGGGGGATATGGGGGCCACGGCAAAGATCGATGAACTCACCCTGGCGGTAGAAGCTTAAACTACCCTGCTTGCCAAGTTCCTGGTCAATATGTTCGACCTTGAGTTTCTGGCCCATACCATCGACCAGGGCTCGCGCCTCGGGGGTGACTCGCTCAAAACGCTCGAAAGGCTCGGATTGGCCAATGATACGACGCATTTCCCCCTCGATACGAGGAAAATCTTCCTCGCGCAGGGGGGTGGGTGAATCGATATCGTAGTAGAAGCCGGTTTCCAGGGCTGGCCCGAAAGCCAGTTGTGTTCCGGGAAACAGCCGCACCACAGCCCGGGCCATGATGTGGGCGCACGAGTGCCGCAACACCAGCAACGATTCGGGATCGCGGTCGGTGAGCAGGCGGACTTTCAGGTCAGCCCCTTCGGGCAGTGGCAACGACAGGTCAGTGACCACGCCATTAACCACTGCGGCAATGGCCGCCTGGGCCAGCCGCTTACCGATTCCCTCAGCCAGATCGAAGGAACTGGCCCCTGTAGGGAGGACCCTGGACGAACCGTCCGGCAGGCTTACGGAGGGCATGGTACGAAAACCCCGTTATGTAAAGGCGGGGACAATCCACCGAGAATTAAAAAAGGTGTCAGCCGACTCAGTCACCCACATAGGGCAACAAGGCCAGGAAGCGAGCCCGCTTCACTGCATCTTTCACGGCACGCTGGAAAGCAGCGCAATTGCCGGAGCGCTTGCGACTGAACAGCTTGCCCTGGTTTGTACACATCTTACGAAGGGTGGCGTAGTCCTTGTAATCAACAAAGGAAGGCCGAGGGCAGCCTTCCTTGGTGCAGAACCTGCAGCGGTTCTTCTTAGCCATACCCTGCTTCTTGCGGACCATCGAGGCTCCTGCTTCAGCTCTGAACAAAGGGATCAAAGCACTAAACTAGCTCATGGACCGCCTGTTTGTCAACGACAACGAGCCCAACCCGGACGAATTACGGCAAATCATCGGAAAAAACAGTCACCCAATCTTCCCCATTTAACCTGTTTTCAGATACTCTTCGGCACAAGGCTCACCCCGGAGGCCGGGATTCGGGCTGCTTTTCCCCAGGTTTCCGGACCCCATCCGGCGCTTCGACTGCCGGATCCGGCACACCCACCAGGCGAATTTTGGCCTGCTTCTCCAATTCCATGGCAATGGGGTCACCCGGAGTGGCCCGCAAAGCCCGACCGAACGCCGCCACCGCATCACCCCAGCGCTTCTCGCGCATCGCCTCCCGGCCTGAATCCATGGCTGTTTCAAAGGGATCGACTTCGGCCCTGGGTGCCGGCCTGGCCAGCGCCCGGGCCCGCGCCTGCTTCAGCAGATTGTTGGCAGCGGCATCCGACGGTCGCATGCGCAGCGCCTGGCCCGCCAGTTTTTCGGCGTTATCGGGATCCTTCTCCAGAGCGGCCCGCGCCCGGGTAACCATATCCATGAAGCGCGCCTCGTCGAGCAAATCGCCGGCCCGCTGCTCCGGGAACAGCCGGATGGCCCCCTCCAGCATCGGTATGGCTCCGGCATAGTCACGACGATCGACCAGCTCTTTCCCTGTCCGGAAAGCCTTTTCATAATCCTTGGCCCGTTGACCGAGGCGATCTTTGGCGCTCTTGGCATCGATCAAGGCCCGTAACGCATAGGTGTCAGTGTTCTTGCTCTGGCGCATGGCATTTTCAAAACTCTCTACGGCCTGGATCGGATTGCCCACCTGCATGGCAGCCCGCCCCTGCGCCATGTAGCCCAGATATTTGGGATCTGAACTGAGGGGATTGTTGAGCCCCTGCATGGCGCTTGAGGCCTGCTGCGCCTCGGTCATCATCCGCCGGATGGACCGGTCCCCGGGGGTAAGGCCATCGGCATCCACCAGGGCGAAATAGGCCTCCTGGGGTTTGCCCTGCCCCATCAGGATGCGGGCGGCCTGGACCGCCTGACCCGCAGCACGCTCCACCTCATTGCGCACCTGCCTGACCTGGTCCTGAAGCCGGCCAGGCTCCTTCTCGTCGGGCAGCACCCGCGAAGCGCGTGTGAAGGCAGCCCCGGCGTCATCGAAGCGACGCTCGCGCAGGGCCTTGCGGCCATCGTCAATCTGGATCATGTACTGCAGGCGCTTGTCCTGCTCTTTCTCAACCGTTTTCAGGCCTGCCTCGGCGGCGGTTCGCCCCGCCAGCGCCTCGGCATTGTCGGGAAATACCACCACCACCGCCTGAAACTCCCGCAGGGCCTCGGCCCAACGCTCAACCTTCAGGTGGGCCTGGCCAATCCTGAGCCTGATCCGGGAGTCTGTCTGCTCGCGCTGGCGATCTTCCAGCTTGATCAGCTGCTCCATTTCAGTCTTCAGGCCGGGAGCATCGGGGGCGATCGACTGGGCCCGCTCCAATGCCAGGCGGGCCTGGGTGGCGTCTCCCTTGTCGAGCGCCGCTTTCCCTTCCGCCAACGCCTCGACCAGGGACCGCTCCCGCTTTGCTGCCTCGCCTTCACGCTGTTTCTCCTGACGCTTCACATGGCCATCGAGCGCGGATTTTTCCCCGGCAACCCGGGCCAGCGCCACCAGCTTTTCCAGAGCCTCGGCCGGCAACTCCGCTGCCAGGGCCACAGACTTGTAAGCCTCCAGGGCCGCCTGGGGATTGTCCGGGCCCACCGCATTGGCGACTTGCAAAGCCTCCCGGAGCGCCTCTTGCCGTTTTTTTTCGGCGGCAGCCAACCGGTCCCTGTCCTCCAGTTGCCCCAGCAGTTCCGGAGTGAGGGACGAACCAGACTCCCCATCCGAACGGCTCCCCGCATTGCGCCAAAAAACTGTCACCAGCAACAGCAGACTCAACAAGGCAGCCAGACCAGCTACCGCCAACAAAAGGTTACCCATGGAGGTATGGGCAGGCCCCACTGGTTTGGGCTGCGTCCAGGCAGTCAGGCAATGCGGACAATGGCGGGGTAGACCCTGACTCGATGCCAGGCTGGTTGTTGTTTGGCAAACCGGGCAGATAACCGACTCGACCTTGGTGCCCATACCCTGCCTCCTGGAGAAACCTGGCTGGCTTTTTGCGTGGGCCCGCCCTGATTCATAATTGAACCATCCGGATCAGTCAGATTCCAGCAAGAACCATCCCCACGGACTGAACGCAGCCGTTTGGCAACTGTGCACCATTAAAAACCAGGGCAACTAGGGAGGCTGGGGTAAATCAGCCTGTAACGAAAGCCAAGGCCCATCCGCCAAAAAGTGCAAACCTGTACCAGCGCCAGTTCGTTTTTCGATCCATGCCTCTGTCTGCCGGGCTTCCCGTGGCCCGGCGCATTCGATCTCGGCACGGAGAATCCAGCGGTCCGGTTGAATCTCGGCCCAGACCACCCATGACTTCCATTCCTCCGACCGACTGGACGGGAGAAAAGCCCCTGCGGGTGCCAGGCCCCACAGCAAGGCCCCGACACTCCCCTGCCAGGTGGTAGCCACACCCGCCGACCAGACCACCGCTTCAGCGGGCAAACGGCCCCGCACCACGACCTCCAGCCCTCCCGGCCAGCCGGCTGGTTCTGCCTGCATGCCGTTACTAGAATATGACCAGAGCGAATCTGCGAACTGCCAGCTGCCTGTCGCCGCTTTTCCCGCCGGAATCTGGCCCGGAGCCAACTCTGCCACCAGAGCCGCCGGGTTTTGCAGGGAAATCCCCCAGGAGCCCACCCAGGCCACCGGAACCGATTCTTCCAGTGGCTGCACCATCGCAACGGGCAAAACAGGCAGCAGACCGCGGCGCAAGGCTTGCCAGCCCGGCCGACAGGCCAATATCTGACGGGTGGAGGCCGGCAGTTGTTTCAGGAGGGCGGCTTCGGGGAGGGTCCGTGCGGGCACATCACGACTGCGCCTTGTTGCCATACTGCCCAAAGCACCCAGCCAAAAAATCCCGGCAGCGCTCACCATGCCCAGCAGGAGCACGATCAGGGTTTTATTTATGCTGTTCGATACCGCATGCTGGGTATGTTGATATTGGGGAATCATGCAATCAGCATAGCATCCCGTCTGCGTTGTACGGACTTTGCTGGCATAACCCGAAAGGGTGGACGGGGGGCACGGTTATGGCAGTGCTGATGGAACTGAGGCGGATCGTCATCAACGAGTTGCAGGAAGGCCATACCCTGCTACTGAAAGAAGTGGACGGGCAACGCTTTTTTTCGATGGTGGTTGGCCTTTTCGAGGTCCGCAGCATCGGCTTCCGTGTCCACAAGGAACAGACACCCCGGCCACTCACCCACGATCTGATCAGCAATGTGATCGATGCCCTGGGGGGTGAATTGCGGGATATCCTGATCAGTGAAATGCGCGAGCAAACCTACTTTGCCAAGCTGCGCATCCGGAAGGATGGAGAAATAATCGAGGTGGATTCCCGTCCAAGTGATGCGATCGCTTTAGCTGTGGCATGCGAAGTGCCGATATATGCCTCGGAAGATCTGATCGACAATGCCTCCGCAGGCGAATAGAGGCGGGGACAGGTCGGGATTGGCTTGGCTCGGACGAGCCGGGACGATCAGGGATGATTTGCCAGGAGGTCGCCCCTTGTCAGCCGGCACCCCTGGGGAAACTTGGGGTGGAATTGTTGGGTAGGCCAAGGGTATACACTCCCCTTTCGGGGCTCGTGACCAAGCCGGCGATCAGCGATCACCCAAATTCAGCGGTTGTTTTTCCGGGGGTAATCCATGCCTGTCGCTACATCCGCCCGTGTTCACCCCACAGCCATCATTTCGGCTCAAGCGTATATTGGGGAAGAATGCGAGATAGGTCCGTATGTGGTGATTGAAGGCCGTGTGAATCTGGGCAACCATTGCGTCATCCGTCCCCATGCCACCCTGATCGGGCCGCTCGACATGGGTGAGGGCAATATGGTATTTGGCGGCGCCGTCCTGGGTGAGGTGCCGCAGCACCTCAAGTTCAATGGTGAGGAAACCCGCGTGGTCATCGGTGACCACAATGTCTTCCGCGAGCATGTAACGGTGCATCGTGGCACCACAGGCCGGTACGAAACCCGCATCGGCAGCAACAATTTCCTGATGGCCTCCAGCCATGTCGCCCACGATTGCCTGGTTGGCAACCACTGCATTCTGGCCAACAGCGCCCTGCTGGCAGGTCATTGTGTGCTGGAAGACCATGTGTACATGTCGGGCAACTCGGCGGTACACCAGTTCTGCCGCATGGGGCGGTTGTCGTTGCTGAGCGGTTGTTCAGCAAGCACCAAAGATGTGCCACCCTTCACCATCCAGCAGCACATCAACCATGTGTGCGGCGTCAATGTGGTGGGTATGCGCCGGGCGGGAATTCCGGCTGCTGGCATTGATGCGGTGCGTAGAGCCTACCAGTTGATCCATCGCAGCGAAAAACCGTTGCCCACCTCGCTCCTGCAACTGGAGGCGGAGCTGGGTGATGTGGATGTGGTGGTGGAACTGATCACATTCATCCGCGATTCGAGTCGAGGCATCAATATCGCTGATTCGCATCATCAGCCAGGTGTTTCCATACGCCAGGCGGCCTGACAACCCCCGCCCGAAACAACCAGCTATCACCCAATAGCCTCAAGCACGCTATCATACAGGCCTATCCGTAGCTCCAGGCTCTTGCGCCCGGCCTCCAGAGCCTCGTCTCTGGCTGTGGATTGTCCGTTCACCACTTTCTCCAGCATGCGCAAAGAGGCTGGGCCGTGCTCATCACCATCCAGCTCCACATGCCGGCGCAGGTAGTGCGCCAAACGGCCAAAGCGCTTTGGGTGCCGGGAGCCCAGCTCCAGCAGCAGCCGACTGAACATGTCGGGAATCACCTCTTCGCGGCCTAGCGTGAAGGCCCCGGCAACCGCCGCCAGGCTTCCCGATTCTGCCAGCCCCACATGGTGGGCGACGAAGGCGCGCACCTGCCAGGCCACGGGAGCCGCCTCGAGTGCCGCCTTCCAGGCGGTTCCAGCCGCCAGTTGGCCCAAAAAGGTATCGATGGGCACGGTGTCAGTCCCCGCCTCAGCCATCGCTTGACGGTACAGCTCAAAATGGCTGCCATGCCCACCCAGCCCGTCTTCATCCGACTCCTCACCCAGGACGATCTCATTGACAAGGCGGGCTGTGGCGGGATCAGCGGGTGGCATCCAGGGCACCGAAACACAGGTAAGCCGCCGTTGCAACGCCTTCAGGAGGCTCATGAAATCCCAGACAGCCCAGACGTGGGCCCGCAGGAAAACCACCACCTGCTCAGGACCGACCAGCGCCCCATAGACCGGATGCTCCAGCAAACGGCCCCGCATCCCGCTCATTGCTTCCAGCCAGCCAGCCATGTCGTGATTCCCGCACCCAGGGATGTTCTCTCTGGAGTATCTTTAGGGTATTCGCCAGCATTATGACCACCCGCTGCGCAAGGACCCCCAAAAAAAATTCGCCCCGGATGGTTCTGGCCACCCGGAGCGAACCCTGTTTCCAGCCCGCCAAAGTGCGGGTCATCAGAAATGGATACTCAGTTTTTCACCACCAGAAAGAGTGCATTCCCTTCCGGAGTGCGCAACTGCAGCAG
The DNA here is from genome assembly GCA_003669555.1 of Planctomycetota bacterium. Taxonomy (GTDB): domain Bacteria; phylum Planctomycetota; class Planctomycetia; order Gemmatales; family Gemmataceae; genus UBA6894. The sequence continues at coordinate 10,780 of QWOS01000060.1, forward strand.
CACCTGCTGGCCCGAAGTCAGACCTGCCGTCACCCGGGTGAAAGAGTCGAGGCCGGACACCACCTTCTTTTCGACATGAGTCAGCAGCAAACCAGGACGGATTCCCGCCTGCTCGGCGGCTGAACCGCGCTCGACCTGGGTAACAAGCACGCCCCGGACCCCCTGGGAAAAACCCGCCTGCCGGGCATTTGCAGCCGTCAGTTCGGCCACTTTCATCCCCAGCGCGCCACCATTTGCGGCATCGGCAGACGGCTCCTCCTCCTCCTCGGTGTTCGGCGGGCCTCCCCGACTGAGGCCAAAGCCGGCTGGCTGTTCCTCCAGCTTGACGGAAAGCGTTTGGCTGGCTCCATCCCGCAGCACCACCACGGGCACCTCACTTCCCACACTCGAAGAGGTCACAGCGGCCTGCAAGGATTTGCCATCTTTCACCAGTTTGCCACCCACCGACAGGATGACATCGCCCGCCTGGATACCCGCATTGCCAGCAGGTGCTTTGGGCATCACGGCGGTGACCAGCGCGCCCTTGCCATCTTTCAGGCCCAGCTTGGCAGCCAGGTCGGGATTGGCGACAGACTGCACACTCACCCCAAGATACCCGCGCCTGACCGTGCCGTGCCGAACCAGCTGGTCTTTCACAGAGCGCGCCAGGTTACTGGGGATGGCCAGACCAATCCCCTGGAATCCCCCGGACCGGCTACGAATGGCGCTGTTGATGCCAATCACCTGCCCCTCGACATTCACCAGGGGCCCACCCGAATTTCCCGGATTGATGGCTGCGTCGGTCTGCAGAAAATCTTCGTACAGGTTCACATCCAGACTGCGATTTTTGGCGGAAATGATGCCATGGGTAACTGTCCCGGCCATGCCGAAGGGAGCACCCACAGCCAGCACGCGGTCGCCAATCTCCATCTGGTCGCTGTCTCCCAGCTCGATAAAGGGATAGGGCCCCTTGGCGGAATCCAGCCTGACAATCGCCAGATCCGTTTTGGGATCGCTTTTTATGTCTTTGGAAACCACCTTGCGGCCGTCCTCCAGCAGGACCATCACTTCGCTGGCGCCTTCGACCACATGGGCGTTGGTAAGCACCACCCCTGCGGCGTCGATCAGGAACCCCGATCCGGAGCCCATCACCCGGTCACCGGGTTGCTCCTCCGGGTTGAATCCAGGTCGGCCACCGGGACCGGGCCGCACTCCGGGCATCATCCGCTCGAGCTGTTTGCGCATGGCTTCAGGAATACCGGGATCATCAAACGGAGTGAGGGATCCTTCGGGACGCATCATCCGTGTGGTGACGGGTTTGCCTCTCGACTCAATGCTTACCACGGCTGGCAGCACCCGCTTCACCACATCGCGGTAACTGACAAGATCGCGAACGGGTTTTTCAGTGGTTTTGACGGCGGGTCTATCGGCCGCGGGCCCCACCTGGGCCATGGCTACCCCTGCGCCGGAGGGGACACCCGCCGGGCCGAACCAGCCCGCCGCACCCCAAACCACCACGCCGGCCCCCGCCAACAGGCCCAGTGACTTCATGGAAACTGTTTTCATGGAATGAACTCCAGAAGGCGACAACGACCAACCCGCTGTAACGCAGGCTGGTGGTATCAGGACACCATTCCGGCTGGAAAGACCGGGGACACTCCCCCCGTTCCCGTCCAGGCGGCAGAAAACACCTGCAGGCATTACGCCCCGGGCGCCACGCTGGTTCACACGCAGTACGGGGGCTTTTCTTGACAGGCCAGACCTGGTGACTATTATGAATCGGCTTGGAAGACTACCCTGCGCGCCATTTTCGAGCGTGTCGGGCCGCGGGTGGAAACATGTCGAAGAAGCCAAGCCCCAAACCGGAAATACCGCATCAGCCCGAAGAAGATCTGCTTGCGGCCTGCCAGGTTGAGATTGGTCACACCTTCACCAGTGTCGAATTGCTGCGGTCGGCGCTGACGCATGCTTCGGGTGCGACCACCCGCCTCGACAGTTTCGAGCGGCTTGAGTTTTTGGGTGACAGCATCCTGGGCCTGGTGGCATGCGAGGCGCTGTTCCGCCGTTTTCCCGCCTACGAAGAGGGTGAACTCACCCGGGTGAAATCCGCAGTGGTTAGCCGTCGCACCTGTGCCCGTCTGGCTGAGGAAATGGGGTTGCGACGCTTCCTCATTCTGGGCAAGGGATTCAATGCCAAGCAATCCCTGATGTCTTCCAACCTGATGGCCAATGTCTACGAATCCCTCATTGGTGCCATTTATCTTGACGCGGGCATCGAGGCAGCCCGGACCTTCATCCACAAACGCCTTGACGCTGAAATCGACGCGGTGGACCGCGCTGCGGGCGACGGCAACTACAAGAGCCTGCTGCAAGAAAAAGGCCAGCGCGAATTTGGCATCACACCTCTGTATATTGTCATCGATGAGAAGGGCCCCGATCACAGCAAATGCTTCAAAATGGCCGCCGTGGTGGGCGAAAAGACTTTTCACGGCGCCTGGGGCCGCAACAAGAAAGAGGCCGAGCAGCGCGCCGCCATGAATGCTCTGGCCGCTATCAATGGCCAGCCGGTTCCTTTCGACCATTCCTGAATCGGTAGTTGAACTATCCCGAATAAGTCTTGAAGACAACATCCCGCTCACCCAGCGAAATCCATGAATATTCCCCGTTACCGTGTTAGTTGCGAGTCTTGCGGCGTTGAGGCGAGTCTCAAGATCGCCTCCTCGTGGACCAATGGCGACACCACCGAGCTGAAGACTTACGCGATTGTCTGCCCCACCTGCCTGCCTGCCGCCCTCAGGGGCGCCCGCAATCGCCATTCGGCCTGTGCTGTGGCCTCAGGGGAACGGGTGGAACCGCCCGCTGTGTTCGAACTGGCCATGGGGCGCCCCAGCCATTGCCTGCTTCGCCGGGCGGATCTGGAATAGGTGTTCCTGCCGCCCGGATCCCCCTCCGTGCATGGTGGGATGATTGAAATCCGCCCACCGCTGGTTATACTGCCTGAATTCCCGGATGGGCGGCTGTGGGCCCGTCCACCCCGGTTACCACCACTGCTCCGTGGCACATGCAGGGTAATTCCATGGTTTCGCAGCAAGTTTTGGCCGGGCAACCCGGAACCGGCAAACTCGCCGAAGTCCACCGTTTCATCAGTCTGGTGCGTGAACGAATTGGCACGGTGGTGGTGGGTCAGGATGTGGTGGTGGAACGGATCCTGATCGCCCTTTTCAGCGGTGGGCATCTGCTGCTTCAGGGCGTGCCGGGTCTGGCCAAAACCCTGCTGGTTTCCACCCTGTCACGCTCGATTGATCTGGCCTTCGCACGCATTCAGTTCACCATCGACCTGCTGCCTTCCGACATTATCGGCTCCGAGGTGCTGGATCAGCGCACCCACGAGTTTCGTGTCAACCAGGGGCCTGTTTTCACCAACCTCCTCCTGGCCGACGAGATCAACCGGGCCGCCCCCAAGGTGCAAAGCGCGCTCCTCGAGGCGATGCAGGAGCGCAGGGTAACCATCGGGCGCGAAACCTTCCGGTTGCCCGCCCCATTTGTGGTGATCGCCACGCAAAATCCTGTCGAGCAGGCCGGTACTTTCGAGCTGCCCGAAGCTCAGCTCGACCGTTTCATGATGTGCCATCGCCTGGTCTACCCGAGCCCGGAGGAAGAGCTCGAGGTGCTGCGGCGCAACATGGCTCTGGGCGTGCGGCGTGAAGACAAGGGGGCCATCGCCCGCACTGAGTTCGATATGCTCGACAACCGCCCGGTGGCCACCACGGAGCAGCTGGTATTGGCCATGGAGTCGCTGGAAGGCATCCATGTCAGCGAGGTGTTCCTGCGCCATGTCATCGAGGTGATCCAGCGCACCCGCAGCCATCCCGACATCGAACTGGGTGCCAGCCCCCGCGGTGGCATCAACCTGGTGAAAGGGGCCCGGGCCCGGGCCCTCATCCACGGCCGCGACTATGTCATACCCGAAGATCTTTTCGCCCTGGCCGAGGATGTGCTGCTGCACCGGCTGCGGCTCAACTACGAGGCGCTCGCTGACGGCAAGACCGGCGCGGAGGTGCTGCGCGATATCCTGCATTCCCTGGGCGATGTGCCAGGGGCAGCTTCGCCTGCCTCCAGGCGCTCTGCCAGCACCTGAACCAGCCGGGAAGGAAACCGATGGAAGGCCTGCTCGACACTCACGACACTCTCAGCGCCCGGCAATTTTTCATCGCCGTCAGGCGGCTGGCTGACCACCTCAACTACGGCACCGATCGTTCCCCATTTTTGGGATCAGGCAACGAGTATGTGCAATCGCGGCCCTATGTGGCCGGCGATTCCATCCGTTCCATCGACTGGCGCGTCACCGCCCGCACCGGACGGTACCATGTCAAGGAGTTCGAGGCTCCCAGGCAAATGCCAGCCTATCTGCTGGTGGACACCTCGGCCTCGATGGCCATTTCGTCATTGAAGGTGTCCAAGTACTCGTTGGCGGTGCACATTGCGGGCGGTCTGGCCTTTGCCCTGCTCGACCGGGTGAGCCCCGTGGGCCTGGTGGGTGTGGGTGAACGGCCCCTGCGTTTCGAACCCAGCCTGTCGCGGGCGCGGGTGATGCTCTGGCTGCATCAACTGAGGCGGTACAGGCACGACGAACGCACCACGCTGGCCCGCCGAATCGCCGAAGTGGGCAGCACCCTGCCCAGCCGTTCGCTGGTGGTGGTGCTGAGCGACCTGCTCGATCCGGCCGCCATCGCCCCACTCAAGCAACTGGCCCAGCGGCACGACTGCGCCGTGCTGCGCCTGCTCGACCCCGCCGAGCGGGGCATTCCGGGTGGCGGCATCCTGCGGGGTGGCGAGGCTGAAACAGGCCATGCCTTTGTGGCCCGTGCGGGTGCCCTTGGCCGGTATCATGCAGCCCGTGAGGAGGCTCTGGCCGGTGAATTGCGCCGCAGCGGCATCGATTTTCTCGAACTCGACACCGCACAACCCTGCGCGGCCCGGCTGCGGCATTTCTTCCGTGGCCGCAACCTGCTGGGACGGGGTAAACGATGAGTCACCCCGGCACGCCTCTTCTTGCAATCCTGATCCTGGCGTGGTGCGGCTCGCCCTGCCTGGCCCAGCCTGCTACACCTTCCGGGCCTCAGGTTCTGGTGGGCATGTCTGTCATGGTGGAGGTGATCGTGCCAGGCGGGGAGCTGGAACCCATCCCGTTGGAGGACCGCACCAGCCCCATGGTGTTGCGAACCGTGGCGGCAGATGCCACCGCAAACGGCTTCCATTACCGGCTCGACTGCGTGGCACTGGAACCGGGCGCCTTTGACCTGCGCCGCCACTTGCGCTGGAAAAACCCTCTCGAAAAGGCCCCCATCCCGGATCGCCCTGAATGGCACCTCGTTGTCGGCTCCGCCCTGCCACCAGGCCAGGTGATCCCCCACGAACTCGATCCCCACACCAACCTGAGCCTCGGCGGCTACCGTCTGATTCTGTGGGTGGCTTCAACCCTCTGGGTGACCGGTCTGGTGGTGATTCTGCTCTGGCGCGGCAAGGGTAGCCAGGCTCCCGCCCATCCCGACCAGCCTGAAACCCTCGCCGACCGCCTGCGCCCTCTGGTTGAGTCCGGCCTGCGGGGCGAACTGGGCCCCGCCCGGCAAGCGGAACTGGAACGGATACTACTAGCCTATTGGCGGCGAAAACTGGGGCTGGACCAGGCTGGACCTGCCGATGCGCTCCGTCACCTGAAAGCGCACCCTGAGGCAGGCGCCCTGCTACGCTCACTGGAGCAATGGCTGCATCAGCCCCCCCATGCGCGCCAACCCGTGGCGGTGGACGAAATGCTCAAGCCTTATCGTCAGGTGTCCGTCACCGGCCTGGGGGTGGCACCATGATGTTCCGTCATCCCTGGCTGGTGGTCCTGGCCGTCCTTGTCGCACTCGGCCTGATCACCTGGACCTGGTGGCGGCCAGGCAGACGGACGGTGCTGCCAACCGATTACACTGGCGCACCGCGTGGCTGGGGCTGGCTGATCCCGGTGAATCTTGCTGAATGCATACCCGCCCTGCTGGCGATGGTGGCGATATTGCTCCTGGCGGGCCCGCAGCGACTGGGTGAACCCGAGAGCAAGCGGTCCCTCACCAATATTGAGCTGTGCCTCGATGTCTCGTACAGCATGGTCGCCCCATTTGGCGCTGGCTCACGCTACGATGCGGCCATGGCTTCCCTGAACATCTTCTGCTCTTATCGCAAGGGCGATGCCTTTGGCCTCACCTTTTTTGGCAACAACACCCTGAACTGGTGCCCGCTCACCCAGGATGCCTCGGCCATCCAGTGCTCACCGCCCTTTATGCGGCCCGAGAATTGTCCGCCCTGGATGGCCGGGACGGAAATCGCCAAGGCACTGCGTTATTGCCGAAAAGTCCTGACCGACCGCACGGATGGCGACCGCATGGTGGTACTGATCACTGATGGCGACAGCTCCGACTTGCGTGGCGACACTACCGACCAGCTCATCAGCGATTTGACCAAGGACAATATCACGGTCTTCGCCATTATCATCGGGCAAAACCGGGTGCAGGACGAGGTGATTCAGGTCACACAAAAGACCGGTGGGGAGGCCTTTTTGGCTGAGGATCCCGAAGCAATGGGTTTCATTTTCGCCAAAATCGACCAGATGCGGCAGGCGAAAATGGAAAAAACCATTGCCGAAGCCAAAGACTGGTTTGCCCCCTTCTGCATCGCCGGGCTGGCCCTGATGGGGCTGCAGGCCATGACCGCCTTTGGGCTCAGGTACACGCCATGGTAATCAGTACCCCCCTGGTGGTCATGGTGTTAGGCATGGTGGGCATGCTGCTGGCCGAGTGGCTGCATGGCCGGCGAGTGGCCCGGATGGCTCCACTGGCCTTTGGGGCACATCGTCGCTGGCCTGTGGCAGCAGTGGTGGCGCCCTGGATCCGGATCACCGCGACGGGTGCGCTCTCCTGGGGTCTGGCCACCCTGTTGCTCCTGCAGCCGAAGGCACACCGGATTGGCGAAATCCCCGAGGGGGATTACCGCCACCTGCTGCTGGTTCTGGATGTCTCGCCCAGCATGCGACTTGCCGATGCGGGCCAGACTGGCAAACTGACCCGGCGTGGCCGCGCCGCCGATTTGTTGCAATCCTTCTTCGAGCGCAGCCCGATTGAGTTGTACAAACTGACGGTGGTGGCCACCTACACCGATGCCAAGCCGGTGGTCATCGACACCCGCGATATGGAGATCGTGCGCAACATCCTCAATGAGTTGCCCATGGAATACGCTTTCAAATCTGGCCCCACCAACCTGTTTTCCGGTTTGGAGGAAGCGGCAAAAATCGCCCGCCCCTGGAACCCTGGCAGCACACTGGTGCTGGTGGTGAGCGATGGCGACTCCATCCCGCCCACCGGCATGCCGCGCATGCCTGATTCGGTCTCCAGCGTGCTGGTGGTGGGAGTGGGTGACCCGCTTGCCGGCAAATTCATTGGCGGCCATCAATCCAGGCAAGACGCCTCGTCGCTGCGGCAACTTGCCACCCGGTTGCGAGGAGAATATCACAACGGCAACGAAAAGCACATTGGCACCAGTCTCATCACCGCTCTCACCCAGGTCCCCAGCTTGTCCCCCTGGGAAAAACTGGGGCAGCGCGAATATGCGCTGTTGGCGGTGGCTCTGGGGGCAGCCTTGCTGGGTTTGCTGCCGCTATTTTTGCATTATTTGGGCTCCTCCTGGCTACCTGGTGTCAGGCAACAGGAAGCCGCCAGGTCTGGTCTGCCAGGAAAGCGGGTGGCCCAGGGGGCGGTACCTTAACCAGATTGTGCCTTTGCTGTTGCCTGCAAGGCGCGTGAAGGTGCTATATTTGTGGTAGGGTTCTGGGTCTTGAGGATTGCTTTCAGTCCTTATCTTGACGATATGGGCTGGGCATGCTGGTAGACAGACGGCACGGTTGGTGGGCTTTCCGGCTGGGTTTGACTCCTGGCCACCGTTTTTTCGGAGGGTGAGTCATGCGCAAGGGTTTGTTGCTGGCGTGGTTGGTCCTGCCCTTGGCATGGGCCGCCTGGCATTTTGGGCCCGGCCAAAATGCGATTCGTGCCGATGTGGCTAACAGGTCACTCAGCCGGGCTGAAAAGCTGCTGAAATCAGGCGATCTGGAAGGTGCCCTGGAGAGGTACAAAGAGGCTTTGGAATCACTCCCCGAAGGTACCCTGGGCGAACGCCGCAAGATCCAGGTGGCCAGTGCCAAGCTGCAGATCCAGGCAGGTCAGTTACCTGAGGCCCATCAGCAGTTGCAAGCCCTGGTGGAGGAGCTGACCGCCGATCCAAAATCTGATGCCGCTGTGCTGGCCGACGCCCGCGACAGCCTGGCCCAGGCCCGCTACTACATGGCATGGCTGATCCGGCTTGAGGGTGGCACCCAGGACCAATGGGAACCCGAAATCGATTCCGCCAGGCAAACCTACCGCCTTCTGGCTGAGCAGTCCAGGGCCGCAGGCGATACTGCTGGTGAAAAGCAGCATCAGGAAGATCTGGAAGCCTCCATTCGACTTGCCCGCATGGACCTTGACGAACTGCAAGGGTTGAACCTGCCCAAACAGTGCTCGGGTTGCTGTAGCGGCAAGTGCAATGGCAAGGGGAAAAAGCCCGGCCAAAAGCCGGGCAAGACTCCGCAGGACTCACGGTCCGCCGGTTCCGGCCCCCCCCCTGACAACTCCGGGCACTAAAAAAGCCGCTCCCATGCCAAAGCTCGGGAGACCTCTGACAAGTGTGGACCCGGGGCAAACGCTGTGCATTTGCTGCCGGGTCTTTTGCGTTGTGCGACATCCCGGGTTTTCCTTCGCGGACCTGCAGCCATGAATCGCTTGTGTTGTGTACCCTTCCTTGGCCTGACTTTTCTTGCAGCAACTTTGGCCGCATCGCGGGCCCAGGTTGTGGCGCCGGTGCAACTGGTCAAGCCAAAACCTGGCCAGCCCTTGAAGGAGGGTGTCAAGCCCGAGGGGGATAAGCCTGCGGATGCCCCGGCAGCTCCAGCGGATGGAAAAAACACTGCGGAGAAAAAGGAAGATCCGCGACTGGTCAAGTTCAGGCAACTCACCCTGGACCGGCGCCCTTCCAACATCCTGCGGGTGTGGAATCTGGTGAACAGCCCCCCAGCCGTGGTGGCAGACCCCAAAAAAGAAACAAAAACAGACCCGCTGGACGCGGAAATGGATCGCCTCCGCCAGGCGGTAGTACTCAGCCAGTGGGACAAGGTGAAAACCTTCCTGAAATCTCTGCCCGCAGATGATGGCAAATTGGCCTATACCCAGTTTCTCAATGCCCTGCAGGCACCGATTCCCCTGGTGATGCCCAACCCCGCTGATGCCCCGACGGACCCGGCGGAGATGATGCAGCTGGCCATGGCCCAGCAGCAGCGCCAGCAGGTGCCACCGCAATTTCAGGAGCAGAACAGCTTTTCGGTGGAAGATGTGCTGGGGATCGCCTCCACCTGCCCCGTCCCCATCAGCGACGATCACCTGAAGCCACTGGGCCGTTTGCTGGCGCGAGCCCTGGGTGATGGCCGCAGCGTGATTGAAGACACGGTGGCGCGCTTCCAGAAACTGGCGGCGCTCCCCGCCGGCCAGTCACCGCTGGACCGACGGCAGTTTGCCAAGCTACTGGTCGCAGCCAACCAGGCAACCAGCAGTGAGCCATTCCTGCCCAAACCGGCCGAAGCGAAAACGGCAAAAGACGCCGAGGCGCTATCGCTTTGGGCGCAACTGTACCTGGCCCGCAATCTGCGTGACAAAAAGGCCATTGACCTGGAAAACGCCTGGAATATCACCCAGGACACGCTGGCTCTGGAAGGTGTGAAAAACGAGTTGCGTGATGAAGCCATGCGGCGGGCCGTGGAATTGGCCCCCCGAGTCAAGGACACGCTGGGTCAAAACTGGCTGGAGGAAAGCTTCACCCGGCATATCGACCGGGGTCGTGAAATCCTGGCCGCCCTGGGGGGACGCACTTCCCAGGGCATTCAATCCCAGCCTGGCCAGACCGCTGGCCGTCTGGGTGAATTGAAACTGCAAAAACTGGCTGTGGAAGCACTGCTGAAGGCGGCACCCCAGCGCGCCGCCGAGTGGCGTGAGCAACTGACCTTGCTGGCGGGAGCCTGGCTGAAAGAAGGCGAATTGAGCCGCCAGTATGACCGTTCGGCGAGCCTGGGGCCGCGCATGTCGTTCGACCAGTTTGGCAATGTCTTCTACACCAACGATGACGATGATGGCCCCGCCATGCGCTTCCAGCAGCCAATCTCTGTCCAGGCCATCCGTGTGGGTGACCTCCTAGAGGCAATGCCGGGAGACCAGTGGGCGAAGGCCACCGAGGAAGGTTTCCAGCCCAAGTTTTCGCAGGGTGTGGCCCGTCTGCTTCTCAAGGTGCGCGAGGAAGAAAAGGCCTTCCCCCATATCGAACGGCTGGCCTCCAGCCATCCGGACAAGGCCCGCCAACTCGTCGACGAGTTCCTCAAGGTTTGGGCCCGCAACCATAACCTCAACAACGACCGCCAAACCCGCAACCCGATGATGATCTTCTACGGCTTCGAGCGGCGGGCCGAGGGTATTCCCCTGACGCGGTCCAAGCAGGAACGCAGCCTGGTTGAATTGGCCAGTTGGGTGGCCCGCCTGCGCAAGTTGCCTGTTGGTGAGGTGAACCAGGATCTGCTGGCCAAGGCTTTCACGGGTTGCCATAGCAGTGCCGAGGTGTACAAGCTCGAGTCAATCGAATCGGTGTTCGGCCCGTTGCCGCAGATAAAACCCCGAACGCTTTCCGGGCTGGTGCAGCAGATGCGCGAAAACCTGGCTGGCGTGTGGCGCGACCCCGCCGCCCAGGAGGACAAAAAAACCAACCGCAAGCAGAAAGATATCCAGCAAGAGGTGCTGCGTGGTTACCGCCTGGCACTGCAAGTGACAGCCAACGCCCGCAAAGCCTTCCCGGCAGACTGGTCGCTCACTCTCGCCATGGCGTCGCTGCTGCACGATGAGATCAACTACCAGTCAGAGATCGCCAAAGACCCCGCCTTCGCCGCCCGCCGTGACGAGTCGATGTCGCTCTATGGCCAGGCAGCCGCGCAATACTGTGCGATGGCACCGGGCCTGGCGGAGGACGATCAGTCCCTGCTGGCGTTTGAGCAGTGGTTCCACGCCGGCCTGGGCGCGGTGGATGTGCGTTTTATCGACGAGGAGAAGCTGCTCGACAACCGCCAGCCAGCCCTGGTGCGTCAGGCACTTGCCACCCTGCCGGGTGAATTGGGCAAGCAGCACATGAACCGCTTCGCCAATAGCCTGTTCACGCGTCTTTCGGGGGTGAAGCCGGCGGCCAAATTCCGTTATCTGAAGGCCGGTTTCGATATCGTGGGCGACAACAAGGCCGCCTGGGAGGCCCGCAAACTATACGACTACTACAAGGATCTGGTTTCCGAGGTCAAACTGGATCTGGTGCTGGATGGTTCCAGCCGCGTGGGCCACGACGGGGTATTCGGAGCTTTCGTCAACCTGCGCCACACCCGCGAGATTGAGCGTGAATCGGGCGGCTTCTCGCGCTACCTGCAAAACCAGAACAGCGGACGAGGCTACTCGTACAACTACGGGCGCCCCACCACCGACTACCGCGACCGCTTCACCGAATCGGTGCGCGAGGCACTGAAGCAGCAGTTTGAGGTGATTTCCGTCACCTTCCAGGACGAGAAGGTGAACTCCCGCGCCACAGCGGAATACGGCTGGCGGTTCACACCCTACGCCTACCTGCTACTCAAGCCCAAAGGCCCGCAGGTGGACCGCATTCCACCGGTCCGGCTGGACATGGATTTCATCGATACATCAGGCTACATGGTGCTGCCTGTCAGCTCTCCGGCGGTGCCGATCGATGCCACCCCCGCCCAGGGTGACCCGCGGCCCCTGGGCAAGACGGTCATCACTCAGGTGCTCGACGAGCGCCAGGCGGCGCAGGGCAAGCTCATTCTTGAGGTGAAAGCGGCTGCTGTGGGGCTACCGGGCGAACTCGACAACCTGGTGAACCTGGCCCCGCCGGGCTTTGAGGTGACCAGCATTCAGGGACAACCGGCCTCGGTGACCCGCTTCGACCCCGAGGCTGTCCTGGCCATCAATGGCGAGCGTAGCTGGACGGTGCAACTGGCCGCCCAGACTGGCATCAAACCTGAGGAATTCACCTTTGGTTCTTCGAAGAATCCGTCATTCGAGATGGTGTATCAGCGCTATGCTGACGCTGACCTGGCCAATGCCACCCAAACCGTCCAGCTTGAATCCAGCTACGGAAAAAAATCCGCCAGCCCACTGCTCTATGCCCTGGTGGGTGGGGGTGCCCTGCTGGGTTTGGCATGTATTGGTTTTACCCTCCTACGCGGCGGCAAAAAAGCCGGCACCGTGACAGCCCTGACCATTCCGGACAACCTCGATGTCTTTCAGCTCCTGGCCTTGCTCGGCAAGGCACGGCGGGGCGCAGGCCTTTCCGAAGCCCAGCGGACCGAGCTGGATCAGACTGTCGAATCGCTGGAGCGCGGCTATTTTTCAGCTCAGGCGAATACCAACGACCTGCAGGCGATCGCCCACAAATGGCTGCGGTTTGCAAACTGACGGCCCGCTTCGGCCCTGAACCTGGCAGGGTTGGCCCGGGTTGCAGAAATTCATCCTAATCAGGAGGTCGCCGGGTCTGACCTCCTTGGTAAGTGTGTTGGTGATATAACTTTCGAAGACCAGGGAGCTCATGGGGCCATCGATCACCAGGGGGGCAAACATGCGGTCCGGTTCCTAAGGTGGACCCAAAAGATTGGACAGTTTTTTGCCAATTCTTAGCTTCGGTAATTCTCATCTGTCTGCCCTTAATTTGGCAACCCAAGGATGATTTTCGCCCCGAGACCTTCACTTATCTGTTGGGTTTCGTGGCGAAACATCTTATGACAGTCTTACCGTGCGACCGATGAATTGATCATGGGGCGAACCAGCTTTGGCCTCTTGTTGCCCAAAGACTGATGTCCCCTCCTCGCCAGGTAATTCCTTTTAGTAGCTTCTCAATGCCTCCCGAATAATGGTCGAGCCGATTTAGCCATCTGGTGCACACCTACCACCTTCGCCTTCCCTTGATTTTTTCCGCAAGATCCCTGCCTTTTTCCTCATTTGATTACAATCCCCGCAGCATACACCTCGAAGTCACCCATCTGACCTTTTTCCCTAAACCCCATCTTTGGCACTTGCCGTGGTACTGCTTGTCGAGTAACACAGGATCATACCTCTGGGGGCCCGCCCAATCCTTCCCCGCCGTCACCCGCCGCACCCTGTCCAGCATCCCGGACCGCCCATGAAGCTCCACTCCCTGTTAGCACGCCTTTTCCCCAGGATAACGGCAGCCACCCGACGCCCGGCCGTCTCCTACCGCCCCGCACTGGACCGCCTCGAGGAGCGCCTGGCCCCCACCGCTAACCTGTTCGCTATCGGGTCCCCTGCGGGCTCAGCCCCGCTCATCCACCTGTTCGACAGCGACACCGGGGCCCAGGTCGACCAGATCCGCCCCTTCCAGCCCTCCTACACCGGCGGGGTCAATGTCACCTTGGCCGACCTGGACCGGGATGGTTCCCCTGAGATCATCGCGTCAGCCGCCTCGGGCTCCCCGCATGTCGTGGTGTTCGATGGTGCCACCCATGCGGTGACCGCCTCCTTCCTGGCCTTCCCGGGCTCCACCAACGGCGTGTCAATCGCCGCCGGCGACATTGGCAACGGGTCGCGGGGCATCATCGTCGGTTCTGGCGGCGGCATGGCCGGCACAGTCGCCTTCTTCACCCCTTCGGGCGAACCGGTCCGGACCCTAAGCCCCTACGGCGACTCCTACCGGGGAGCCGTGGAAGTGGCCCTGGGCTTCGCGGAGAACGGCAA
>QWOS01000064.1 GCA_003669555.1 Planctomycetota bacterium
CAGGTGGCAGGTGAATTCAAGTTTGACCTGGGCCCCACATTTTTCCTCTACCCCCGTGTCCTGGAAAGCATTTTTCAGGCGGCTGGAACCTCCCTGGCCAGCCATGTGGATCTGCGTCGGCTTGACCCGCAGTATCACCTGGTTTTTGGTGATGGCGGGAGCATTCGCGCTACCCCTGAGCTAGCCCGGATGCGCCAGGAGATCGCCCGGGTGAGCCCGCGCGATGCTGATCAGTTCGAGCGCTTCATGGCTGACAATCGGCGCAAAATGAGTCTCTTTCGCCCAGTACTGGAGCAGCCATTCCAGAGTCTGGCCGATGTGCTCACCTGGCCGATGATGAAGCTGCTGCCCGCGCTGCGTCCCATGCTGTCTCTGGAACGGGAACTGGCCCGGTATTTCGACGATCCCCGCATCCGCCTGGCGTTCTCTTTTCAATCGAAATATCTGGGGATGTCGCCTTTCAAATGTCCCAGCCTTTTTTCCATCCTCAGTTTCCTCGAGTACGAGCACGGTGTCTGGCATCCGATGGGCGGTTGTGGGGCGGTCAGCGAGGCTATGGCGAAGGTGGCTCGCGGCATGGGTGTGCGCATCCTCACCGGCCAGGATGTGACCGGGCTCGAATTCGAGGGCCGGAGAGTGAAAGCTGCCGTCACAGCCTCAGGCCGTCATGGTTGTGACGCCATGCTGATGAACGCCGATTTCTGTCATGCCATGCGGCGGCTCGTCCCTGACAAGTTACGCCGGCGCTGGACGGATGCCAAAATCGACAGCAAGAAATTTTCGTGCTCGACCTTCATGCTGTACCTGGGGGTGGAAGGCACCTTTCCCGAGGTTGACCACCATAGCATCTACATGAGCCGCGACTACGAAGGGAACCTGGCGGATATCGAATCACGGCATCAGCTTTCCCCTGACCCGTCATTTTATCTCCACAACCCTAGCCGCATCGACCCGTCGCTGGCTCCACGCGGCCATAGCTCGCTGTATGTTCTGGTGCCGGTTTCGCACATGCACCCGAACATCGACTGGAAAAAAGAGGCGCCCCGTTACCGCGAGCTGGCCCTCGACCAGCTCCGCAAGCTGGGCCTGCCCGATTTGCGTCCGCTGATCCGGCACGAGCGCATGCTCACCCCGGATGACTGGCAGGAGCAATATGCCGTCCATCGTGGCGCGGTTTTTAACCTGGCGCATAATCTGGGCCAGATGCTGCACCTCAGGCCGCGCAACCGCTTCGAGGACCTCGAGGGCGTATACCTGACAGGTGGAGGCACGCACCCTGGCAGCGGCTTGCCGGTGATCTACGAGTCTGCCCGTATCAGCTCGCGCCTGCTGTTGAAAGACATGGGCCAGCCTTACGATCATTGTATTCCCGGTGATGAAGAGGGCGCGGCTTTGCGTTCGGGGTGGTGGCCGCTGGGCGGTGCCAGGGTAAGTCCCCCCAAGGCAAGCGGCAAAGTTGCTGTCTGACCTGCGCCGGATTCAGGGCAAACCGCAGGAAAAAAGGAGTCGGACAATCATGGTGGCTAAAACCCGGAAAAAGGTCGGAATTGTTGGTGGTGGGCTGGGTGGGCTGGCTTCGGCCTGCACTCTTGCGGCCCGTGGATACGATGTGACGCTGTTTGAGAAAAACGACTGGGCTGGCGGCAAGGCTGCCGTGCTCGAGGGGGATGGTTTTCGCTTCGATATGGGGCCAACCATCCTGACCCTGCCTTCGGTTCTCAAGCGCATCTTCGCCGAGGCCGGTCTGAAGATGGAGGATAGACTCGATCTGGTGCGTCTTGATCCGCAGTGGCGTTGCTTTTACACAGAGGGCCCACCGCTCGACCTCGTGGAAAATGTCCAGGCCATGATCGGGAAGCTGCGGGAGACCGATCCACGCAGCGCGGATGGCTACCAGAAGTTCCAGGAACTTTCGCGCCGGCTGAGCAATATCAGTCAGAAGTTTTTCTTCTGGAAATCGATTGGCTCTCTTTGGGATATGTTTTCTTTCAAGGACAGTGTCAATCTCACGACGCTGGGTGATGTGCTGTCCATGCGGCCAACCAGCACCGTTGCAGCCACCGTGCGCAAGTATATTCCCGATGAGCGTCTGGCCCAGATGCTCGACCATTTCACCCAATATGTCGGCTCGTCGCCTTTTGGTTCCCCGGCGGTTCTCTGCAGTATAGCTCACATGCAAACTGATGAGGGGATATGGTACCCCATGGGAGGCACCCGCGAAGTGCCGCGTGCCCTGTTGAAACTTGCGGGGGAATTGGGTGTTACCTTCCGCCAGGGCGTCGAAATCACCCGGATCACCCAGGACGCCTCGGGCCGCGCCACGGGTGTGGTCGATTCCTCCGGGGAACCACACCTTTTTGATATTGTGGTCTCCAACTCGGACACGGTGCGGACCCACCGCGAACTACTGGTACCTGGCCGCGCCCCCGATCGTTTTGAGACCCGCCGGGGCTACGAGCCAGCCTGCTCGGGCGTGGTGCTCTATCTGGGCCTGAACCAACGCTACGACCACATCGCCCATCATGATTTTGTTTTCTCCCGCGACCCAGAGGAAGAGTTCGACGCGATCTACAACCGGGGTGAGCCAGCATCCGACCCCACCTGCTATGTCTGCGCGCCAGCCGCCACCGATCCCTCGGTGGCCCCGCCTGGCGGTGAGGCACTGTATGTGCTGGTTCACACGCCATACCTCAGACCCCATCATGACTGGTCCAGGATGTTGCCTGCATATCGCGAGGTGATTCTCGACAAGCTGGAGCAGACTGGCGGCATGAAGGGCATTCGCGACCGGATCGTTTTCGAGGGGTCACTCACCCCGCAGGGGATTCACGACCGTTACCGGGTGCTCAATGGGGCAATTTATGGGTTGGCGAGCCATGGCCGGCTGTTTGGTGCCTTCAAGCCAGCCAATCGTAGTCCGGATGTGCCAGGTCTGTACCTTGCGGGCGGATCGGCTCATCCAGGACCCGGTATGCCCATGGCGCTGATGAGCGGCTGGATTGCGGGCGACACGGTGGACCAGGATGTCAAGTCCGCCGCCATCCAGTCCGTGCCGGCCTGAACCTGCCATGATGGCAAACAGACCGGATGAACTGCCTCCCAGATCCCAGCGGATTTTTGCCTGGTTCCGATGGTACTGTCGGCGTTACTATTTTCCGGCACATTTTCATGCACTGCGCCTGCTGCCGCCCACGCAGTGTCTGGCTGGCGATCATTCCGATCCGGATCCGGCCATGCCTCTGGTGATCCTTGCCAATCATCCCTCCTGGTGGGATCCAGTGGTCTGTACCCTACTCAGTGCCCGCTTCCCCACCCGCGTCATCTACTCACCTATCGATGCCCGTGCGCTTGAAACCTACAGATTTTTCCGAAAACTGGGATTTTTCGGAGTGGAGCAGGGGACGGCGCGCGGTGCCGCCCGTTTTCTCCAGTGCTCGCGTGCTGTTCTCGACACGCCGGGAACCATCCTCTGGATCACCGCCCAGGGGCGCTTCACCGATCCGCGGTCCAGGCCCGTCACCCTCATGCCCGGGCTGGCCCGGGTGCTGGCGCGTTGGCGCAAGCCGGCCATGGTTCTGCCTCTGGCCATCGAGTATCCGTTCTGGGACGAGCGTTCGCCCGAGGCGCTGGCCCATTTTGGTGAACCGTTGCAGGTTGATCCTTCCCGACCCATCAGCGCCGAAGCCTGGGGAGGATTACTGGCGGGCCGGCTGGAGCAAACCATGGACAATCTGGCTTTGGCAGGCATCAGCCGGGATCCCGGGATTTTTCACACCCTCCACACTGGCCGGGCCGGCGTGGGGGGCATGTATGACCGGATCCGCAGGGCTTCTGCCTGGTTGGGGCTGCGCCGGTTTGATGGCACGCATGCTGCCGCGATCGCTGTCAGAAAAACCAAAGAAATCGGCGATGGTGGATACCCATGATTTTTACAACGCTTGCCTGGCTCTCCATTGTCTCGCTGGTTCTGGCCCTGCCGCCTTGCTTGCTATTTTTCCGCAACCTGAGGGCCTATTTGCCCCCGGGTGAACCACCCGCCACGCTGGGCCCGATCAGTATCTCGGTGCTGATCCCCGCCCGCGATGAGGAGGCTGGCATCGAGGAGGCCGTGCGGAGCGCGCTTCAAAGCGGCTGCGCTGGAACCGAGCTGGAGGTGGTGGTGCTCGATGACCATTCCAGCGATCGTACCGCCGAACGGGTCCGCGCCCTCAGCCTGCTGGATGCCCGCGTGCGCCTGGAGCTGGCGCCCCCCTTGCCGGCGGGATGGTGCGGCAAACAGCACGCTTGCTGGGTGCTGGCACAGCGCGCCAGGCATGGATTGCTCCTCTGGGTGGATGCTGATGTGCGTCTCGAACCGGGTGGGGCTTCCCGGCTGGCTGGATTCCTGCATGTTTCAGGTGCCGGATTGGTCTCGGGGGTGCCACGCCAACTGACTGGCACGCTATCCGAAAAGATGCTCATAACGCTGATCCATTTCGTGCTTTTGGGGTTCTTGCCGCTCGATCGCATGCGAAAAAGCACCAGCCCGGCCTACGCCTCTGGTTGTGGTCAGTTGTTCCTGGCCAGCAAGGAGGCCTATTTTCAGGCCGGCGGTCATGCGGCTATCCGGGCCACCTTGCACGATGGTATTCATCTGCCCCGTGCCTTTCGCCAGGCGGGCCTGGCTACCGATCTGTGCGATGCCACACCATTGGCCAGTTGCCGCATGTACCACGGCGCGGTCCAGACCTGGCGTGGGCTGGCCAAGAATGCCACCGAGGGTCTGGGGTCAAACCGGATGATAGTGCCTGCAACCGTGCTGCTCGGGCTGGGCCAGGTGGGGCCATGGGTGGTGATGGTGATGGCATGGATTCTTGAGGGGCCGGGTTCCCTGGCTTTTGCTCTGGGCTGGCTTGGAGGATTTCCGGGCCTGTTCATTCGCCTGGCGGGGGTGGCGCGGTTCCGGCAGTCGGCTTTAGGTGCTGTACTGCATCCGATCGGGGTCGCCCTGCTGCTGACCATCCAGTGGCAGGCTCGCCTGATGGCGTGGCTGGGGATGCGTTTTGCCTGGCGTGGGCGTTCTTATTTTCAAAACTGATATGCTAATACTCTGCGTTTTCAGTGCGCTGGCGATTTGAGGATTCCCATGGCGGCTCTGACGGAATGGTCTACTTTTCTTCGGCAATCGAAAGCACAGTTCACCACCACCGGTGCTATCGGGCCCAGCGGTCCTTTCCTGGCTGATTCTCTGTGTCGGGAATTGCGCCGACCCAACCGTGGCCCCTGGAAAATACTGGAGGCAGGCCCCGGCACAGGGGCGGTCACCCGCCGGCTGGTGCGTTATTTGCGTCCGGGGGACACCCTGACTGCTGTGGAAATCAACCCGCAGCTGGCCAATTTTCTGAAGCGCTCCTTCCGTGACGACCCCTCGCTGGCCCCCTATGCCCACCAGGTGGAAGTGGTGGAGGCTGATCTGCTTCACTTCGAGGGTAAGTCACATTTCGACACTGGGGTTTGTGGACTTCCTTTCAACAACTTCAGCCTGGACCTGACGCAACGCCTGATGGAAACCCTCGAACGCCTTCTGAAGCCGGGATCGCTCTTGTCTTATTTCGAGTACCTTGCTATCCGCCGCGCCAGACTTGCCTGGGGGAAGGGTGAGGCGCGCGAGATTCTGGGTCGCCTGGATGCCTACCTGGTCAACCGTGAAAGGTTGCTCGGGGAGCAGCCTGAAGTGATCTGGTGGAATCTGCTGCCAGCCGTTTGCCGGCGATTGCGCATGCCTGCGCGCGCCTAATCCTCCCGGATGTCACCGGAGGATTATTCATGTCGTTTCTAGCGATTATCGCGCTGGCACTGGGGCAGGTTGCCTGTCCCTACAGTTGTCCCAAAACCTGCCCGGCTCCAGCCACCACTCCAGCCTGCCCGGTGGTTTCCCACACTTGCCCCAAAGCATGTCAGGCTGTAACCACCACCCCGGCCTGCCCGGTGGTTTCGCAACCTTGCCCCTGGACCGACTGCTGCCTGCAAGACTGCCCCTTCTTTTGCCCGGGAAATCCGGCCGAGGGGACAGACGAGATCGATATGACCGAGGCGGAAATCCTTGCCGATCCTGCTGAAGACAGTGCTATCGAAACTGCAGGGGAGGCGAATACCAAAAATACGATCACCCTCGGTTTCGGTCTCAGTGGCACCGCCCCTTCCAGTGTGACCATCGTTCACATCAAAAAAGGTGATAATGGCTTGCCTCACCAGAGGACCCAGGCGAACCTGTATTGGTTTGGGCCGATCATCACCCAGTGCGAATTGAAAGCCGATGGGGACGACGAATTCGAAGAGGAATGCCCGCATTGCTCGGAATGCGTCGGCTGTCCTGTCGTTCCGTCTGCTGGCAAAACCACCGCTACAGCGAAGGTGGTTCTTGTGCAGGCAGTTTCCCAGAAAGTGATTCTTGTGGAGGCTCAGGAAGAGCCAAAGGGAGCGTGCCCTGTTGCCGCAGGTGCCTGTACCAAATGTCCAGGTGCAGCAGTTGCGACTGGCTCTGCCACAAAATGCCCCGTTACGGCAGTAGCCGCAGGTGCCTGTGCCAAATGTCCCGGTGCAGCAGTTGCGACAGGCTTCGCTACAAAATGTCCTGTTGCAGCAGTTACCGCAGGTGCCTGTGCCAAATGTCCCGGTGCGGCAGTTGCGACAGGCTCCGCCACTAAATGCCCCTTTGCGGCAGTAGCAGCAGATTCCTGTGCCAAATGTCCAGGTGCAGCCATTGCGACAGGTGACTGTACCCAATGCCCTGCCGCCCAGGGGCAGAAGGTTCTGGATGCGAAATCTGCCACCGGTGAGCTGGTCCAGGTCCAGGCGGTTGTGCCTGTCAGAAAGGCGGAGAGCCAATCCCGTCGCGGACTGCGTCGCCAGCGTTGATGATCTCTCAGGCTCCAGCTACCCGGGCAGCCCCTGAAGGGCTGCCCGGGTGTTTTTTTTCAGGGAGAAGCAGTCTCGTTCCTCGGCCCTTTGAGAATCCATCGGCCTGGGGATTCTTGTCGGGTGTGTTCTGATCAATGGGGGATAAGTATGGCGCTGGAAGACTTTCCCGTGGATGATCAGCCCTGAATGTGGAATGAGTCCGGCCTGGTGCATAAGCCGGCTGGCTTTCCGGCTTGCAGGAGAGCAGATCATGGCTGTGGCGGCTTCCCCTCATCATTTTCCCTTCAAAAAAGTGCTCGTGGGCACGGTGGGTACCACCATGGAGTGGTACGACTTCGGGGTGTATGGGTTTTTTGCGGCAATTATAGGCAAACAGTTCTTCCCGGCTACCGATGAACTCTCGTCGACCATCGCCGCCTTCGGGGCTTTTGCAGCCGGCTTTCTGGCCAGACCATTCGGGGCTTTGCTCTTTGGGCAATTGGCCGACAGGAAAGGGCGCGGCTTTGCACTCACCGCCTCGGTAATGCTCATGGCCCTGCCTACCTTCATCATCAGTATTCTCCCCACTTATGAAATGATCGGCCCAGCAGCAGGAGTCATGCTGGTAATGTGCCGGATACTCCAGGGATTGTCGGTGGGCGGTGAGCACACCACTTCCATTGTTTTCCTGGTGGAGCATGCATCGCCCCGGCACAAGTGCCTGGCGGGTAGTTTTGCCCCCTTTGGTGCCTCGGCCGGCATCCTCCTTGGCTCGGCGGTGGGGGCGATTCTGACCCGTATCCTTTCCCAGGATCAGCTCGAATCGTGGGGCTGGAGGCTACCCCAGGCAGTTGGCTTGCTGCTGGCAGTGGTTGGCTTATGGATTCGCAAGCACAATCAGGAGCCCGCCACACAGAAGTCCACGGTGGTGGAATCACCTCTGGCGATGGCATTCAAAAAGCACAAGGCTCTGGTGCTGAAGGTTTTCTTGCTCAATGTGATGCCGGCCATCGGTTTCTATACCATTTTTGTCTATTTGGTCACCTACCTTCAGGAAGTGGAGCATCTTCAGGCCAGCCGGGCCCTGGAGATCAACACCATCAGCATGGTTGGTTTGCTGTTCCTTATCCCCTGCTTTGGCTGGCTGGCGGACAAGATTGGCCCACTGCGCATGATGTGGACCAGTACCCTGGGGATCCTCCTTTTCAGCTATCCCCTCTTCACCCTGATGCACCACCATGATGCATGGGTGGACCTGCTGGCAGAGTTTGCCTTTGTGGTCTTGCTGGTGCCTTTCATGGCTTCTAGTCCGGCAGGTTTGTGCACTATGCTTCCGGTTCAGGTGCGTTGCACCGTTCTAAGCGTTGGCTTCAATCTGTCGATGGGCTTGCTGGGCGGAACCACGCCGCTGGTAGTGGAATACATGCGCAAAAGCACGCACATGGACATGACGCCGGCTTTCTACCTGATAGGCGGGGCAGTTGTGACCATTTTCGGCCTGTTGCTTTACCGGGAAGACCGGGAGTCCGCGGCCGAAATGGCAGCCATCCCCCCAGGCGATAATTTGATATAAGCAGGCATAAAACGAAGCAGCCCACCGGGTAATTCCGGTGGGTCGCTTCGTAAAACCAAGTGGTACAGTACTGAAAAAAAGAATGGAGCTGACGAGATTCGAACTCGTGACCTTCTGAATGCCATTCAGACGCGCTACCAACTGCGCCACAGCCCCTTACGACTTGTAAACTAGAACACAATCACCGCGGTGTCAATCCGATGCCGCGACTTGTTGAAAATGCAGCTGCGGATTTTTCCGTACAGTCCGCTTGCGCGGGGATGGGGCTGTTGGTGCGCAAGCTCTTGATTCTTTTTTTGAAGTATGGCCTTGCCATCGGCCTGCTGGTGGCCGTGGTCTATCGCCAATGGGAACCGCCAGGGGGCAATGGGCTCAGTCATCTGTGGCATAACCGCATCCTGACCGGAGAAATCGACTGGCTGGCGCTGGTTGCTGCCTGGTGTTGCCAGGTGACAGCCACCGGTATCACCATCATTCGCTGGGGGATGTTGATACGGGCGCTGGATCTGCCCCTTTCAGGCTGGGAAACCTGGCGGCTGGGCTGGGTTGGCATTCTGTTCAACACCCTGTTGCCCGGATCGGTAGGCGGTGATCTGGTTAAAGCCACTCTGGCTGCCCGGTCCTACCCGGATAAACGCACTTTTGCGGTTGCCAGCGTCATTTTTGACCGGATTTTGGCCCTGTGGGGGCTGTTCGCCATGGTGGCGGTTGCCGGCTTTTTTCGCCTGTGGGGCGGTGGCATGGCGGAGGCTTCGCCCTCCCTGGTGGTGGTGGTACATTCCGTAGCAATATCTGCACTGGTGATGCTGGTGGTCTGGGCGCTGCTGGGATTGGTTCCCTCCCTCTGGGCAGAAGAACTGGCCAAAACCATGGCCAGGAAAGCGCAAGTGCTGGGGGTTTTGGGTGAGCTGGCCAGGGCGATCGTCTGGTACCGGCACCGGCCTTTAGCCGTGGCCAAGGCCATGTTCATCACTTCCTGCGGGCAAGTGCTTTTCGTTTTGTCTTTTTTTCTGGTTGCCAAGGCACTGGGAGACAACCCTATGAAAGAAACCCTCCCAGGCCTGGGCTGGCACTTCTTGCTGGTTCCTCTGGGCATGGTGCTGATGGCGGTGCCCCTGTTTCCTGGCGGGTTGGGGATTGGCGAATGGGGTTACGGTGCCTTGTACACGCAGGTGGTTGGAGAAACCGGCAGGGCTACCGGGATGGTGGCTTCATTGGGCCATCGGGTCTTGGGCTGGCTGGTGGCCCTGTTGGGTTTGCGGGCCTGGGGTGCCACGCGCCTATCGGGGCAAAACGTGGTGAGTGCGTCTGGGAAAAACTCTGCCGTTGGCTAGACTAAAATCATGAAAATAGAACTGCACGGACTGGCTTTCGAAACTCCCAAGCTCAATGTGGTGCTGCACAGCCCTTGGCGCTGTGTGGAGCTGGAGCATCGCATGTTCATGGCGGTGAAAGAGGCTATTGGGGCCGAGCCCGAAGACATGGGAGGCGAAGTGCGCCTGTCCATCAGCGATCCCAAGCAATGGCGCTCGGCTCAGCAGGCCCTGTTGCGGGTTCTCAAGGGGTGGCAGGAGGACTGTGTTCCGGGGACCGAGCGGAGGCACTGGGCCTGGCTGGTGGAGGGGGATGTGAACGCCAGCGGCTACGATCACACCGGCCAGCCTGCCAGCCTGTGGTTCATTGTTCGCACGCTGGTGGAGCGGGGTGGGCCGCACGACGGTGAAAAACCCGAGGAACTGGATCTGGAAGGCTTTGGCATCCAGGTAGAAGGCAGCAAAAGCTGAGATGTGCTAACTGGCGGGCCTTTTTCAGGGGGCAGCCATACCGTCGATGGCCAGCACCAGGGGGGCTTCCTGCAAGCTGGTGCGAATGCGGATCTCCCGGCGGAATTCACCGGGTCCGGGTATCTGGATTTTCAGGGCGACAGTTTGCACGGAAGCCGGTTGGGCAGAAAGTTCACCTGCCAATTCCACACCCTGACCAGTGCCATCGACCGCCAGGATTTGAAAGGGTTTTTGCGCCCGTATCACCACCCTGCGGGTGAGCAGGTCGCCTTGGGTAACGCCACCCAGCGCCAGTTTTTGCGGGGTGATGGAGATGGTGGATTCTACATTCCCTTCCACCAGCAGACTCACCAAAGGTAGCGTGGGGTCGTTTGTTTTCAAAAAAATGGTGTCTTTGAAGGCACCTGGAGGGCCATCCGTTTTCAGGGTGGCACTCACCTGGTATCCAACACGGCCTGGTTCGCGATACAGCTGTTTGAAAGTAGCTTCCACTGGTACCTGGTTCACCACCACCTCCCGCACTTCCAGCGGGAAATTGCCGGCATACTCCATGTCGGCTGTTTGCGTCAGGCTTGCCCCATTGGCCTGAGGAGGAAAAACGATACGGCCCGGGTTGAAAACCAGATCGGCGCGGGAAGTTGCCATCACTTTCAGTTCGGCGGATGAGACAAACTCGGGTCCAACGGTTACCCGCACCCCCACATTTTTTGCGCCGTCGAAGCGCTTGCCATCCATCGACACATCAATGGTGGCGGTCTCGCGCGGCTCAAGAAAGCGTTTGCTGGCCACAGCTGAAACGCAACCACAACCGCTTTGAACCTGAACAATTTCCATGCGGACGGCATAAATGTTCGTGATGGAAAAGCGATGCAGTAGCTGGGCCCCCTTGGGCACGATGCCGAAGTCGTGGCTGGTTCCCTGGATGAACATTTTTTCAGCCCAGCCCTGGGCCTGCATCGTTCCGGCTGACAGTACCAGCAACAGCGGGGCGAACAAACCAGCTGCTTTGCAGAATTGAAGCATCCTTGCCAGCCCTCCAAAAAAAACGAAGCAACACCCAAGTCTAATCCAGAAAGCAATTTCAGGCCAAGTCCGACTGGGAGAATCACGACTTTCAAGAAAATTACCCCGGCTCTTTCCGCATGGCACGAAAAAGAGAGCTATCTTCCAATCATGTTGCTCCATCTTGCTTTTTTGGAATAGTCGCTACAATTAGCCTAAAGGTAATTGACTGCCCATTCGTGCCAAAGGCGGTAGAGTGTGGAACTAGATCGGCAGGTCCGATTATCTTGCTGGATCCAGCCTGCCTAAGGGGGAACTGTGTCCTGCAGTGCCATCCATTGCAGGAAGTTTGATTACGAACGCCGGGATAGGTCCGGTCCTGTTGTGTGTGTCAAAACAGTGATGTCGTAAAGGTTCTTGTGATTTTCATTACGGAGAGTGTGTCTTTTAGGCCGATGATTGCCGTGACAGTCTAATTTCCTAAATTTTTTGCGAGAATCCATTATGTCCCAACTCAGCTCGTTCCGCCGCAACTGGTTGTCCCGCATCCTTTTCCGCAACACCGTTGCAGTGAAGTCTGTGGCAGCCAAAAAAATTGGTCTGGAATCCCTGGAAGACAGAATCACTCCAGCAACACTCTGGTACATTGATCCGCTCAATGGCAGTGACTCCAATGCGGGCACTCAATTGTCGCCTTGGGCAACGCTTCAGGCCTCTCTCGACCAGAGTGTGGTGGTCAACGGCGATACCCTGAGCATTGCTCCCGGTGCCATGACTGAACAAGGCACTCCGTGGGTCCAAAACACCGATGTGGTGAGCGTGTTGATCGACAAGTCGGTCACCATTCAGGGAACCGACCAAGCTTGGAATCCTATTACCGATGTGGCCAATATTCAGACAACCATCAGTCTGGGGTCGCAAGGGTACAACTCCCAGGCCCTTCTGGTGGTGAATGCTCCTAATGTCACCATCACCGGTCTCGAATTCAATCCGATCAATGCCGATGCGGCCAACCCCGTGGATGGGTCGGGCCAACTGATATTCATAGATGTTAACAATACCACCCTGAAAGACTTGTTTCTCAACTGCAATCGCACCAATGCCGACACGCAGATGGCCCCTGGCACCACCGCCACTGCGGTGTACTTTTATGATGTCAACCCCACTCTGAATGCTGCCAACGAAGTGGTCTCCAGCAGTATCAGCCAATTCCTGATCACGGAAAACAAGATTGGCGGCAGCGTAGTGCTGGCCAATGCCACGGGTTACGGACAGCCTTCCGCCGGCATGGAGATCAGCCGCAACGAAATCACCAAGGGCCTGTTCGGCGCTGTGTATCTGATGGGCAATTTCAACGACCCAGCCAATACCACTTCGATTTACGATGTGGGCCTGCCGACCATCACCGGCAACGATCTGGTGAGTAACCCGTTCGCAACCAACCCCACCGACCCGGCCAATGCCAACAACGGTGCCTTCCAGTCCTTGTATGCCCTGCAATCCAGCCGGCCGTCCCTCTCCTACTACGGGGCAATTCTGGCCACCAATCTTATCAACAATTATGTGGGCGTGCAGACTCCCGATGGCAATGTGCGCCAGCAGGGCTCTGCCCTGACCACTTTCGGCTTCAATGTTTTCCCATACCTGTTCGCACTATCCAGTATCAACGAGTATTACCAAGATCTCGGTGAATCCGAGAATGGCCCGGTTCAGGCGGGCGACACCATTCGCGTGGCCGCCCCGGATATCTCCACAGGCACTCTCGGCTATAATATCCTCACTGCCAATGCCGCTATCCTGCAGGTCGATGCCGTTGACCCTGGCACCAGTCTCTTCCAGGTCACCCTCAGCGAATATGTCGCTCCGGGTGCCACCGTTCCCTTTTCGGCGGCGATGACTTTTGCTCGTGGTGCGTTTGTTCTTCCAACTGCGGTACTGGAGGTCATTGGTAATAGTGCCAACAATGTGCTGACTGGCGACTCGGGTGACAACTGCTTCACAGGTGGCGTGGGTAACGATACCATTGATGGCGTTGCCGGAACCGACAGGGCCCGCTTCTCGGGCAGCTACTCCGATTACTCCTTCAACTACAATTCCAGCACGGGTGTGCTGCAAGTGACTGACAATCGTCCAGGCAGTCCCGATGGCGTGGATTCACTTACAAACATTGACAACCTTGAGTTCGATAATGGTGGTTCGCCCGAGGTCTATGGCATAGCCAGCCCCGGCACCACCATTCAGTCGTTGATTGATGCCACCATTACCGATGCTGGCGTGACCACTTTCGCTTATGCGGGCGCCATCATTGTCGGCAATCATGCCACCGATGTGGTCAATATCAACCGCGATTTCGCCGTGACCGGTGTGATCAATTCAGTGACCGCCCTACCCCCGACCGCGCTCAGTTTTGAACTCAGCAACGGCGCCCTTTTGGCGGTCGGCTCGGGAAACATCACGGCCCCCACGGTGACGGTCAACAACGGTTCCACCATCAGCGACGGTGTATTCCTCACCGCCCCCAATGGCACTCTGAATGTGGAAGCCGGCAGCTACACATCCAGCAATGACAACAATGTGATCTTTATCCGTAACATCAACCTGGCAATGTTTGGTGCCGGCTCGCAGGTGACAGCCGCTGCATTCACCTTGCAGTTCAATACGCAACTGTTGAGTGGATGGGGCAACTTTGCCGCACCCGTGGTCGTTGTTTATCCCGGAAGCCTGATCAGTCAGGGCCAGGAGATGACCGATATGGGCGGCACTCTCTTCCTGAAGACCGGTACCTTCAATGAAAATGTTACCATCACCAGGGACCTGATTCTGGCCTCGGATGGTGGCCCCGTCACCATTCACGGTACCACCGCAACCCCAATGGTCATCGACTACAACCTGGGTACGACTACTTTCATCCAGGGTGTATTTAACTACACCAGTACCATCACCAGTTCCCCGGCAATCGAGGTGAGGCCCGGCTCCTATCTGGGTCTGGAAAACAATGCAGCGTCAGGCACAGCTATTATCCATCTGGTTGGTGATGCGACCCTGGGTGGCAACCTGGAGTTTTATGGCAATTTTGTCTCCAACAATCGCATCCTGATGGGGAACAACTCCTCCACCTACGCTTATGGCAACTCCACTCCAACCCTTTCCGGTATTCTCGAATTTGAATCCTTGGCGGTTGTAACCCTGGGTGCCGCCAATGCCATCGGCTCAGGCAGCATCCTCACCATCAATGGACCGGTCATTGATAACGGTGTACTTCCCACCATCGTTGCCATCTCTCCCAACCAGGTGATAATTACTGCCACCCTGCTAGCGGTGCTCAATACCCAGACCCTTTATGTTCTCAACACGCTCACCAATACCAGCACCACCCCGGCCATCAAGATTTATGTGGTGGTAAATGGCGTGGGTGGTGTCAATGCCTCCACCCTGGCTGGTGCCATGACCGTGCAGTTGGCGGATGGTAGCGTTGTGCCGCTCAATGTCATTTACACTGGCAGTGTACCCGCCGGGGCCACTGGCCTGATAGCGGAATACACCATCACGCCAATGATTCCCCTCTGGCAGAATGGGCCCGAAGGTATTTATGAATTCTACATCACCGGGGTAGAAGACAATGTGGGCAATACCTTGCCTAAGACATTGATTACTTCCGTACTGGCCGATTTCACTGCCCCGACAGTGACTGTGACTCCTGGGCACACAGATCCCACCAATCTGGAGTCGACCACCTTTGATATTGTCTTCAGCTCGGCGGTGACCGGCTTCACGCGTGCCAGCCTGGTGGTTTCAGGTTGCACCATCACCGATTTCACCCCGAATGTTTCCGATGCCTCCAGGTACTCGGTGGTGGTGGCTGCCAGCGGTATCGGGGAGCGCACCAGGCTCGTCACGGTGACTGTTCCTGCCAACGCCGGCATTGATGCGGCTGGCAACCCCAACAGTGCCAGCTCGGGCAGTATCACTTTTGACAATGTGCGACCGGTTCCCTTCCTGACCTATGTGGATCCTGGTACCACTCCAACCAGCTCCACCATTCTGGTATTCTCCGTGCAGTGGACCGAGACCGTTAACGGCTTCACCTCGTCGGATGTGAATGTGCAAAATGGTTCGCTGATTGGTGGATCTTTTGTGCAGGATCCTGTGGATCCCACCTTGTATATTTTCGCGGTTCTGCCTTTGGCTAACGGCCCGGTGGTTGTGAGCCTGGTGGAGAATGTCGCCGAAGATAACGCCACCAACCCGAGCGTGGCCTCCAATAGTATCACGGTGGAATACGATGGGGTGGCCCCCACGGTGGTTCTGAGCGCGGTGTTGCAGCCTGGCAACATCACCTCGACCAATCCGATCTATGTCACCATGACGATGAGTGAGCCGGTGCTGCTGCGCGATGCCACACTGCTGGTGGTCACGGGTGGCACAGCCGGTGCCATCACGATGCCGCTTGGTGGCGATGGCACCATCTACACCGTGGCAATCACACCACTGAATCCGGGTGCGGTCACCGCGATCACCGTCACGGCCAATGCGGGTACTTTCAAGGATCTGACCAACAACATCAGCGTGACCAGCAATACGCTTGCTTTCACTTACCAACCACAAGTCAGCCAGGGTCTGGTCTGGTCGTCCAGCGTGGCCCAGAATGGTCAGGGTGGCAACCAGATTTCGGTGAAAACCGCTGCTGGTGTGGTCAGCACCGTCACCGTTTTCCCGGGCTGGACAGGTGGCGTGCGCACCGCGGTGGCCGATGTCACCGGTGACGGCGTGCAGGATATCATCGCCGTGCCAACCGCAGGTGGGGCACCCAATGTGGTGGTCATCAGCGGTGCGACTGGCCTGGCGGTTGCCAGCTTCTATGCCTTTGCCCCGGGTTACCAGGGTGGACTCACCGTGGCGGCGGGTGACCTGAACGGTAACGGTATCGCCGATATCGTGGTGGGCTCGGGTGGTGGCGCCAGCGGTACGGTGGCAACCTTCAGTGGCCAAACCTGGGCCAACCTGAAGAACTTCTATGCTTACGGCGCTGGCTACACTGGCCAGGTGAATGTGGGCACGGTGGATGTCACAGGCGCTGGCACTGGCCGAGGCATCGTCACCGGTACTGGTGCTGGTGCCGCTCCTCATGTGGTGGTGTTCGATTACGCCACTCTTGCGGTTACGGCCAGCTTCTATGCCTACGCTACCAGCATGACTGCTGGCGTGTATGTGGCCGGTGGCAACCTGAACCAGGGCACTATTGCAGACGAGATCGCTGTGGGTTCGGGTGGTGGCGTTCAGGCAACCGTGAACCTCTTCACTCCTACTGGCAGCCAGCTCAACAGCCTGCCGGTGTTCTCCGGGTTCATGGGGGCAGCCAAGGTGGTCATCACCGACTACAACGGCGATGGCCAGGCAGACCTTGCCGTGGGTGCCGGTCCTGGTGCTCAGCCCAGCATCGATGTTTATGATGGCGACACTCTGGCCAAAATCGATGCTTTCTTTGGTTACTCCGCCAACTTCACCGGCGGTATCAACTTCGGCGCCTGATATCGCAATCAGGCTGCTTGTTACTCGCACACCAACCCCGGCAAGCCTTGCCGGGGTTGGTTCGTTGATGGACTGGGAAAATGAATCCTGCCGCTCCCGGTGAATGGCTTTCACATTGGGGCACTGTTCTCAATAAGCGCCCAACGGCCTGGAGGCCCGCCCTATCGACCCTACAAGATTATTCTGGTGGTTGGCCCACCATTCTTCAGCAGGGAAGGGGGTCGGCGCTGCCCAGGGCTTTCTTGCCATAGGCCGGGAAAAAGAGTGACCTGCTACTCCTGGGCCCGGAAGCCCGGCAGGATTGGCGTCTTAGGAGGCAGCAAGGCCTGACAAGTTTGGTCGCAGGGTTTGAGCCTGAAAAATGGATTTGCCCAAACGGGGCGGTATGGAGTGGCGGGTTGGAGCAGGCTGAAACAGGCCTGGTACCAAAAAAAAGGACTGGGCCAGATCGGCCCAGCCCAGATGGATGGAAAACCCCAGTGGGGCAGAAAACAAACAAAGAAAATGACCTCGGTGGGAATTGAACCCACGACAACACGATTAAAAGTCGCGTGCTCTACCAGCTGAGCTACGAGGTCTGGTGGTGGGGAAATGTCTTCCCCTAGTCATCATAGCCTACACTTAGTGAATCCCCTCGCCTGCCAACCATCTTTCCGCATCCAGGGCCGCCATACAACCCGAACCTGCAGCAGTAATCGCCTGACGGTAGGTGCTGTCGGCCACATCACCCGCTGCAAATACCCCATCGACTGAGGTATTGGTCCGCATCATGCGCTTCCAGACAATATAGCCCTTTTCGTCGAGTTCGACCTGCCCTTTTAAAAAGTCGGTGTTGGGGGTGTGGCCAATCCCCAAAAACATGCCGGAAACCTCCAGAAGCTGATCGGGTCCCCCCACCGTGCTTTTCAGGCGAACCCCCGTCACACCCTCAATATCTGTACCCAGCACCTCATCGACCTGGGTATTCCAGGCCGGGATAATCCGGGGATTTTCCAACGCCCTCTTTTCCATGATACGGGAGGCGCGCAGTTTGTCACGGCGATGCACAAGATAGACTTTTTCGGCGAACTTGGTCAGAAAGCTGGCCTCTTCCACAGCCGAATCGCCGCCGCCCACGACCACCAGGCTTTTGCCACGAAAACGGGGCAAGGCACCGTCGCACACTGCGCAGGCGGAAACGCCATTGTTTTTGAACCGTTCTTCGGAGGGTAGACCCAGCCAGTTGGCCCGCGCACCCGCGGCCACGATCACCGCATGGGCCGAAATGGAGCCGTTTTCAAGC
This sequence comes from Planctomycetota bacterium, assembly GCA_003669555.1. Lineage (GTDB taxonomy): Bacteria > Planctomycetota > Planctomycetia > Gemmatales > Gemmataceae > UBA6894. The sequence continues at coordinate 18,050 of QWOS01000064.1, forward strand.
GTATCAAGCTGGAAAGGCCGGTTGTTGAAATGGACATGGCTAACATCGTCAGTGATGATCCGCGTGCCAAAGTTCACCGCCTGCTGGCGCATCAGTTCCATCAGTTCGGGACCTGTCACGCCATGGGCCGGCTGTTTGCCCTTGTCGAGCACCCAGTAGGGCTGGCGGTCTTCTGGCAATGAGCTGGCCAGATATTCGCGCAGGCCACCCGTGGGAAAACCCGGAAAATTCTCTACTTCGGTCGTTAGGTTCAGCTGCCCAAGGGGCAGCGTGCCTTTCATGCGGTTTTCCTCGGTGATGGCCCCTTCCACCACCAACGGATTGAGGTTGGCTCGGGCGCAATAAATGGCCGCGGTCCAGCCAGCGGGGCCGGACCCAACGATGACCACATTATGAATCCCGGAGTTGTTGCCAGACATTCCCGCCCCTTGCTAACCGTCATGGTCACTAAAACAGTCTGCAGCCGGCGGACTGATCTTCTATACTCATACTAATTAACCTGGCCCGCTGGTCAACCTGGGTGGGCAGATTGCTACACTCTTTAGCTGCAACTTTTCCTGTATCGCGCCACTAAACAGCCACCCCAGCCAATGGATCCGATGAACCGCCTCACCCACCTCCGTGAAATCCTGCGTTATGTGCCTCGCTTCCGGGACCGGGTTTTTGTCATCGCCATCGATGGAGCCGTGGTGGAGGATGAGAATTTCCGCAATCTGCTGCTTGATATCGCCCTGCTGCGCTCGTTGAGTATCGGCGTTGTGCTGGTGCATGGGGCCGCCCACCAAATACTGAAACTGGCCCAGCGGACCGGGGAAACCCCCACCAATATCGATGGTTCAGGCATCACAGACGATGCCACACTGCAACTGTCACTTTTCGCCAGCAACCGGGTGGCCTATGAACTGGTCGAGGGGCTCGACGCCGCCGACCTGAGGGGGGCCACCGGCAATTTTTTAGTGGCGCATCCCGCGGGAATTCTTGGTGGGGTGGATTACCAGTTCACGGGTAAAGTCGAGCGGGTCAACACGGATTTCCTGTTGTCGCTGATCCAGCAGGGGGTCATTCCCGTGGTTCCCCCGGTGGCGAGCGATGGCGAGGGCTGCTCCTACCGGCTCAACTCCGATGTGGTGGCGGTGGAGGTGGCCGCCGCCCTGAAGGCTGCCAAACTGATCTTCCTGAACACATATCCGGGCCTGGTTCTGCCGGCGGAAATACCGCCCAAGGCCGGCGAAACCCTCAAAGCAGTGCTGGCCCGGCACCCGGTCCAGAAAGACACTCCCCGCCTGATCCGTTCGGTTTCCGTGGAAGAAGCCGAAAATCTGCTGAAAGAGGCCCGGGAACTGCTCCCCCAGGAAATTGCCCAGAAATTCGAGCAGAGCGTGCGGGCCGTCCGTCTGGGTGTGCCACGGGTACATATCATCGACGGGCGCCTGGAGGAGGGGCTTTTGGCGGAGGTATTCTCCAACCTGGGTGTGGGGACCATGGTGCACGCCAACGAGTACCAGTCGATTCGCCGGGCCAGGAAAAGCGATGGCCGCACCATCGTCAGCCTGATAGCGGATGGGGTGGTCAACGAGGAGCTGGTGCGTCGCAGCCGGGCGGAAATCGAACGGCAGGCGGGTGATTTCTTTGTTTTCGAGGTGGATCGCACCCCGGTCGCCTGTGCCGCCCTGCATTTGTATGCCGCGGAGGGCAAAGCCGAATTGGCTTGCGTGTGCGTGGATCCGCGCTTTGAGAATCGTGGAATCGGTACCAAAATGATGCAGTATGCTGAGGATCAGGCCCGCCAGGCCGGCATGGGCCAGCTTTTTTGCCTGTCGACCCAGACTTTCAACTACTTCCAGAACAAAGGTGGCTTTTCCCCAGGCAACCCCGACAGCCTGCCGGCAGTGCGGCGCGAGAAATACGACAAGAGCGGCAGGCACTCGCTGGTACTGGTAAAAAATCTGGTTCAGGGCCTCCCCCCCCGATAAAAAGACTGCAAACCCAAGCCCCGAACCGCTACCATGTTCCACTGGGGGTTGGTCTGGCAAATTTCGGACAGCGCGGGGTAGGTCCGGGTTGATTCGTTTGCTGGTTGCCAGAACCCCGCAGGCCCGGTGATGAAATGGCAGACATGCAGGCCTTAGAAGCCTGTCTCCGCAAGGGGGTGCGGGTTCAAGTCCCGCCCGGGCCATTCAAGTTTTTCAGCCAACATCCAAGGGTGTGAGCCGCTGGCTGGTTTGGGATCGTGGTTGAACGGGAAAGCCGGAGAGACGAGTGGCAACGGCGCATCTGGACTGTTTCAGCGGCATTGCCGGTGACATGCTGCTGGCAGCGCTGGTCGATGCGGGGGCGCCCCTCGACGCAGTGCGGGCCATGCTGGCCCGCCTTGGCTTGCCTGTGACGGTGGCGGTGGATGAAGTGAAGCACTGTGGTGTGCGGGCCTTGCATCTGTTGGTGGAAGCTCCCGCCAATCAGCCTGCCCGGCATCTTGCCGATATCCTTGACCTGATTGATCGGGCTGGGCTGCCTGACCTGGCGCGAAATCGGGCTATTCTGGCCTTCACCAGGCTGGGTGAGGCAGAAGCCGCCGTCCATCAGATGCCCCTCGAGAAAGTACATTTCCATGAGGTGGGCGCTCTCGACAGCATCACCGATATTCTGGGCAGCGCCCTGGCCCTGAGCCTGCTGGATATTCAGCACATCACGGCCTCACCGGTTCCCCTGGGCTCGGGACGGGTGAAGTGTGACCATGGTTTCATGCCCGTGCCCGCCCCCGCCACGGCGCTGCTCATGCGTGGTCTGCCTATTGCCCCGCCCCCTGTGGAAGGCGAACTGACCACCCCCACCGGCGCTGCAGTGCTGGCCTCATGGGTGGATGCCTGGACCAGCCAGCCGGGGATTTATCATCAGGTGGGCTACGGTGCCGGCACCCGTCGCTACCCCACACACCCTAATTTGCTGCGTGTTTTTCTCAATACGGCCCAATCTGGGCAGGGTGCCACCGATTTGGAGACAGACTGGATCTGGCAGTTGGAGACCACCGTTGACGACATTTCCGGCGAGGTGCTGGGCTATACCCAGGCCCTGTTGCTGGAGGCCGGCGCGCTGGATGTGCATGCCATTGCGGCCCAGATGAAGAAGGGGCGGCCCGGTACCCTGCTGGTGGTGCTGGCCCCCGAGGGGTTGGAAGTCAGCCTGGCGCAGATTCTTTTCCGGGAGACACGCTCGCTGGGGGTGCGGAAATCGCGTCTGGAACGGTGGAAACTGCCCCGAAGCGCAGGATCATGCACCACCCCCTGGGGCGAGGTGCGGGTGAAATGGTCGGTGGTGCCTGGAGGCACCGGGGAGCCCAGCCCCGAGTTTGAGGATTGCCAGAATCTGGCTCGCCGCCATGGCTTGCCGCTGGTTGAAGTGATGCGGGTAGCCCAGGCTGCCGCTCTGGAACAACGAGGTGGGAAGTGAGCACGCGCGGCGCCAATCAGATCCGGCAGGAATTCATCGATTTCTTCACCAGCAAGCACGGGCACACCTTTGTGCCCTCCAGCCCGGTGGTGCCGCTGGATGATCCAACGCTGCTCTTCACCAACGCCGGCATGAACCAGTTCAAGGATGTGTTCCTGGCCACCGGTTCGCGCCCCTACAAACGGGCTGTCAACACCCAGAAGTGCATTCGCGCCGGCGGCAAGCACAACGATCTCGATGATGTGGGTAAAGACACTTACCACCACACCTTTTTTGAAATGCTCGGCAACTGGTCATTCGGCGACTATTTCAAAGAGGAGGCCATCCGCTGGGCCTGGGAACTGCTCACCGTGGTCTGGGGGCTGGATCCTTCAAGACTGCACGCCACAGTCTTTGAAGGGGATCCCGACAACAAGCTGGCGGCCGACACGGAAGCTGCGGACCTATGGACCCGGGCCACCACCATCCCCAAAAGCCATATCCACCTGGGCAACAAAAAAGACAACTTCTGGGAGATGGGCGACACCGGTCCTTGCGGGCCCTGCACCGAGATCCATATCGATCTCACTCCTGACAAAAGCGGTGGTGCCCTGGTGAACCGGGGGACTGATCGTTGCATCGAAATCTGGAACCTGGTGTTCATCCAGTTCAATCGTAATCCCGATGGCGGTCTGATCACGCTGCCCGCCCGCCATGTCGACACCGGCATGGGTTTCGAGCGGGTGGCCTCGGTGCTGCAGGGCAAGAAGAGCAACTACGATATCGATCTTTTTAGAACTCTTTTCGCCGCCATTCAGGATCTCACCAAGGCCCCAGCCTACTCGGGGCGGCTCGACAACCGGGTGGATACGGCTTACCGTGTGGTGGCCGACCATATCCGCGCCCTCACTTTCTCGCTCGCCGACGGGGCCACACCCGGCAACGAGAAGCGCGGTTATGTGGTCCGCAGCATCCTGCGCCGGGCGGAGCGCTTCGGGCGACAGTATCTGGGCACCCGTGAACCGTTTTTGCATCTGCTGGTTCCTTCGGTGGTCGAGGCCATGGGGGATGCCTTCCCCGAGATCCGCTCCAGGCAGGCCGAGGTGCAAAGGGTTTTGGTGGAGGAGGAAGAATCTTTCCTGCGCACGCTCGACCGTGGCATGCGGCTGTTCACCGAGGTGGCGGATAAAACCAAAAAAGCGGGCCACCCGGCCATTGGCGGCGCAGACGCCTTCGACCTGCACACCACCTATGGGCTGTTTGTCGATATCACCCGCCAGATGGCCGAAGAGGTGGGGTTGGGGGTCGACATGCCTGGCTACCACCAGCGCATGGAAGAATTTCGCGACACCTCAGGCAAAGGCCGCAAAAAGCTGGTCATCACCGCCATTGAGGGGGAGATTCCTGCTTGCGACGACTCCCTGAAACACCAGGGCCTGGCCACCACCTCCAGGTTCGTCGGGTTCGTTACCGACAACAAGGTGACTCGCCAGGGGGCCCTGAAAACAGGGGATGCCTGCGCCCTGCTCACGGATCACACCTGTTTTTACGCCGAACAGGGCGGCCAGGTGGGTGACATCGGCACCGCCACTTCCGCCACAGGGCGTTTCGTGGTGGAAGATACCCAGCGTTTGGGCGACACCGTGCTGCACCTGGGCCGGGTGGAATCGGGTTTTCTGGAGGTGGGGCAGGATCTTTTCCTGCAGGTGGACGCCGCCACCCGTGCGCCGATCATGCGACACCACACCGTCACCCATCTGATGAACCTGGCCTTGCGCGCGGTCCTGGGCGACAGGGGCGATCAGAAGGGTTCGCTGGTGGATGGCGAGAAAACCCGCTTTGATTTCACCCACGACAAGGCATTGAGCGCCCAGGAGATCTCCCGGGTGGAAGATCTGGTCAACACGGGCATCCGCGCCAATCTGCCGGTGACGGTGGCCACACTGCCTCTGGCCGAGGCGCAGAAGCTGCCTGGCGTGCGCGCGGTTTTCGGCGAGAAATATCCTGACCCGGTGCGTGTGGTCCTGATCGGCCAGGAAAGCCTGGCGCTGAGCACCGCGGCTGACTCGGTGGAATTCTGCGGTGGCACGCATCTGGCCAGCACTGGTCAGGCGGGCCACTTCCATATCACTGGCCAGGAACCGGTTGCAAAGGGTGTGCGGCGGATCCAGGCGGTGGCGGGCGATATTGCCTCGCGCGTGCTTCGCCATCAAGCGGATCTGCTTGGCCAGCTCACTGACAAGCTGAAGTGCAAGGCAGAGGATCTGCCCGCGCGCCTGGAGACCCTTCTTGCCGAGAAAAAAGAGCTGGAAGAGAAGGCCCGCAAGGCCGCCGCTGGCGATCTGGCTCAGGCCATTGATCAACTCATGGAAAAGGCCGAGCAGGTAGGGGAGGCGCTGGTAGCAGTGGCTGAACTGCCAGCCGCACCGATGGACCAGGTGCGTGAGCAACTGCTGCGCGCCCTGCAAAAAGCCCGCCAGCCCGCGGTGGTGGTGTTAGGCTTCCGCGAGGAGGGCAAGGCGGGCATCATGGCGGCCGTGAGCGATCCCCTGCATGCCAGGGGGCTGGAAGCTGGCAAGCTGGTGGGCGAATTGGCCAAACTGGTGGGCGGCAAGGGCGGTGGACAGAAAAATGTCGCCCAGGCCGGTGGCAAAGAGCCGGGTAAGTTGCCCGAGGCCCTGGCGGCAGTCCTGCCGCTGGTTCGCAAGATTCTGACAGGATCCTGACCCATGCTACCCGTAGGTGAGACTGACCGCCTGCAAATGGCCCGGCAATGGCTGATGGCTGGCCAGGCAGACAAGGCTATCGATACCGTCCAGGCCGCGCTGCAAGCCGCCGAGGCTGAGGGGCATTTGCCCCGCCTGGCCCAGGCCTGGCTTGAGGTGGGCTGGGTCCATGCCTGGATGGAGGAGTTTCCCGAGGCGGAACACGCCTTTGGCCATGCGGTATCAGTGCTGAATCCGCAGGATCCCGCCACCAAAGCACTACGCGTGCGCTGCCTGCGCGACCATGGGTTGCTCCTGGCGCAATTCGATCGTTTGGACGAAGCGGGCCACCTGCTGCGCCAGGCTCAGGCAGATGCCTTGTCACTGGC
>QWOS01000124.1 GCA_003669555.1 Planctomycetota bacterium
CGGCCACGGCATTGACCGAAGTGGCACCGTTCACGCTGGGCGCACCGTCTTCTGTCGTCGTGCTGTTCTGGGCTCCGCTTGGCTGCCGGTTGTCGGACTGCCTGGCAGTTAGCCGAATCTCATGCCATCCCACCCGCTGCCGTTGGATATTTTGGTGCCGAGTAAGCCGATGGCAGGCTAAGGCCAGTGGCATTCTTGGCAGTCACTCTGAACACATACGCTGTGCCGTTGTTCAGCCCAGTCACGAGGGCTGGTTCTGAACCGTTGAGCGGGGGACTCCAGAAGCACTCGGTCCACGTCGAACCCCAGTAGCCCGATCGCTCTAGCAGATAGGAGGTGATCCCCGAGCCGCCTGTGCTGGCAGGAGCGGTCCAGTACACCCACATTTGGGAGTTGCCGCTTATGGCATAGACGGCTGTCGGACTGCTTGGCACTGTGGCTGGTGTGGCAGGTGCCGAATACCCCGACGCCAGACTGCTTCCGGCTGCGTTCTTGGCAATCACTTGGATCACATAGCTTGTGCCGTTGGTCAGACCCGTCACGGTGCACGAGGTCGCTGTCGATACAGGATCGGTGAACGTGGTCCACGTCGAACCGCCGTTGCTCGAATACATCACAACATAGTCGGTGATTGACGAGCCGCCGTTGCTGGCAGGAGCGGTCCACGTCACGGCTAGGTTTGTTTTGCCTAGCACGGCCTCGACACCGGGCACGGTGGCAGGTGTAGCCACTGCCGACCAGTTGGCCGAGAGCGGGCTAGAGCCAACGGCGTTCTTGGCGATCACTTTGATATAATACTGTGTGCCATTGGTCAGACCGGTCAGGGTGCACTAGGTCGCTGTCGATACAGGATCGGCGAACATTGTCCACGTCGAACCGCTGTTGCTCGAATACATAACCAGATAGTCGGTAATCGGCGAGCCGCCGTTGCTGGCAGGAGCAAGCCAAGTCACGGCCAGTTGGGTGTTGCCTGGCACGACCACGACCGACGTTGGACTGCCGGGCGCGGTGGACAGAATGCCGATTGGGGTTTGCTCATTGACTGTGATCAACTGTCCGGCGATGTAGTAAGGCGCATAGTCGAGGTTGCTTGAGTCGTCGGCACTGAAATTGAAATTAAGGAGTCCCGTGGTGTCGTACAGGTAACGGTTGCCATTGCTGTCAACACGGGTCTCTACGGCGGCGGTGCCTAACGAAGTGGTGGAATCGCCGGGGTTGGTGCGGACATCGATCGAGTAGGTCTCGAAAATGGAGTAGGCGTATGAGCCGCCGTTGGGCGTAAGGACGGAACCCTCCGCAGGCTGCAAAGTCTGCACGCCTTGCTGGGTGCCATCCTGGAACACCAAGGAAAAGTCGGATTTGTTGATCAGGTTGTAGATCGAGTAGGGGTACTGGGGGTTGGTCCCGTTGCCGGGGTGCGCGGACAAATGGGCAGCGCCTTCAGGGGAACCGGCGATCAAAGGAATGATCCCGATGATGCCACCCCTCAATCTTCCTGCCGCCGCAACCCAACCTTCCACTTCCTGGGCCGACCCAGTGCGGCCTAGGAAAGCAAAATAGGCACTCTGGACCAGGCTGGCCGTGTGCTCTGGGCTGTTGAGGAATGCAAAGGCCAGCTCTGTTCGTGTCACACCCTGTTGCAGGGCTGCCAGGTTGGAGTCAAAACCCTGCGCATCCGCGGCCCGGCCCAAAACCCTGGCGTACAAGGCGGAAACGAATGCAGCATCAGTCGGCGCTGATTTTTGCGCGAATTCCTGGGAGCCGAGCACAGATGCGTCAACCCATGGCTTGTTGTAGCCGCCATCACTCACGGCGCTGAAATGGGCCAATCCGCCCAGATCCGGGGAACGGTTCAGGTACTAAGTGTAGGCTTGGGTCACCATGTTTCGGACGGCTTCGGGTGAATGAATGAAACTTTGGGCCACCTGCGCCAGATTCGCCTGGCCGGATTCAAGCTTGGCTGTCCAATTCGCTAAGCCGGCTGAGTCCGGATTGCGGTGCAGGATATTTCCACATAGTTGTTGGACTTGATTGGCCTCCACAAAACCATCGGACGTCATTTGAATCCCCCCCCCCATAACTACCGGAAGGATTCAAGCGGCTTTCCAATCCCTCCAGCGCCGGCCGGCTTCTGGATGGTTCCCCGCGTCCGAGGGTTTTGCGTGTGGATCGGGCGGTAAACCAATTGGCAGAAAAGAACATGAGGTTACTATCCCGAGGAATAGCCGACTTTGAGATTGGTCAAAATGACTAAAATAAGGCTAAATTGCTATAGGACAATTTTTCGTTGTGGCAACATACTAGGCACTAATTTTTTCTAAAGATAGATTTCATAATTTAACGCGCTATATATACATGTGGCGGTTGGGCCGATTGATTGATCGGGTTTTGCGGGCCTACCAACGGCGCGGCAAGTCTTCCAATGCATTCAGGTCTCGATGGTGCCCGCCGGTCCCTGGTGCGGTTTCCTGCTGCCCGCCAGCCGGGTGCAGGCAGGGAAGTGGCGGGGGCTGACGAGCCGCCAACTGATGCCGTGCGCAAGGACCGCAAGGCCATTGAGGGAACATGGAAGGTGGTGGTGCTGGTGGATGACGGAAAGCAATCGAAACCCGAGGAGGCGAGCAAGGTATTTGTGGTGAATGGCGATGATGGAACCTGGAGCCTGCATGCAGACGGCAAGGTGAGGGTCACGGGGCGAAAATAATGCTTGGGTGACTGAAACTAAGGACAGGATCAGGGGGATTTCCGAAGCTAGGAAACGGTAAAAAACTGTCCAGTGGTTGGGGTCCACCTCAGCCAACTGCCATGCTTCGGCGTGTGGCAGAACTCCAGACGCCGTACCAGGGATCGGGCCGTGGCTGCATCGAAGGCTTCGTAAAATGCGCCCGGCGTGTGCGTGTTCAAGTTGTCGCAGACCAAGATCACTTTCTCCGCCTTCGCATAGCGCCCCCGCAGCAGGTCTGCGACCTCGTGAGCCCAGTCGATCGTCGTCCACCGCGGCCGGGCCGTCACCTGCCGCCAACCGACCAAAGGTTCGCAAAACAGAAACAGACTCGCCACGCCTGCCAGCTCGTATTCGTCTCGTATTCGTAATCGACTCGCTTCGGATGATGCCGCGTCGCCGAAATCGGTTGTTGAGTTTCTTTCAGCAATTCCCGGGCAACATTTTTCTAGCTAAAAAATAGTCTTTTTTGGACTTCCCTTTCGTAAACGCAGCTGCAAATTTAATTACCTGGAGCTTACATTGTGAAATAACGGCAAAAGGAATTGCCATCATGCCACCATCCCTGGTCTAGCCCCGTAAGAATTTTTCAGCCGATGCTCTTTTTCAGCTGATACGGTTCTACTTTGGCCGGATAGATGATCCACGCCAGGGCCAGATCCTGACCAGAAACCATGCATGGCGTTGCCACCACCCCAAACAATGTTAGTTTGGGCATTATCCGGTGACCTTTGGTTTGGTCGCCGGGAATTACTGATCTCATGACAGGTGCCAAAACCCATGAAAAACAAGAATCGACAAACACGCAGGGCTTTTGCTCTGTTATCCATCGCAATAATGGCAATCACCCGGGCATCTAGTGGCACAGTCTCGGCTGCGGAAACGGCAAAACCCAAGCCGGACAGCAAGCCGGCCGACATGACCAGGATGGTCCAGGTCTTCATCTTGCTCGGCCAGTCCAACATGGTCGGCCTCGGCAAGGTGAAGGGCGGTGATATTTCTTTGGAGCATGCGGTCAAGGAAAAAAAGAAATATCCGTACCTTGTGCAGGATGGTGGCAAGTGGACGGAGCGGAATGACGTCCGCTTTGTGCAATATATGTCTGGCAAGGGCCCGTTGAAAAATGAATGGCTGACTGTCACAGGCGGTAACATCGGCCCGGAATACGGGATCGGCCATCCGCTGGGAAATGCGATTGATGCGCCCGTGATGATCCTGAAGTGTTGCATTGGCAACCGGAGCCTCGGCTGGGATCTCCTACCGCCAGGCAGCGAGCGTTACGAGTTTGGGATCAAGAACAAGGGTGGCATGGAAAAGAAGATGGTCTATGCCGGGTATAAGGACAAACCCGAGTCATGGGAGATTGACCCGGCCCAGGGCCTCAAGACCGAACCCGCGCCATGGGCGGACAAGAATGGCAAGCTGATCGACTGGTATGCCGGCAAGCAATGGGACTCCGATATCGGTGACGCCAAAAAGGCGCTGGCCGATCTCGAAAAACACTACCCGGGAGCGAAAGGTTACGAGGTCGCCGGATTCTTCTTCTGGCAGGGCGAGAAAGATGCTGGCAACCCCGGACATGCTGCCCGATATGAGAAAAACCTTGTGCATTTCATCAAACAACTGCGCAAGGAATTCAACGCTCCCAATGCGAAGTTCGTGCTTGCCACCATGGGTGAATCGGTAAAAGGCAAGGGCGGCAACGGCGGCAAGATCCTCGAAGCACATCTCTCCGTGGATGGCACTGTGGGCAAATATCCTGAGTTTAAAGGAAACATCGCCACCATCTACACCAATCCAATGGCACAGGGTGGCAGCGGTAATGGCCATTATGGCGGCAAAGCGGAAGTCTACATGGATGTGGGCGAAGCCATGGGCCAGGCGATGGTTGAGTTGCTTAAGAAACACAACAAGTAATAGCATTCCGGATGGCTGGGGCCCGCTACCCTTGCCTTGCTCCTTCAAAATCACAAGACATATTACGATCCGATTGTGGGCGAGGTGCGAAGGGTGCGTGACGCGCAACACTGCCAGCTTCAACTACGATTTCCATGCCATTTTTCTGGACATCAAGAATCGTAAAAAGAGTGAGGACTCAATTTCTTTGAAGGTATTGCACATCAACCCGTGCCGAAAAAAAGCTGCCGCCGACCGGGGCTGTCATTCCGGTTTCTAGGCCTTCAAAGGTTGCTGAGGCAGCCCCCACGGCTGCGCTTTAGGTTCGGCCGTCGATGAGCACCCAAACTTTGAGCTGCGAATGTTCAGGAGGGCAAGTTTTACATTTCTGGAGTTACTCTGGAATGAAAAAATGGAAAAACACAAAGTGTTTTTTGGCAAAGTCCTGTACACCTTTATAAGAAGTCTGCTCTAATCCAACAGAGCAAGCAAGCCTACCCTGGTTTTTTCCTCAAGAAGCCAGGTGGATAGACCATGCTTACCGATTTGATTGTGAAAATGCAGAGCGAGTTGAACTACCACGGCGATGGGTACGTTCAGCGATTCGAGGATATTCTTGGGCAGGTCGCGGCACTGAATGACCCGGCCTGTATCGCCGAGCTTTTGCCGTTACTCGACGACGATGCTGACCACGATGAGATGATGTTCTCAATCATCCATACAATTGAACGATTCGATGACGCCACATACGTTCGCTCCATTGTGGATCATCTTGGGGCGTTTTTCGCAGCCTCTCCCCGCTGGGCAGTTATTGTCCACATGAGGATTGTCAATTCGCCTCCGGCGTTTGCGGCGTATGCCGATTACATCAAGACCTTGCCGAAAGAGAAGCGGGATGTTGTTCGCAAGGTTCTTGAAGCTTTGCGGAAGAAGAATGCAAAGTTTGTTTCCCCGTGTGAATCGTTACTGGCGGTCGTTTGACCGTAGGCTTAAAGATCAATTAGGGGACATTCTAGAATGCCATAATGTTAAAGCGCAACCCTATTGGACATCAATGGTTTACGTAATTCCTCCCGAGGCCTGTTGAGGTGCAGGTATTGTTTTGGCCGTCGTTTTACACATCTGGGTTCCGCAAGACCCGGGCAGATGGAATTGGTCCGAAGACGAAGGTGGTGCTCCCGACGGGTTGGCACGGCCAGGGTGACGTACGACTATGATGCCGCACTGTGTCAACCACCTTTTCTGCAGGTTTTTCTTGGTTTTCTGCCAGGATAGGGTCCGTTGGAGAAGAAAATTCGGGTTTCATCGACTATTTGCGGTCACGGGCTTTTTCCAAGCCGTATTAATCGTATCCGTCCGGCCGATGACCTCTGGACGCATGTCCAGAGGTCATCGGTCTCATTCGGTTTTCAGCTTTTGTGGTCAGGCTGATTGAGGAACTGGGTGACAGGACGGGAGCAAGGTGTGAAGGTCCTCCCTCGGGGTGACCGGCAACCGGTCGAGGGTGTTCTTCAGGTACTGCCAGGGATTGATGCTGAACTTCTTGCAGGTCTCGGTGAAGCTGGCTAGGATCGCCAGGGCCCTTCCGCCCCGGTCCGAGCCGAAGAACAGCCAGTTTTTACTCCCGATCGCGAAGGGCTTCACCGCCCGCTCCGCCGGGTTGTTGTCGATCGCGCAGTCGCCGTTGGTGGTGTACGCCACAAGCGCGTCCCACTGGTTCAGGGCGTAATTCACCGC
>QWOS01000076.1 GCA_003669555.1 Planctomycetota bacterium
ACTGATGACATCCGAAAACTTAAGCGATATTAATTATCTAACTTAAAAAGATACCCCTCGAGAAACTGGGTGCCGATGGGCTTCTTTTTATGCGAACACTTTTTTGTATCTGAACAGGTCTCATTATCGCCGAACTGCCCCGGCGAAGGTGGCGCTGTCGCGGGTTGGCTGCGTGTGGGATCGCTGGTTCCACCACCCGGGGCCCGCCGGGTGGGCAGGCGTGGCCTCGGAAAGGGCGGAAATGGGTGGATCTATTGGGGAAGGCGGTGCCACGCAAAGTATCCCCCTGGCGGCATGAAATCCGCAGGGGGAGTGTCTGAATGGCAAACCGGAATTTTATCAGCGACTGGCGGGGGTAGCTACCACGCAGGTGGCCATGGGCACCTCTGCCTTCAGGGAGGTGGTCCCCATCAGCAACAGCCCACCCGTTACCATAATCCAGATCAGTTGGCCCCGTTCCATGGGCTTCCTCCCTGCCAATGCGCCCCGACAATCCATGTCGATGCAGAGAAAGATCGACCATGAAGGGGGTACTATTGCAGAAATTGGCCATCTATCCAAAGAAAAGGGCCGGCTGCCGCCGACCCCACCCCGCCAACACAACCCAAACACGCTATACTGCCAGCCTGTTACGGCGCTGGCATGTCCAGCCGCAGCAAATCCACTGCACCCATGACCGGCAGGGTGATCACCGCCTCACCTTCCTGGTAGACGCAAGGCAGTTGGCCATGCCAGGCACTGGCAACCCGTTTGGGTTCCCTGGGAAGCCGCACCCTGACTACCACGGAGCCGGCTTCAGGCTTGCCATGATGCGCCATGGGCAGAACATAACCGCCTTCGGCCTGAAGCAGCCGGGCATCCACCAGATGCTTGCCCGATTCCAGTTCCACCCGGACAGTCCGTTCCACATCGGCAGCCTGCAACACCTCGTCCAGCAATTGCCGGGCTCCCGGATCGAGACGAACGGGTGACCGATGCGCTTTCTCGCCCTGATCGGGCGAGTCACCCGGCTGGACCGCAGTCCACAGGGCTGCCAGACCAGGTAAGGCTGAAACACTGATGACCCTGCCTTCTCCCAGGCGTCGTAGGCACACCGCTGGCGAACGATCCGACTGAAAACGCGCCACCACCTCGGTCCCTTCGGCGGTCTCCACCCGTTCGTGCACCGCCAGGGCAGGCATGAACCAGGAAGGGCCAGCCACGGCGTCGAGGGTGGTCAGTCCGGGCAGTTCCCAGCGGCCCCGCACATGACTGTCGCGCTCGGCACTCACCCGCCTGGCCAGGCCCAGCAATGAGTCGAAGGCTTTCTGCGGCCGATGCAATTCGTCCCAGCGACCCGCAGATGCCGTGGCCAGGAGGGTGCCCCCTTGCCTGACCCAGGCTTCCACCTTGCCAGCCAGGGCTTCCGGCAAGCAATCCCCCACAAGGACCAGGACCTTGCGGCCAGCCAGCCCCTCGGCGGAGCATTCCTCCTCGAGCACCACATCGGCGGGACACCCCAAGGCGGTGAAAGCGGTGTGAATGCCCAATCTCTCGAGCTGATAGGTGGTGCGCAAGGTTCCCGGTCCCGCTGCCTGCCACTGGATATTACCTTTTTCCCCAGAAACCCCAGCCACATCCCAGCGCAGCGTGCTGGAGCTGAGCAGCACAGCCACAGGTGAAACCACGGGTTGCGCCGTGGCCAGCAAATCCTCGACAAAGCCTACGGCGTGAGTCAGATCGCGCACCGCCTGGTACCGGGCCAGGGAACGGTGGTCGATATGATGTCCCGGCTGGGTCTCTTCCATACCCACTCCCCCGAGATCCAGCGAGCCGGCACCATGTGCCAGATGGGTAATCGCTTCGCAGAGAAAGTCATCCGTGGTGCCGCCCGGAACATCGGCCAGCACCTGGGCCCTGAGCGTGCCGCGCGGGTTGCCGCGCAAGGCGGCCCGGCACTCTTCATCGATCAGTCCCAGCGCAACCGAACCCAGCAAGCCTTGCCTCCAGCCAGCTCCGGCGGGGCGGATCCAGTCAGCCGCGCCAGACTTGAACAGAACCAGATTCAGCGGGTCGGCCAGGCCTTCGGCACCGGTGTTGCAAGTGGCGCCAACACGCACATCACGGCCCAGAGACCGCCGCACCCTGCGCGCCCCATCCGCCAGCCACGGCAGCACCAGGCCCTCGTAAAACTTCACGGAGTCCAGATAGAGCAAAGGGCTGCCACGGGCCGCCTCCGCCGAGGCATCGGGCCGCATGCGCAATTTGTCGAACACCCCCCAGGCGCCCAGCCAGTAGTCGGTGGCCTTGGCACCTGGACGGTTTTTGTCGAGCCATTCAATCCACAGGGTGTTGAGGATTTTGGCATGGGTCAGACGCCCACGCTGCTGCACGCGGGCCTTCTCGACCTCTTCGTCGAGATATAGGCCGACCCAGGCCGCCAGATCCCAGTCGTCGCCCAGATCGTACCAGGCAGCTTGCCCCAACAGGCCCTCGCGCTGAAGCTGCAGCTTGGCAGGCTCCACATTGCGGGGCAGCGGAGCATTGCCAGGCGCGGCAACCCCGGCGGAAACCGGCGCGGCGGCTCCCGCCTCCCGCAGGTTCTCGCGCCAGCGGCTGCCGCTGCTACCCGGATGCCAGGCCACCAACCCCAGAGCCGCATGAAGCCGGGCATAGTTTTTGCCGTACTCGCCCTCCGCCCCCACCGGCAAAAATCCAGCGAAAACGAGCGGTGATGCTGGCTTTTTGCCAGGTGGCTTCAGCCCCGCCAGCGTAGCCAGCACCGCCTTTTGAGCTGTTTCAGCCGCCATGGGTTTGTCATCAAAGCCCGGATACGGTGGCAGGAAGGCCCGCAGCGACTTGCGACCGGCCAGCGAGGTCACCTCACCACCACCCACGGGACGAATTTCCATCTCCATCAGCGCATCGGGTCCGTTGAAAACTGTCATGCCGGCGCTGGTGGTTTCCTTGAGTGGAATGGCCACCCAGGCGCTCCAGGCACCCGGTGCCAGGTCTCCATGGGGATTGGCATCGGAGGCCAGCAAGGGCCCCGTGGAGGCGCCCCAGGGCTGACGGGTGAGGAGATGGGTGGCGGTGGGTCGGGCCCCTTTGTCGCCCTGATGACGGAAACGGGCCTCCCATTGGGGCGGGTTCAGGTCGCGGACCAGATCCAGCACCGGATAACGGGGCGTCTGGCGGGCATGGTGGGTGCGCCAGGTATCCTGGACATCGCGTGTCAGCACCAGGCAATCGATACTGCGCGCCGTCTGCCGCGATTTTTCAGCTGCCGGAAGCTCGCTGCCTACCAGCTCCACCCAGGCCTCACCAGACTGCAGACCTTCGAGAGTGAATGCCTCCTCATAGAGCCCCATGGCTTCCTGCGTTTGCGGATGGCGCACCCGGGGCTCCAGATCGCCCGGGGCGTACCGGGGTGAACCCTGCAACCCAATCACCACCTCATGCCGGAGGTTTCCCTGCATCACCCGCACTGTCAGCGGGGCGGCGGTGCCGGGCACATGCTCATAACGCACCCAGAGACGGTAGGTGCCTTTTTCGGGAAGGCGAATCAGGCCCCGGGCCAGACCCGATTGCCCCGGCTGCAGCAAGGCAACCCGCTCACCCGACAACGAATGGGTGCCGCCGGTATCCACCAGCAGATTGCCCTCTCCCATGCGGACCGGTTCAAAACCATCCACCAGGAGCAGTTGCTCGGCCTCCAGGACCAGGCCGGGAGCCTGCTTGTATTCATCGGCCATTAAACGACTTGCGTCGAATCCGGCTAATGCGGCAAAACTGGCCAGAGTGGTTACCAGCTGATTACGAACGCCCATGGCCCCGACCCTCCCTGGATGGATGCAGGCCAAATGCTGCCACAACCAGGCCCTGCAAGGCAACCGGAAGGTTCCAAACCGGAGGGGAATCAGGGTTTAGGCCATCTTTCCAGGTTGCTCCGCCGACACCCGACCCTTGCCGGCCAGCCCCAGCACTCCCAAAAGGGCCGCACTCAGCAGGTAGGCCGCTGTCCAGTGCCATGGGGTCTGGCAGGCAACCGCCTCGCGCATACCCTCCGGCATTTTGGCCAGCACATCCCAGGGCAGGCCCACCTGCTCGTCAGGCAGGGGCGAATGAATCATGCCGCAGAAGGCCATCGCGGCGGCCACCAGCATGAACACGGCCGCCATGCGGGTGCGTCCGTCGATCATCATGGCCAAGGCCGAAGCCCATAGCAGGGAGGTGAGCAGGAAGCCATTCGAGAGACAGCGCAGTGTCTGCAAAACCAGCAGGTTTTCCTCGGATGCTCCCTGTGGGGCAAATGGGCCAAAAACGCTTTTGATGCATAAAAGGGCCATGGCAGCCAGTGCAGGCATGATGGCCAAAGCCAGAGCGGGATGATGCCTGGGGCTGGTGGCCTGGAAGGAGACAGCCGTGATTTCCAGACCCACAAAAATCAGGATCGGATACAGTGCGCCCCGTGGAATAGCCTCCAGCACGACAAACCAGCCCAGCACACCCGCCAGGCCGATGAACAGTCCCGCAGCCAGGGTGTAACCGGCCCGGCCCCCCATTTTTTTATAGGCGGGATGCCCAATATACGGCGTGGTCTGGATCACTCCCCCGAGCAACCCAGCCACCAGGCTGGCCATAGCCTCGGTCCAGAGCACATGGCCCGTATCGAACTCGTCGCCGGCCGCAGCAGCTGATTCCGTGCAGTCGATACCGCCGACCACGGTGGCAAGGGCAAAGGGCAAGGCCACCGGCAAACGCCCCAAAGCCTCAGCCCACACCTGCCCCCACCACGCCATGTTTTCAGCACCAAAAGGCCAAAAAGAAAGCACATTCAAGCTATGGCCTTCAGGCATTTCCAGGCGCGGCACCACCCGCGCGCCCGTCAGCCAGTCGAGCCAGGATCCAACCCCATGGATTGCCAAGCCTACCGCGAACGCGGCCAAGGCTCCCGGAATACCAAAAGGCAGGCGCTGATGCGCCACCAGGGTGAGAAGCACCACAGAAAGCACCACCATGCCGATCAGTGGCACGCTGGCCACTCCGTCGTTCACCAGCGGCAGAAACGATATCAAGGCCAGGGCGATTGCCGCCAGACTGCCTAGAAGCCCCGCCCTGGGTATAAGCTTGCGCACCTGATTGCCAAGGGGTGCCAGCACCACCTTGATCCCTGCGATCATCAGCAGCACCACCATTCCCACATGCCAGGCAAAACGCATCGCCGGACCGGATTCTCCCTGGGTGAGTGGGTTGTCCGGGCTGGCAGCCTGCTGCAAGGCCGGCAGCAAGACCAGAAAAGCCATGCCAAAGGTGCTGGGGGTGTCGAGACCCAAAGGCATGGCCGTGACGGTTCGATTGCCCGTCTTTCGGGCCAGACGGAATGCCATCCAGGTATAGACCAGGTCGCCCACCAGCACGCCGATGGCGGTGCCCGGGACCATGTGGGTCATGACAAAATCAGGACTGAACGCATGCCTGCCAGCGGCCTGCTCCCCCCAGGCCACGGTGGAAGAAATGGCAGTGGTCAATATCAGCAGAACGGCCACATTATCGAGAGTGAGGCCGAAGAAAGCATTGATATCACCCCATGCCGCCCAGCGATAGCGGTTCAAAAGCGTTCTCACTTAAAAAACAAACAGGTTCAGCAGCGCCACTGAAGCTGGTTTAGGATTTCGCCCCTGCAGGGTCAGGTTATTTTTACAAATTGTGCGGATTACAAGGAAAACGCCAGCAAGTCTTGGCTAGATAGGCAATTTAAGAAAAGATTGGCTCAAGGATCATTGAACAGGCTGCCCAACATGAGTAGATTATAGAGAAGGCGGATAAAGGAAACTTTGAGCCGCCTTGGCAGGATGCTCCGGAAATTCATGCTCTGAGCGGGAAAGGATATTCCCAATCAAGGCTTTCGGGTGGGGAACCCAGTGATGGTTTCCCTTTCAGGGCATATTCCCATGCGTCGCGTTGCTGTGACTGGTCTGGGTGTGGTTGCTCCCAATGGTGTTGGCAAAGATGCCTTTTGGGATGCCTGCGTGGAAGGGCGGAGCGGGGTCGGCCCAATCCGTTCGTTCGATGCCTCGTCTCATCCGGTAAAAGTAGCCGCTGAGGTTCAGGATCTGGACCTTTTCGAGGCCGTTCCTGCGGAGCACCGCAAAAGCTTGCGAATCATGGGCCGTGCGGCCCGGTTTGGGGTGGTTGCAGCCCACCTGGCGATGAAAGACAGCGGACTCGACCCCAATCGCATCATTCCCGAGCGC
>QWOS01000014.1 GCA_003669555.1 Planctomycetota bacterium
ATGGGAATTGTTGACGCTGTGGTGCATGCTGCGAATAATGCTGAGCCGGTGCATTTGCCTGGCCAGCAAAGGCAGGTGCTCGCCAAAGCGAACGCCGGGAACCGAGGTATTGATCCCCTGGAACGGCCCCCGGATCTCCGCCGGGGCATCCGGTTTCATGTCCCAGGTATCCAGGTGGCTGGGGCCACCATTGAGAAACAGCACAATGGCATGGTCAGCGCGGGGTTTTGGCGCTCCGGCTGGTGAGGCGCGGGCTGCCAGCAGCCTGTCAAGCCCTAGCCAGCCCATGGCCCCCAGGCTGACCAGTCCCCGACGCGATAGATGGCTGGATGACATGGTGACGACTCTCCGGGTCTTTAGGCATGACCACAACCAACCAACCAACCAACCAGGGCCTGCACGGTGGGTCAATAGACTGTAACCTGATGGAATATCCGGGCCAACAGTCAATTTTACACGATTCTTCATTTGGTTTTGTCTGGTTATCTGTGATAAATGTCAGTATTTCCTTAGGAACAATGTTTTTTTGCGGCCTGTCTGGCTTAAGATTGATGTACTTTTATGTCCGGAAATCGTTTGTCCGGCGCATTCTACTCCAGGGGATCTGAGGACGGAGAGTTCCGAGTGCCCGCCATGTCCGCCATACTTCAGAGAATGCAAACCGCATCCCGGGCGGCCCATTCCTATTTTACCCCAAGTATCGCGGTGCTTTGGGCTGGTATGTCGCAGGGCAAAGACTACAGCACGATGATTGCCAATGGTGGTCCCTGCGACATGCGGATGGCCCTGATGCTGTATCAGACTCCCGAAGAGTTGGCTGCCCCGCTCCTGACCGGCAGCGGCTTGCGCCGACGGACCGACCAGGTACTGGAAGGGTTTGACGATAAGCGCGAACGGATACCCGCCGTCCTGGTGGATGCCGCTTTGCGGCCCCGTTTGGTCTGAGGCCGCAAACGCTTTTTTACCCAGTCTGCTGCATGACGGCGCTCCCCCCAACGCAAAGACAGCGCCCCGAACCAGCCGAACCCTCAGGTTGCAAACGGCTCAAAATCCATTGAAGGTGGTAGCCCGTTTTGGATACTCCGGCCCAGGCGTCAAGGCTTGGGCGGGGCGGCAGGATTATCGGTGGGCGACTCGGTCCAATGGTCCAGTTCCACTTGTAAAAAGCCGCCTGTCTGGCGCACCATCTCGGCCAGATACACAGCCCGGCTCAGGTGGGCCCGCTCCAGATCAGCCAGCAAGGTTGCTGTGGCGGTCAGCAGCATGGCCTTGCCTTCGCTCAGCAGCCCCTTGGTCATTTCGGCATAGAGTTGCCGGGCCTCGATGGCGGTGGCCTCGAGACCAGCCAGGTCTTGCTGCACCGCCACATAATCCTCATGGATCACGCGCAGTTGTAGCCGCAGCAGGAGGTGGGTTGATTCTTCCACGCTGCGGGCGCGATCCGCCAGGACATTGGCCCGGGCCATACGCACCCGACGACTGCCCGCCAGACTATGCGGGGTGTCAAACCCGATCACCGTCGGTTTGAAACTGTCGCCCCGTTCCGGGGGTGGCAGCGACACTATTTTGGTATCGGTAGCTGCGGCGAAGGTGCCCACCATCCCGCGCAGCGGGGCGAACTGCCGCTGGGCCCGCACCTCCAGTTCGGTGACCGCCCGTCCGGCCTGGACCTGAAGCAGGTCTCCCGCATGTTCGTCAACCATGGGGAGCAAGTCGTCCAGCTTCAAACGCGGGTTGACCGATGGCAGCGTCATCGAGCAAGGCACGGGCTGGAAGCCCAGGCGCAGTTTGCCACCCATCTCCTCCAGCAACAAAGCCCGGGTCTGGCGAACCCCCAACTGGGCCTCGTGCAGTTTTTTGTTGATCATGGCTATTTCAAAGCGGAGTAAAGCCAGCCTGTCGGTGTCAGCACTGGTCCACTTCAAGCCTATTTTTTTCTTGACAGCCAGGGCTTTTTCAGACAGCGTGGCCGCCTGAACCAGGGGCAGTACTATCTGCTGCACGCGTACCGCAAAGACATGCGAAAAATAAGCGCGGCGGACCGCATAGAAGGTGTCTTCTATCTGCTGGTTGAGCGCCGCCCTTGCCCGGCTCACACCCAGGTTGCTCTGCTCGATGCGAGCCCCCAGGCTGGGTATCACCGCAAGTGGCTTCAGCCGGTTGAGGAACTGGGCGGTTATCTCCGATGATTCAGCGCTGGACATTTCAGCGTGGATACGGGGCTGGTTGGCCAGCGCAAGGCGCAGGCATTCCTCCAGCGTGACCCCCTGGAGCTTCATGTTTTCGAAGTCTTCGGCCGGAATTCCCGTGGCATTCAGGGCGGCAGCAGGGATTTTCGTCACCGCACCCTCACTGGGCTGGGCCAGAGCCAGGCAGGCGGTAAACGGGGTCGCGCAAAGCGCCAGGGCGAAGCGGTGCCAGATCTTCTTTTCCATCACTTGCTCCTGTACAGAAACAGCGCTTGAATAAAGATGCTCCATAAAATGAAGGAAAAAAAACGCCCGGTGGCCATTCAGGCCAATCCGGGCGGGGGCTAATCGTTTCAACCGTCAGCGTCAGGGGGAATCGTAGTAATAGTCGAGGAAGCCGATCATCATTTCCTCCCATGTCATATCACCCCAGCGGACCTCCTTGGTGGGATCGGGGTTGAACGGGTTCCCTTTCGAATTGTCGAAGTGGGCAATGCATTCGATTCGGGTTCCGGCAGGCACGCGCAGGGGCTGCTTCAGGTGGTAGCTTTCCTGCCAGTTGAAGTCATATTTGGGCACCTTGACCACGCTTTCCAGCTTGCCGGAAGGGTCACGCCGGAAAAATTCAAAATCCTTGCCGCGCAGATGCATGTGCGGCGAGTAGGAGAGGATGACAGCATCCTGCTTGAAGGCGCTACCCGAACGAACCTCGTGGTTGCTGTCGCCCGCCGGGATCTTCAGACGCTGATTGGGGATGGCACGGGTGCGTACCTCGTGCCTGGGCGGGGTTTTAGTGGTTTTGATCCCCACGCAGGAAAGGTCAGTCACCGCCCGGCCATTGGGTGTGTAGTGCATCTGAAACAGTAACCGGGCACCTTGGGGGATTTTTTTGGCCATACCGGCGGGATAGATGACTGGCTCGTCACCGGGCACATAGGCGGTGAGCATGGCGCCACCGAAGCTGTCACCAGAACCACCACGGGCACCCTGGGGGAACTTTTGTCCCTGGGGAACAATGTAGGCAATGATGTGGTGGATCTGGGCGCGCTGGTCTGGCTTGGCTTCCACTGCGGTCACCCAGGTGTCTTCCGCAAAAGGTTCGCCGGCCTGGACATACTGGTAGGGCATACCCATCAGGCCGTACCCGAACTGCGCCGGGACCTTGACAGGCTTGTTCATGGAAATGATGCGGTCGGGTTCGCCGATGCGCCAACCCGCAATAAATTTACGAGGCACGGGGTCTTCGGACGGATTGCCACGCGGGCAGCCATCGTCAAGCCACGCCAGCAGGTCTTTACGCTCGTTATCGGTCAGACGACGGTCATTGGCAAAATGGCCCAGCGGTGACTCGGCATGCCAGGGAGGCATGCGGCGGTTATCAACCACCTCGCGAATCATGGAAGACCAGGCCTCGGCATCGGCATGCTGCAACAACGGAAAAGGCCCTGATTCACCCGGGCGATGGCATTCCTGGCACTTCTGCTGCATGAGCAGGCTCACCCGGTTGGCCCAGGTGATGGGGCCCTTCCCCTTCCCTTCCAGACTGGGAGGGGTGAGCAGGCAACCGGCCGTGGCGGTCCAGGTGAGGGGCACCGGCTCTTTGGCCAGCACCGCGGCCAGCGCATCTTTCAGTTCATGCGTGGTGGGCTTGCCGCGGGAGATACCAGGGGTGTGCTGGTCGTCCACCCGGCCCCGGTAGCGCACCAAAAAGCCCTCGTCGAGCACCATGGCGCAGGGTAGCCGGTCCACCCCCAGTCGCGTGGCCAGTTTTCCCCCCACATCCTGCAACACCGGGAAAGTCAGGCCCATGGTTTTGGCATGCCGGATGATATTTTCAGCCGTGTCGGTTTGGCGGGGGTTCACACCCACCAGGCGCACCCCTGAAGTGCCACCCTCAGTGGCCATTTTCTGCATGCCTACCAGGTAGTTTTGACAGACTGGGCAGGAAGTGTCGAAAAAGAAAAGCACCACTGCCTGAGGTTTGTCGCCCGCGGCGGCTACCAGCGAGGTGCCTTTGCCGGTGGCAGGGTCCAGGAGGGTAACTTCTGCCAGGCGGGTGCCCAGGGGTGGCTTCAGCGGTGCCGGTTCGTTGGCAAGCAGAGCTAAAAGGATAAGACTGGAAAGCATGGGCACTTCCTTGAAGATTAACGATATGGGCAGTCGATAAGTCTGGCCTTTTCGCTGCTAAAGCTATGATAGCAAGCGGCTGCCTGCGAAAACTACCCGGTTGGGGTGGGGCAGGTTTCCCGGGAACCCGGATCAGAAATCCGGCCAAGCCGCTGGCAGTCTGGTACTGACGAGTTTTTCCTCGTTCCAATGGCACAAAATGCCAGTAGATTGATAGTTTGGATTGGTATACCAGTGCCAGCCACTTGCCGAAAACGGGCTACTCCCTGTTTTTCCGGCCCTGGAGGATAGACCGCATGGCCGAGCCGGAAGAAAATCTCCCAGTCGATCCTGTCAAAACCGGGGCGCAGGCCCCTGAGCCGGCCGCTGCCCCTGGTCTGCAAGACTTCGCCTTGAGCGAGCTGGACAAGAAGGCCCTGCAGATTCTGGGCGACAAGGTGGTGGTGAAGAAACTCGCCCAGCAAACGGTTTTCGACAAGATCCCCCGTTATGTCAGCGAGTACCTGCTGGCCAAGTATGTGAAGATTGAGAGTCATGTCGAAGATCTGGCCCGGATGCAGTCGCGCATCAAGCAGCTGCTGCCCAGCCAGGACGAGGGGCAGGTCCTCCGCAACAAGCTGATGAGCACCGGCGAAGTGGTGGTGATCGACAATGTCGAGGCCCGGGTCGACCTGAAGAACCAGCAGCGGCTGGCGCGAGTACCGGCCCTGGGCGAGGACAAGGTGCGGGTGCCGGCCGAGCTGCTCAATCAGAATGTGGGCCTGCTGCTGGGGGGCCTGTGGGGCACTGTGAAGGTGCGCTACACCCCCGAAACGGATGCCGCCCGGCCCATCGAGATGACTGCCTTCACGCCCTTCCAGGTGGGCCCCCCCGACCTGGCAGCCCACAAGGCTATGCGCCCGAAGTTCACCACCGACGAATGGATGTCGCTGATGTGTTCCTCGGTGGGCTATCAGCCCGAGGCCTACCCCACCCGTCGCGCCAAACTGCTGCTGTTCGCCAGGCTCACCACCCTGGTGGAGAGCAACATCAACATGCTGGAGCTGGGGCCCCGGCAAACGGGCAAGACCTTCCTGCTGCGCAACCTGTCGCCGCGCGTGTTTGTTATCTCAGGGGGGAAAACCAGCCCTGCCAACCTGTTCGTCAATCTGGCCACCAAATCGGTGGGGATCCTGGGCACCCGCAAGGTGGTGGTGTTTGACGAAATCGCCCACACCGAGTTTGGGGATGAAAATTCTACCATCTCCACACTGAAAGACTACATGGAGAGTGGCAACTTTTCGCGCGGTTCCTTGCAATTCACTTCCGATGCCAGCATCGTTCTGGGCGGCAATCTTGATGTTATCGATGGGCAACCCGACGGTGATTACGAACACCTGTTCAAGCCGCTACCAGATGAATTGGAAGATGCTGCCTTGCATGACCGTATCCATGCCTTCCTGCCCGGTTGGGAGATGCCCAAGATCACCCCCCAGTCGATCGCCAGTGGCGTGGGCTTTGTCACGGATTACCTGGGCGAACTGCTGGTGAAGCTGCGCGACGACGACCATAAGGACCAAATGCGCTCCTTGAAATACCAGGCTGGCATGACCAAGCGGGATCAGACAGCAATAGAGCGCGTGGGCAGCGGCCTGATCAAGCTGATCTACCCGGATGGCGTGATGACTCCCGAGGAACTGAACGAGGTGGCTGACCTGGCCTGCGAAATGCGCCAGCGTATCCACAACCAGCTAGTAAAAATGACGCCTGGCGAGTTCAAGCCCCGTCTGATCGCTCGGGAAGGTCTGGAGTGGCATACTGCCGTCGATCTGGCACCCAAGGCCTGAGAGCCCGGCCCGCTGGGTGATAGCAGGCCTGTTTGCATCGCCTGGGTAGCCGGAGAGCAGGCTGTG
>QWOS01000051.1 GCA_003669555.1 Planctomycetota bacterium
CGAAGACCCGCACATGGGCGCTGGCGCCGATGCCCGAGCCGGTGAGGATCTCGCTGACCCCATCGTGGTTCAGGTCGGCGGCGGCGAGGGAGACCCCGCCGGTGAACCCGGGCGCGTATGCGTAGAAGCTGGCCAGCACGGAGCCGGACCGGGCCTCGATGGTCTGGACATGGGGGGAAGCCCCCTGCCCGGTGGCGGTGAAGACAGCCGCGTTGCCGTTCTCCGCGAAGCCCAGGGCCACTTCCACGGCTCCCCGGTAGGAATCGCCGTAGGGGCTTAGGGTTCGGACCGGTTCGCCCGAAGGGGTGAAGAAGCCCACCGTGCCGGCCATGCCGCCGCCAGACCCGGCGACGATGCCGCGCGATCCGTTGCCGATGTCGCCGGCGGCGATCGACACGCCGCTGGTAGAGCCCGGGAAGGCCAGGAAGGAGGCGGTCACCTGGCGGGTGGCCCGATCGAACACCACGACATGCGGGGAGCCGGAGGCTGATGAGGCGATGATCTCGGGGGACCCGTCGCGGTCCAGGTCGGCCAGGGTGAGATTCACTCCGCCGGTGAAGGAGGGCTGGAAGGGGCGGATCTGGTCGACCTGCGCCCCGGTGTCACTGTCGAACAAGCTGACCAGAGCCGGGGAACCCGCAGGGGACCCGATGGCGAACAGGTTAGCGGCCGGGGAGAGCCGTTCTTCCAGACGGTCGAGGATGGGGCGGGCGAAAACCCTGGAGGGCCTACCCCTCCCTGCCGCCAGAATGCGGTCCCAGATGTACAGTCCGCGCAGGGACGGAAACATCGGGGATCTCCGAGAAATAAGGGAGAGGAATCCCCTCAGTATCGCCACCGGAAAACCCTTGTCAAGAAAAATATTCTTGATCACTGCTGTGTCAGGCGGCCCAATACACACTGAATCGCTGGGAGGAGCTGAATGTCTTCCTCAGGGACGGCCGCATCCCCATGGACAACACACTGCTGGAACGGAGCTTCAAGGCAATTGCCACCGGGCGAAAGAATTATCTTTTTCTCGACAGGGAGACTGCCGGCCCGACTGCCGCTATTCTGTACACCCTGGTCCGTAACGCAGCCAATCACAATCTTGACATCCACTCGTACCTGCGCGATGTCATCGAAAAAGTGCCCGTGCTCATGGCCGAAGGCAAACCACTCGACGGGCTGCTACCCGACCAATGGGCCCTGGCCAATCCCGACAAAGTCCTTCTCAACCGTGACAACGAGAACCGCCAGGCCCAAGAGCAGAAAAACAAAAAACGAATGGCCCGTCGGACCGCCACCGCCTGAAATGGTCATTGGGGACTGGTTCGTTTAACGGACACCGCGATGCCCTGCACCGCTAAGTGACTGACACCGTCGGCTCCACCGTCACCGACCGGTTCTTCAGCAGTGACTGGCAATTGCAGGAAACCATGGTCGGCTCCAATACCGTCACCCGCAATGTCTGGAGTCCGGTGTATGTAAACGGCTTGGTGCTGAGGGATCGGGATACCGATGGGAACGTCTCGCTGCCCTCGCCTATGCTTGCCATCGTGGCCTTCATTTGCTTCTTGGGATTGGTTTTGTCGCTATCACCACCCCTAACCTCACAAAGGTCACTCTACAAATATGCGCAAAATCCTGGACGATAGAGCAAACTTCTTATAAAAGTGCACAGAGCGTTGCCAAAAAACAATTTGTTTTTTGCCATTTTTTCATTCCAGAGTAACTCCACAAATGTGAAGCATGCTCTATCTTTATAAGGTTAAAGGAGTACAGGGGATTAGATAAGACTAATGATGGATTTGATTTCTACTTATGTCGGAGGCAATAGTAGCCTCTGTTAAAATGAGCGCCTTTGCTGATTGATTGAGCTGGTACCGCAAGGATTCCGGGGAGGGGGGCTACCGGATCCAACTGAATTCCCGGGTGTTGATCAGGGCCCAGAGCAGATTTTCCCAGCCGCGTTTTTTTGCCGCATCCTTGTTTGGCAGCTCTTTGCCTTTCTCATCCTTGCCAGCCGCCGACAGGTGATCCAGCGCCAGTTTCAGCTTGGCCGGATCGGGTTTGTGGCCCAGGGCGTACACAAACAGCTCGTTAACCTTTTCTTCGGCGGGCCGGGGATCTTTGGCCAGCTTGTCGGCGCGCCCGTCAGCACGACCAATCTTGCCTTGAATCTCCTCGGAGTTGAGCATGTGAAGCACCTGTGCCAGGTTCGCCTCGCTCACACGCTCGCACTCGCAGGGGCTAAGCCGCTGCGGCCGGCCAAAGACATCGAGGAAATACGAAGAGAACGATTCATCCGGCAGCATGATCGCCCGGATGGGGGCATGCCTGTCGGTTGGCAAGCCCGGGAAGCTGGCAGGCGCGGCCGCCACCGCATGGACCGCATCGTGGAGCACCTCGGCGCTCATCCGTTTGGGATAATAACGGGCGAACGACTGACGGTCGGGCGCATTGCCCTCCACCGGTTCGCTGGCCAGGCGATAGATGCCACTGGTAACAATCCGCTTGCACAAGGAGCGCAGGCTGTATCCATCGGACACCAGGTGGCTGGCCAGAGCATCGAGCAACGCCGGGTTGCTGGGCGGGTTGGTCACCCGCATGTCGTCAAGGGGTTCCACAATCCCCCGGCTGAAGAAGTGCGCCCAGTACCGATTGGCCACCGCCTTGGCGAAAAACGGGTTTTCGGGGCTGGTGAGCCAGTCAACCAGTAATCGTCTGGGATCGTCCTCGGGCGCTATCTCCTGGCCTTTGCCATCGAGCGTGGTGGGCAGGATCGGCTTGCCTGTGCGCTTGTTGTTGACCGTGCCGCTTGGCCGGTTGTAATAAAAAGATCGCTGGGGGTTGTTTTGTTGTTGCGTACCCCGGCTCATTGCCGTGATGTTTTTGCGGCTGAGTCGGCCAAAGAATGCGGCCAGGCCCCAGTAGTCATCCTGGCTCCAGCGCTCATAGGGATGGTGGTGGCACTGGGCACACTGAAGCCGGGTGCCCATGAACACCTGGGAGAGGTTGTCCACCATCAGATCAGGCGTTTGCAGGTCTTTGAACCAGACCGTGGTGGGCGAGCGCTCTTCATCGCCGGTTGCCAGCAGGATCTCGCGGGTCATGCGGTCGTAGGGCATGTCGGAAGAAACCGCCTCGAACAGCCAGCGATGGAATGCGAAGGTGCCAAAGGCACGTTCAGCCTGATTGCCTCGCTTGACACGCAACACATCCGCCCATTTGCCCGCAAAATAGTAGGCATGCTCCGGCCGGGCCAGCAGCCTGTCAGCCAGTTTTCCATCCTTGTCCGGAGTGGAATCGGCTTCGAAAGCGGCCACCTCGGCGGGGGTGGGCAACGTGCCAGTCAGGTCGAGGCACATGCGGCGGATGAACACAGCGTCTTCCGCCCGGGGCGAAGGCTTTAATCCCAACTGGGACCAGCGATCCCGGACAGCCCGGTCAATCGGTAAATTGGCCACAAAGGTGCTGGTCATTGGGCCAGAGGTCAACGGCACCCGGGCACGGAAAACTTCCACGCTGCCGGAAAAGCGCGCCATCACAGCCGCCTCGCCACTGCGGGTGCCAGCCCGGACCACGCCCAGGGGATCTACCCCGGCCACTTCGGGGTCGTTGGATTCGTACTGGGCCATACGAGTCACATCATCCACCCGGCCATCGGAATAATGGGCCAGGACCACCATCTGTTGGCGGGCATCGCGCGTGAAGACATTGCCGGCAGGCACCACCTCGAGGCGCTTCAGGGCCGCTTCCGATGACGATGGGCCGCGCGCGCCACCAGCCACCCAGCGTTCCAGTACCCGGTGCTCATCGCTGCCCGGTTCGATTTTCCTGCCCCCGCCATGCGCCACCTGGCCGGTTGCCTTGAGGACAAACAACGATTGCCCCGGGGCATCGACACAGACCCGCCGGCCACGGTTCTCGCTGACCAGGGTGATAAAATCGAGGTCGGGGTCGAACCCCAGAAGGGACAACCGGAAACCGTTCTGGCCGCTCAATTTGCCGTGACAACCACCGGAATTGCAGCCAAAACGGGTCAGAACCGGCACCACCTGGTGAGTGAAGCTGACCGGGGTGGCAACCTGGCTGCCGTTCACCTCCACGGTCACGCTGCCAGACAGTCCGGCCGCCTCCACCCTGAGGGTGGTTACGCCATCCATGAGAGGAAAAACCCTGCCTTCCCCGCGCAGTGTCAGCAAGGCCGGATTGGCGGGGGAGAACCGGGCACTCTGGGTGACATCCTCCCGGCGACCGTCTTGTCGGACCCGGGTGACCAGAATCTGGGCCGAGGCATCGCGACCCTGCAGAAGGACTTTGGCGGGAAAAAGTTCAAGACTGCCCGCCTCGTCGGCGCACAAAGCGACAGGACAAGCTGGCAGCAGGATACCCAGCAGGGCGAACAGGGCAAAAAAGTTGCGCATGGGCCGGCTCACTCCCCACCAGGCGGGCACACTGCCCATCCATCACCAACCATTGGACGATACAGGACCCGCCCAGGCGCCCACACGGAGGCAGGCCCTGGGCTATCGAAGCATTGCCTCTCAGGCCAGTTCGGTCACCAGCCCGCGATCTTCCAGCAGATGGACTGGCCGGCCGCTGCCGTTGTTAAAAGTCATGGCGGGATCGATCCCCATGGCCCCATAGAGAGTGGCGAGCAGATTGCTCACCGTGTAAGGGCGATCTTTGGGACGCTCGCCACGCGCGGTGCTGGAACCCACCATCTGGCCCATTTTCATGCCGCCACCGGCGACCAGGGCTGACATCACTGGCGACCAGTGGTCGCGCCCGGCAGAGCTGTTGACTTTGGGGGTGCGGCCAAATTCGCCCCACATCACCACAGCCACATCATCGCCCATGCCGCGTTCATGCAACTCGCCGACCAGGTTGGCGATGCCGCGATCGACTTCAGGCAACTGCTTTTTCAGGGTGGTGAAGTTGCCTGAGTGGGTGTCCCAGCCCCCTACCGAAAGCGTGACGCAACTCACTCCTGCCTCAACCAGTCTTCGGGCGGTGAGGAAGCTCTCGACTCCCTTGTACCTGGCGCGTGTCGCCGGGGCCTCTTTATCGAGATTGAGCGCGTCGCGGACCACGCCCGAGGTGACCATATCGAAGGCCCGGGATGTGAACGCATCGAGACCCGTGAGGGTGCCAGTAGCGTCGATATCACGGCGGAGGTCGTCGAGGCCGCCCAGAAGATTGCGGCGGGCATCGAGGTTGGCCCCGGTGTTGACTCCCGCAGCCTTGAGATTGGCCAGGCCGGGGCCATTGGGGGTGAAAGGCCGGTGGGCAACACCCAGAAAGCCTGGCTCCGTGCCACGGCTCATGCCGCGCAGACTGACAAAGGGGGGGACCGGATTGCCTGAAGAAGCACCCGCCGAGCCGCGCAACCGGGACAGCACCGACCCGAAGGAAGGGTGCTGCTGCAAACGGTTGGTTTGCTCGCTAAAGCCGGTCATCACTTGCGAATCGGAATGCTCGTCCACCGCAACCAGCGACCGCACTACCGCCAGCTTGTCGAACATCCTGGCTTGCAAGGGGAAATGTTCGCAGATTTGCGCCCCGGGCACATTGGTGGCAATGGGGTTGAAATCGCCCCGGAACTCTTTGGGAGCGTCCGGCTTGAGATCGTACATGTCCATGTGTGAGGGGCCACCGGGCAGATAGATCATGATGGCTGCGCGGGCTTTGCCTGCGGTTTTGGGGCTAGCCCCATGCGCCTTGTGGCGCAACAGATCGGCCAGGGTGAGTGTGGAAACCCCGGCACCGAGGGCGCCGAGGCGAATGAAATCACGGCGGCCCATGCCATCACAGAAACCATTGCCGGTAGAAGAACCCCATAGCGTCAGCATGATTGTGCTCCAGATATTTCGCTTGGCGGGTCGAACAGCAGGCGGGTGTCTTGGGGTGGGCAACCCCAATCAGCAGTATCGTCAAAATAACGAGTCATAATTCAAGCAATGGACAGGATAAACCAATTCAAACCATATTTCCAACCCGAATAAAAAAAATAATGGGCAAATAGAAGGATGTGAAGCAGCAATTCCCGGGCAGCATTTTTCTAGCTGAAAAATAGTCTTTTTTGGCCTTCCCTTTCGTAAACGCAGCTGCAAAATTAACTACCTGGAGTTCCCATTGTGAAATAACGGCAAAAGGAATTGCCATCATGCCACCAGTCTTAGCCAA
>QWOS01000132.1 GCA_003669555.1 Planctomycetota bacterium
CCAGAACGAGGCGGAACTCAAAGCCTTGCGGCACAGCCTGGACAGGGGCACCCCGTTTGGCGCCCCCACCTGGCAAGTAAAATCCGCCAAAAGCCTTGGCCTGGAGTCTTCCCTTCGACCAAGAGGCCGCCCCAGGAAGGAACAATAGAATATCCCCTTTTTTCCTAAGGCCAAACCGAGGGTAGTATCATGGGACTGAACTGGAACGACAGCCGCGACATCGGGGAGCAACTTTTCGAAAAATATGACACCCTGAACCCTCTCACTGTCCGTTTCACCGAAATGCACCGGTGGATTCTAGACCTCGAGGACTTCGAGGGAGCCCCGGACAAATCCAGCGAGAAAATCCTCGAGGCCATCCAGATGGCCTGGTACCAGGAATGGTCCGACGAATACGGCGAGGAAAGCTGATCGAAGTAAAGGGTGAAAGGAAAATCTCCCCATGCGAATCATTTGCACCGGATGTGGGATTCCCCTTGAACCGATTGCCGGAAAAGTGAAACGGTCCTGCCCCACCTGCGGAGTCTGGACCGACTACCGGCACCTCCTTGCCGGAATGGCCGGGGGGGAAAGAAACCGGATAACTCCACCGGGCGCGGCTGGATCCCCTATTTCCCCCGGGTCCACTGCCGCCAATCCCGATTCGGAAATACGGCCCCCGTCCCGAAGCGGGGATGCGGTGCTTGACCAGTTGATGGCTTTGGAAAAAGACCACCCTCAGGGGGATTCCGCAGCCACCCCCGCCGCCTTGCCTGTTTATGCATCCGCTGAAAAGGACAACGATTCCTACCTTTTGGTCCAGCCAAAAAAATCGGGGGAAAATTATTCCTCCTCGGAAGACCCCGACGACGGCCTACCCTACTCAATTACGGACAAAGGCGACATATTTTGCCCTCAATGCGATCAACGACTGCCGCCCGGGGCTGTCCTATGCGTCCAATGCGGCTTGAATTTTCAAACAGGCGAGAGAGTCAAACGCGCCCACAAGGTGGTCCAATTACACTGGGTGGAAAGCATGGCCTCATCCACCCGCAAGCTGATCGCGATTATTTGGTCATGCGCCATTCTGACTCTATTTGTTGCCTTGAATCAGCTTGATGCCATGTCCACTGGCGGGGTGTTCGGCTGGTCTTTGTTTGCTATTCCGCAGGTTTGCGTCCTTCTGGGCAGCTACGGTGAACTTGCGCTCACCCGAAACCGGAAGGGCCAGGTAAAGATCTCCAGAAAATTCAGGATTGCATTTGTCAGCCTGGGTGAAAAAATTCACTTGCCTGAAGGCCATGAAGGACTCAAATGCGCCATACGAGCCAGCATGGGCCTTTTTGAATGGGTGGTGCTGGTTTTCCTTTTGCTGCCAACCCTCCTGCCTGGCATAGCATTCTATTTTCTGGTGATGCATCGCCCCTTTGTGGTGGTTTCCCTGACCAAGCACACAGGTCGCGAGGAAACGGTACTTTTTCGCACCCGCGATGAAAATCAAGGCCGCGAAATTGCCCAGATCCTGCATAAAATCATCGGTAAAACGCTGGACTTCTCGGGCTGACAGCCTCCTTGCCAACATCATCGGCAAGCATTTCTGATTGATCCACAGCCTGGACAGGGGCACCCCATTCGTCGCCCCTCCTGGCAAGTAAAATCAGCCGAAAACCTTGGCCGGGAATCTTCCCTTTGACCAGGGGCCGCCCCAAGAAAGACAAATAAAATGTCCCTTTTTTATACCCCCTTTTTCCCGGGGCAAGCCGCATAATCCATACCATCCACCCACCCACGCCAAAAAATCAGCGCAAGCCGCCTATTTTTTCTGGGCATTGCAAAATACCATAACTGCTAACCTTATCCGTTGTGAGTATCCAGAATGAGTCCCTTCACAGCCCTGTTGGTATTCTCTCTCACAATCGCCCAGCCAGCCGAGGCGGGCCCAAAGCCGCATCCAGCAGCTGGACTGCGCTTGCGCTCAATCGGGCCGGCCCTCATGTCCGGGCGGGTGGTTGGTCTTGCCGTCCACCCTGAAAACCGCAGCCGGTTTTATGTCGCTGTTGCCTGCGGCGGGGTCTGGAAAACCGAGAATGCGGGGGTTTCATGGACTTCAGTATTCGATAGCGAGGGGTCCTACTCCATCGGCTGCGTGGTGCTGGATCCCAAAAATCCCAACACCGTCTGGGTCGGCACCGGTGAAAACAACAGCCAGCGCAGCGTGGGTTACGGGGATGGCGTGTACAAATCCATCGACGGGGGCAAGTCATGGACCAATGTCGGTTTGAAAACTTCGGAACACATCGGCAAGATCCTGATTGATCCGCGCGATTCCGACACCGTCTATGTCGCCGCTCAGGGACCATTATGGGGGCCCGGTGGTGACCGGGGCCTATTCAAGACCACCGATGGTGGCAAAACCTGGAACAAGATTCTTTCCATCAGCGAAAACACCGGCGTTACCGATATTATCCAGGATCCAAACCATCCCGAAATCCTGGTCGCAGCCTCGTACCAGCGCCGTCGCCATGTTTTCACCCTGGTCAATGGTGGCCCCGAGAGCGCCATCCACCGTAGCACCGATGGCGGGAAGTCATGGACCAGGATCCGCTCGGGGTTGCCGTCGGTCGATCTGGGCCGGATTGGTCTGGCTATTGCGCCGACCGATTCAGACTGCCTTTACGCTACCGTCGAGGCCGCCGAGGGTCAGGGAGGTATTTTCCGTTCCCGTGACCGGGGCGTGACCTGGCAGAAGCAAAACCCTTTTGACCAGCAAGGCCAATACTACTCGCATCTGGTGGTCGATCCGAAAAACAAGGACCGGCTGTATGTGATGAGTGTAATGATTCAGGTTTCAGATGATGGGGGTAAAACACTACGCCCGCTGGGCGGCCGGTGGGCCCATGTTGACAACCACGAAATCTGGATCGACCCGCGCGATCCGGACTACTACCTGGTAGGCTGTGACGGCGGCGTTTACCAGAGCTTCGACCGGGCCGCCAATTGGCAATACACCGCCAATCTGCCTGTCACCCAGTTTTACGATGTCACATGTGAACAGACTGACACCCCTTTCTACCGGGTATACGGCGGCACGCAGGACAACAGCACCCTGGGCGGGCCTGCACGCTCGATGAGTGCCCACGGCACCTCCAATAGCGACTGGCACATTCTTCTTGGCGGGGACGGTTTCCAATGCCGGGTCGATCCAAAAGACACGAACACAGTCTACGCCGAGTATCAGTATGGTGGGCTGGTCCGGTACGACTGGCGGACTCAACAGCAGGTATCGATCCAGCCGCAACCAGGCGCGAACGAACCGCCGTTGCGCTGGAACTGGGATTCGCCCCTGATCATCAGCCCTCACTTGAATACCCGGATCTATTTCGCCGCGAACAAGCTGTTCCGCAGCGATGACCGGGGTGATTCGTGGACCGCGGTTTCCGGCGATCTCACCCGGCAGCTCAACCGTGACAATCTGCTGGTCTTTGGCAAGATCCAGCCGCCCGAAGCGGTTGCCAAGCATGTGTCGACTTCGTTTTTCGGCAACATCACCGCTCTGGATGAATCGCCAAAAAAGGAAGGCCTCATCTATGCCGGCACCGATGACGGGCTGATCCAGATCACCGAGGACGGCGGCAAGAACTGGCGCAAGATTGACCTGTTTCCCGGTGTGCCTGAAGGCAGTTTTGTGACACGGCTGGTGGCATCGCAGCACGAGGCAGGCACGCTGTTTGCCACCTTCGATAACCACAAAAAGGCCGACTTCGCCCCATACATCCTGCGGAGCACCGATTCCGGACGCAACTGGACCAGTATCACCGGTGATTTGCCGCCGCGCGGTAGCGTCAACGCCATTGCCGAAGATCCTGTCAATCCAAAGCTGCTGTTCGTTGGTACGGAGTTCGGCCTTTTCTTCACCCTCGATGGGGGCCAGAAGTGGCATCAGATGAAGAATGGCCTGCCTACCATCGCTGTCAAAGACCTGGCAATCCAGAAACCCATGAATGATCTGGTGGTTGGCACTTTCGGCCGCGGATTTTACATCCTGGACGATTACTCGGCACTTCGGGCCATGACAGCGGAATCGCTCGCCAAACCGGCTGACCTCTATCCGCTCCGCGATGGTTTCCTCTATATGCCCACATCGCAATTCGGGGGCGGGGGCAAGGCATTTCTGGGGGAGAGTTTTTTCACAGCCGAAAATCCCCCTGTCGCCGCCATGATCACCTACCACCTCAAAGAGGCCCTGCCGACAGCCACGCAGAAACGCAAAGACGCACAAAAGAAAGATCCAAACGCCTACCCGTCACCTGCTCAGTTGCGTGCTGAGGTAGAGGAAGAGGGACCTGCCATCCTGCTGACGATCCGCGACAGCGACAACAACCCGGTCCGTGAGTTCAAGGGGCCATCGGCCGCAGGCATGCATCGGGTGCCCTGGGATTTGCGGCTAGCCGAAGCGAATCCGGGTCGGGCTGGAAGTCTGGAAGTCAGCAAAGATTCCCCTGGCTCCCCAGGAGGCAACCATGTCACACCAGGCAAATATTCGGTTACGGTCAGCCAGCGTATCAACGGCGTCGTCACGCAGCTGGCAGGACCAGTGGGGTTTCAGGTGAGGTATGTCGGCCCGGTCCCTTTGGCTGCCGATGACCTGAAGCTCCTCGTGGCCTTTCAAAAATTGCTGGTCAGGCTGCAGCGCGATCTGGACGCAGCCCAGGGAACAGCCCTCGACATCACCTCGAAGCTTGAACAGATGAAACATATCCTGGATCAAACCCCAGGCGCCCCACCCGAAAGCCGCGAGCGCATACGCCGGCTGATAGCCGAACACCGTGATTTGTCGCGCAAACTCAATGGCGATTCCGTGCTACAGGCTCGTAATGAGAATGTGCCGGTTTCGATTGCCGAGCGGGTGGGCGTGGCAAACGGTGCGGCCGGGACCATCATCACCAAGCCGACTGGTACCCAGCGCGAACAGTTTGCCATCGCCCGCAAAGAACTGGACGAAGTTTTGGTAGCGCTACGCAAACGGACCGACATAGATCTCAAGGAGATCGAAGCCCTGCTTGACAAACTCGGTGCCCCCTGGACACCGGGCCGCTTGCCTGTGGGAAAATGATGCCTGGGAATTGCGTGAGTATGGGACTGTAGCCAGGATGCCAGCGGCATTTGCGCCCCACCCTTCCTATCCCTCCTTTGCCCCTTCCGCCCGGTCGGAGGGACCGGAACGCATTCCGGGTTGGGGCGCTCAAAAGGTGCGAATCATGCGCCGCCGGTTACCTGGCCTTTGGGACCAATTGGCGAATTGGGCCCACCGGGAAAACACTTGCGGCAGTTAGAAAAAAGCGTGGGCAGGCAAGCATTTCCTGGAATCCACGGCCATGAGACCTGCCAGCCTGCGCTTTGCGTCTTGCCTGGGAGGCTTGAGCGGCTGCCCAATTACAGTGCACCAAACGACTCGAATAGTGGCATAATGGGTTTTCCACTTCAACTGATTGACTACAAAACGGCTATTTTTCTTGTTTTTCGGTAATTCGGCAATCAGGTATGACATTTGCTTATCAATCAGAAGATTCATCTGCATGGGCACCCTAGTGCTTTTTGCGCTGGTGCCGGTGCGAAGAGTCTCTGGTGCATTGATTCTGGAGGCGAAGATCCCGGCGTGGGCTGCCCGGGCGGAACAGGGTGCGTCACCCTGTTCCGGACCTCCCGGGTTCCTGGGCAGTCCACGCCTGGATCTTGCCGCCGGGTTGTGTCTCTCATGAACGAGCGAACCCCCCGGGATAGCCACCCGGGGGGTTCTGTTTTTTACTGGATGCCATTTTCTGTTTCTGCGGGATTCAGTTCAGAACCAGGTCGAAATGGCTTCCCTCGGGGATTTCGTTTTTGAGCCCGGATTCGTCGAGTGTCGTCTTGATCCGAGGCAATTCCGCATCGAGATCCCGGCCCTTGCCAAGCAACTCGCCACGGACGATAGCCGTGTCACGCGGGGCTTCAATGCCCAAACGGACCCGATTACCGTTCACTTCCACCACCGTAAGAACAATGTTGTTGCCAACGATGACTTTTTCTCCGACCTTCCTGCTAAGTACCAACATGGCTTCGACTCCTCTTCCTTGGTTGTCTTGGCTTTGACTCATTTTTGGCACCGGAGGGCGCTGCCAAGATCCTCACTTGTCTTGGAACCGTAAAAACTACCCAAACCACACAGGTTGTTCTTTCTTACATACACTTATACGGTGGCTGACAGGAAAAGTTCAAGGCCTAAACAAGACTTCTTGGTATGCTTCTTGGCTGATTACTGTGTTTTAAGAAAGAAAACACAGTAATTTGGCCACCCATACTTGCCAGCCAACCCAATCGCTCCAGCTACACCAAAATACTTGGGGGAATTTCAAGCGGCTGGGTCATCTTGTTCCCAGTTTTCGGAACAACCCAGGCAAATCTCGAAAAAACAACGCCCGCAACGCCAGGCTTTCCCTGCAGGAATCATGGGAAAGGTGCATACAGGGCAGGCAGACCCGCTGGAACCCGTTGGCCCTTGCCGGGCGGGGGTATGAGCGGAAACCAGGTGGCCGGAGTGGACGGTGGTGATCATGAACAGGGGTCCCCTTGATTGAACCAGGTTTTGATACTGTACAAAATAACACATAATGTTCATTTGTACAGATAAAAACGAGACGACTTTTTCCCTCCCCCTGTCAGACATTCCGGCCTTCACGCAGGTTCTTTCCCATGACTCACGCTCGTTCAGGGAGCATTGCAACTTGTCAGCGGCCGGTTTTCTTTGGTTTGCTTGCGCTACCGGTGGCTTTTGCTAGGATCTTGGCACCACAGGAATGCGGTCGATCCGGCCACCATCTGTCAGAAACACCGAAACCTCACGGGAGTCACCTTGCGATGTCACAAATCCAGTCCAGCCGACGGTCGTTCCTGCATACCGCCAGCGCTGCCATGCTGGGCGGTTTGGCTGCCGCGCGCCTGCCCGCTTTGTCGTTCAATCTGGCCGCTGAACCGTGGTTCAAGATCGGCCTGGCGCAGTGGTCGTTGCACAAATCCTTCTTTGAAAAGAAACTCGATCCCATCAATTTCCCCAGTATCGCCAAAAAAACCTTTGGCCTGTCGGGGATTGAGTATGTGAACCAGTTCTACAAGGGAAAGGCTGAGGACGAGAAATCCGGCAATGCGTTGCTGAAGCAAAGCAAGGATGAGGGTGTGGAAAACATCCTCATCATGTGCGACGGCGAGGGCAATCTGGGTGATGCCAACCCCGAAAAGCGAAAGGAAGCTGTAAAAAATCACCATAAATGGGTCAACGCCGCCAGGTTCCTGGGGTGCCATTCCATTCGGGTCAATGCCGCCTCTTCGGGAACCTATGACGAGCAGCTAGAGCGGGCAGCCGAAGGCCTGGCGGCCCTCACCGAATATGGTGCCGAAAAGGAGATTTCCATCATTGTTGAAAATCATGGCGGTCTGTCGAGCAATGGTGCCTGGCTGGCGGCTGTGATCAAAAAGGTCAATAATCCCCGTTGTGGCACCCTGCCCGACTTTGGCAACTTCAACCTGGGCAATGGCAAGACCTATGACCGCTACAAGGGCGTGGAGGAATTGATGCCTTTTGCCAAGGGTGTCAGCGCCAAGTCACACGAATTTGACGGCGAAGGTAACGAAACGAAGACCGACTATAAGAAAACGAAGACCGACTATAAGAAAATGATGGGGCTGGTGAAGAAAGCCGGCTACAAGGGCTGGGTGAGCGTGGAATGGGAAGGCGGCGGTATCAGCGAGTCCGAGGGGATCAAGGCCACCATCAAGTTGCTGGAGCGCGTGCGCGCCGAGTTGGCCTGATTTGTTTGGGCTGGCTGTCTTCGTTGTGAGCGGTTTTGTTTATTCAACTCAGGGAGGGTTTTCAGATGCTGCGAGCAGGGCTGGTTTTTTTGTTCCTGGCGATGGTGGCCACACTGGCGGTGACTGGCCAGGAGAAGGCCAAGCGGGATCCCGGCGAACTGAAGGCGATTGAATCCCTCAAGGCATCGGGTGCGCTGGTGCTGGAGGTGGCCCAGAATGATGCGCGGCTGGAAGTGAGCTTCTTGCAGCAAGTGGACAAATTTGGCGCAGCCACGCTGGCCCCCCTGAAGGACCTGAAGAGTCTGGTGTCCCTCAACCTGCGTGCGCAGCCGGTGACCGATGAGCTGGCCGCCCAGATCGCCCCCCTGGGTTCGCTCACCCGTTTGCACCTGGAAAAGACCAAGCTCACCGATGCCGGCCTGGCCCAGCTCAAGGGCTTGAAGGATCTGGAATACCTCAACCTGTACGAGACCCAGATCACCGATGCCGGCCTGGCCCATCTGAAAAGCCTGACCAAGCTGAAGCATCTGTATGTCTGGCAGACCAAGGTCACCAAAGACGGTGCCAACAAGCTGAAGGCAGACCTGAAGGGGTGTGATGTGAATGTGGGGGTGGAATTCGTGCCATTGCCCCCGCCAGCAGACATGCCGAAAGACGGAAAAAAGGATATGCCGAAGGAAAAGGCCAAGGAAAAAGCCAAGGCCAAGGACGAAGGCAAGGCGAAAACCACTGAGAAAGCCAAGGACGATGGCAAGGCCAAGGAAAAGGCCAAAGCGGCCGTTAAGGAAGAGGTCAAGGAAAAAGCCAAATCCTGACTGGGTGACAGCCCTGTCTTGAAACGGGCGGCCCCGCGTGGCCGCCCGTTTTGCGTATTTCCCGGCCAACCCTCTGGCTGGCGATTGAATCCCGAGCCGGTTCCGCTAGCCTGAAAAGACCGAAACCGTGTGAGCCGCCATGCCCAGGTACTACCCCGACTTCGACACTTTTGCCCGCCTCGCCAGCCAGCCTGGCCATGGCCTGGTGCCCGTCTACCGGCAAGTCAGCTCTGATAGCCTCACTCCTGTGCTTGCTTTTCACCGTCTGGGCGACTCCTCTTGGTCGTTTCTTTTTGAAAGCGTGGTGGGCGGCGAAAAGCCAGGGCGCTACAGCTTCCTTGGTACAGAGCCTTTCGCCCGACTCACCGCCAAGGGCAACCAGGTGGTTGTCAGCCATGCGGATGGTCGGCAAGAGTCTTTCGAATCGGCCGATCCCTTGCGTTCGCTGGAAAAGTTGATCCAGGAGCACAAGGCGCCGCACCTGCCTGGCATGCCCCGCTTTCTGGGCGGCGCGGTGGGCTACGCCGGTTATGACACGGTGCGCTGGGTGGAACAACTTCCCAACCCCCCGACCGACGATCGTGGCCTGCCCGATCTGGCCTTTGGCCTTTATGACCGCATGGTGGTTTTCGACC
The DNA here is from genome assembly GCA_003669555.1 of Planctomycetota bacterium. GTDB lineage: Bacteria > Planctomycetota > Planctomycetia > Gemmatales > Gemmataceae > UBA6894. The sequence goes on from QWOS01000132.1 coordinate 9,272, forward strand.
AGATCAACAAAACCATGCTGGTGGTGGCTCATGCCCGGGTGGGTGGCGACCCCCGGACCGAGTACGAAAAAGCCTGCCGGCAGGTCGATAACCTGGTGGAGCGGATTCGTTCAGGTGACACCCTGCCGGTGGTGGATCTGGCACCGCTGGGTGAGGTGACAGGCGACTACAAATCCACTTTCACTCGTGAAGGGTTCCACCAGGCTGTGGCCAAGGCCAAGGAATACATTCTGGCGGGTGACATCTTCCAGGTGGTGCTTAGCCAGAGGCTGGAGGCCCGGACGGAATCGTCCCCCTTCACCATTTACCGCGCCTTGCGGGTGGTGAACCCCAGTCCATTCCTGTTCTTGCTGCGGCAAAACGATCTCAGTCTGGTGGGCAGTTCACCCGAGATCATGACTCGCCTGGAAGATGGTGAACTCACCATCCGGCCCCTCGCCGGTACCCGGCAACGCGGCAAGGATCCAGCCGAGGACGAAGCACTCGCGGCGGAATTGCTGGGTGACCCCAAAGAACGCGCCGAACACATCATGTTGGTGGATCTGGGCCGCAACGATGTGGGGCTGGTGAGTGAATTTGGCTCTGTGCGGCTGCGGGATGTGCTCACCGTGGAGCGCTACAGCCATGTGATGCACCTGTGCAGCACAGTGACAGGCCGTCTGCGGCCGGGCCTGAGCGCGCTTGATGCGCTACGCGCCTGCCTGCCCGCCGGGACACTTTCGGGCGCGCCCAAGGTGCGGGCCATGCAGATCATCGATGAACTGGAGCCGGTACGCCGCGGTCCCTATGGCGGCGCGGTGGGCTATGTAGATTTCTCGGGCAACATGGACACCTGCATCGCCCTGCGCACCCTGGTCCTGAAAGATGGCATCGCCCATTTGCAGGCTGGTGCCGGTGTGGTGGCCGACAGCGTGCCCGAAAACGAATGGCAGGAGACTCTGAACAAGGCGCGCGGCCTGCTTCGCGCCCTGAAACTGGCTGAGCAGATGAACACGCCGGAATGATTTCGCCCGCCGGTGGAGGGTGGGGCTTCCGGCTGCCCCTGATGGCCCGCCATCACCCCTTCAATTCCCCTGGAGGCGCATCATCCAGCCTGTCAGGGGTTTTTTGGTAGTTTTCCCTTACTTCGCCGGTTTGCCAGCCCCCTCCAGACGCGACATCAGGTAGGCGAACAGGTCTGGCACCTCAGTCGCCGGCATCCCTTCGAGAAGCCCATCCGGCATGATCGACTGGCCGGTGGCGGTTCGCGACTCAATATTCCCTGGCGGCACCATCGCCTCCCCTTCAGCCCAGCCCAGGCGCACACCCTGTGGCGTTTCCTGCTTCACCACGCCGATCAGCACACGACCATCTTTCAGCTCCAGGATGGTGCGCTGGTGCTCTTTACCCACCACCGCCGAGGGGTCGACCATATTTTCCAGCCAGTATTGCAGTTCCGCGCGCTGACCACCGGTGAGGTTGGGCCCCAGATTACCGCCCTCACCAAACAGTTGGTGGCAAGCGGCGCAGGATCGCCCGAACGCAACCTTGCCCCTGGCCACATCGCCTTTGCCCAGCGCCTCGGGGGTCAGTTGCCCCTTCCACTTGGCCAGAAGCTGTTTCTTGTCGGCCTTGATTGGCTGGATACTGCCCCAGGCCTTCTCCCAGCGGGCGGCAAGTGAGGCATCCTTGAGCGAGCCCACCTGCCGGGCCAGATGTGACGGAACGGTCCTGGGGGGCACTACGCCCTTTTCCATGGCTTCCACCAGACGACTGGCCCAGGCTGGACGGCTGACAAGCACTGCCAGCGCTGATTGCCGGGCATCGTCGCGCAACAGAGGCAGGCTGGCAAGGATGCGGTCGGCAAGGACCGGACTGCTACCGGTGGCCAGCCCCTGGATTGCCACCGGGGCCAATTCGGGATTGGTGAGATAACCAGCCAAAAATGCCAGATCGCCACGGGGGCGCACCACCCAGGCTTCCAGGGCCTCACGGCGCTGGGCGATTGGCAACTGGGGGTTATCGGCAAAGGCTTGCAGCGTGGCAGAGACATCGGGCGTGCCAAATACCTGGGCCAGGCGCTGGTTCAGCATCATGGTCTCCCAGTTGCTTGCCTGGGCCAGTGCCGCATAGGCCTTGCCCCATCCCACCGGAGGTTTGGGCTGGGCCTGGCCGGCCTTGGCATCCAGCCAGCCAATGAGAAGTTCCCGTGGATTAGCCACCGGCACTTCACCAGTTGCCGCGCGAACCAACCAGGATTCACCCTCGGCAGATTCCGCCGCCCGACGAGCGGTCCAGCGCGCAAGCTGAGGCAGGCAGGGCTTTGCCAGCAATTGTTCGCGAATGAATGGGGTATTCAGCGCTGGTTCCAGCCGGTACCACAACAGTAGCGGAATCATCGGATCGCTGATATCCTGCAAATTGCCAGCCAGGGGGAACAGCAGCTCCACCCGTTCGTTGTTGCTCAATGGCCCAGACGCAGCGGCAATAGCCAACCGTACCCGTGGGGATGGTTCACCGGCATTCACACGGCGCACCCAGGCCTTCAGCACCTCCGCGTCGGGCCTGCCTTCGCCAAGCCCCAGACGCGCCGCCCAGCTCCGCACGATCTCATCGGAATCATTCACCAGGGCCAGCAGCAGTTCACGCGGGACAGGGCCCAGGTTGGCCAATGCCCACAGGGCGGTGAGCCTGACACGCGGCTTTCCGGCGGTTTTCGCCAGAGAGGCAAGGCGCGATGGAATGGCGGCATCCAGCTTCCCCGAGCCTTGACGGTCACGCAAACTCAGCCGGGCCTGATCCTCAAGCCAGGCATCGCCCGAGGCCAGCAAGGGGAGCAGTTCTTCATCTGTCAGGTTGGCGGGGCGGGCACCCGGTGTGGCCTGGGTGCCGCGTGGAGCAATGCGAAAAATACGCCCCGTTACGCCATCCGTTTTTTCGTAATTGTGACACTCGCCGGTGTCGGACCAGTCGGCGACCAGAATCGAACCATCCGGGCCCTGGTTGACGATCAAGCCGCGGAACCAGGGGTCTTTCCATGAAAACGGATCGGGCAGATGGCTGGCGATGTAGGTGGATCGCGTGAGGGCCAGCTTGTCGGCGTTGAGACGCTTGCCGTGGATGCTGCACATCAGGGCAGCGCCGTTGAGCGAATCTGGCCAGGCAGGATGGCGGACGATTGCCAACCCCGCATGGGCATGCCCGCCGCCAGCCACCGAATGGACCCCCTCGCCGCCCCGTGAACTGGTCCAGTGACCGCCGCCCCAGTGCAGATGGTCGGCGATGGTGCCCATCAACTGATAGGCGGCCGGGTTGGGGTCGTTGCCAAACATGCGCTCGTAACCGCCACCAGGCACCACATGCCAGATGTGGGCAATAACGCAATTGGTGATGAATGCCTCACCATTGCCATCGAAATCAAGGCCCCACGGGTTGGTAGTACCGTTGGCAACCACCTCAAACCGTCCAGAGGCAACCTGGTACCGCCACACGCCGCAGTTGAACCTGACACGCTCCGCTTCGGGCGTGCCAGGCGCCCCCATGGATGCGTTGCCCAGAATGCCGTTGCAGCCCCATAGCCAGCCATCCGGTCCAAATCGCAGACTGTTGACCACATTGTGTTTGGCTTTCAGGTCGAAACCGTCGAGTTTGACCACTGGAGGGCCGTCCGGTTTGTCGTCGCTGTTGGCATCCGGCACAAACAACAGATTGGGCGTGGCTGCCAACCACACCCCGCCCGCACCCAGGGCGATGCCTGAGAGATTGGTGGCGTGGTCGAGGAAAACCGTTTTTTTATCGGCTTTGCCATCGCCATCGGTGTCTTCAAGAATGGACACCTTGTCCCGGCCAGGTACCTTTTTGTCGGTGATCCAGTGCGGATACGACTGGTTTTCGATCACCCAGACACGGCCCCGGGCATCGCTGGTCATGGCCATGGGCTGAGACACCATCGGTTCGCTGGCGAAAAGCGTGGCAGCGAAGCCTTCGGGCAAGGTCATCCCCGCCAAAGCCTTTTCAGGCGTATCGGGTTGATCCTGAAACAATACCTGGAATGCCAAAAACAGCTCGATAATTGCCATGATGAACCCGTGGTTGCGAAATCAGGCGGGAAACACCCAGCCTACCCGGATGGGATGCCAAAGCAAAACAAATTGTAACCCCTCCCAGGTATCCCCGCCCGGCTGTCCGCTGGGCACCTGACAGCGGTACTCAGCGGACAGCCAGAAAACCAACCGTTGGGAGCATCCAGCGAGGTACCTGGTTTCTTCGGGAGCCCGTTTCGATGCAACATGCCTGGAGCAATTTATGCCAACACCGTTAAGTTATTTAAAGATATTTATATAAATCAAAAGCCGCAGAGACCTGGCCGGTTACTTCCAGACTGTCAATCCATGAGAACTTTATGATGACCCACATGGCATACGGTTGCTTCAGGGCGGTCTGTAGGCAAGAATGAAAAAGGAGATTCTGTGGGAACAATTTGCTGGTGATTGCTTGCCGCCTGGTTACCCGAACCCCAAGAGGCCATCATGTTTAGCCGCATATGTATGGGTTTGCCATGGGTGGCTGGACTTACAGCCTGTTTGCTGCTGGTTCCAGCCGGGTCTTCCCAAACAAAAAGCGGGTCCTCCGGTGGCGGAGGCGGTGCCAGCATGGGGAGCGGTGGCTCCGGCATGGGGGGTGGTGGTTCCAGCATGGGGAGCGGCGGGGGCGGCGGCGGCTCCGCCGCAGGTGCTGGTGGCTCCAGTATGGGTGGGCAGGGTGACAAAATGGGTAGCGATGTCCCGAAGCTGACCAATGGCCTGACCAAGCTGGGCACGGGATCTGGCACGACTGGCTCCTTCCGTGATGCCAACAACACTTCCCCACTTGGCATGGCTTTCAACGGATCCAAAGCTTCTGCTTTTGGAAACCCCATTATCGGCAGTCAGGGCGGCGGCGGGAGTTCCGGGCAATCCCGAGGCAAGGGCGGCATGACCTCGGGAGGCAGGGCGGGTGGTTCAATGCGTGCGGGTGGCATGGGGGGCATGGGTGGATCCACTCCCAACGGGACCATGGCGGGTGCGACCAAGCGTACTGCTTCCTACATGACTCAGCCCATTTTTGATTCACCTGTCTCACGCGAAAGGTATGGAGCAGCCGGGTTGGTAGCACCCCGCGTGCTGAATGATGTCCAGGGTACTTTTGCCCGTAGCGCTCGTTTCCAGGGTGATTCCGCGATCACTGTTTTGAACCAGGGTTCCGCCATCGTCTTGCGGGGGGTCGTCGCAACCGACAAGGAGAGGCGGGTGGCTGAGTCCATGGTGCGCATGTCTCCTGGCGTCCGGGAAGTCCAGAATGAAATCGAAGTCGCCGGGAATCCGGAATAAGGACCACGCCCCATTTCGCCCACCGGGCACCTGTCATACACATCCCCCACCTTCCACCCTGCTTTTTGCGGGGTTTTGTTTTTGAAATGGCTTCACCCGGGTTCATCGGACCGGGGTGGGAACCCAAAAATAAACGGATCACCATGCAGTACTACCTCGAGCATCTGGCGACTTGCGTGACGGCGGTTTCTGGAGCCCTGGCGGCCCGTGGCAAGCAGGTGGACCTGTTTGGGGTAGTGGTGCTGGCCCTGGTGACCGCCCTGGGCGGTGGCACGCTCCGCGATGTGATTCTCGGCGTTCCGACCGTGTTCTGGGTATCAGATGCCAGTTTTGTGTTGACAGCCGTCGTCTGCGCCCTGGTTGTCTTTTTTTTGGCCAGGCTTCACATCCTGTCAGGCAATATTTTGCTGTTCGCCGATGCCGGTGGGCTGGCCCTTTTCACCCTGGTGGGAACCGAGAAAGCCCTCGGTCTGGGTGTGCCTCCGGTCGTGGCGGTAGCTATGGGGGTGATGACCGGCACCGCGGGTGGCATGATCCGCGATGTGCTTACCGGTGAGATTCCTCTGGTTCTACGGCGACAGATCTACCTCTACGCCACCGCATCGCTTTGTGGCGCCGGGGTGTTTGTTTTGCTGCATCCGCTGCTAGAGGCCAATCTGCTACGACTGGTATCCATTGCCACCACACTGGTGCTGCGTATCGCGGCCATCTTCTGGAAGCTGCAGCTACCCACCTTTGTGGCGAAGGAAAATATCCACCAGGGTTAAGCGCTTTTATTTCCCCCTCCCCACACCCGGAAACCTACCCCGGTGCGGGCACCAATAACAACCGCCGGGGCCTTGCACCATCCGTTTACCGTGGCTGTTGTTCCATTCCATTCAGTTTCGTTAATGGTATTTTTATTGTAGTCTAACCTTGCCTATCAGGGATTGAAACCAGGGTTAGCCGGTGACACCAGCCATGCACAATTGCGCCTCTACCCCGTGGCTTGCCTGCCGATTGGCCCTGGCTGGTTTACTACTGGCTGGCATGGTTCACGCGGAACCGCCTGCCAGCCCACTTGTGGGCATCTGGGAAGGTCCTCTCCAGGTGGGGCCATTAGAATTGCGTATGGCCTTTCATATCGGCCAAAATACGGACGGCACCTGGACTGCCAAAATGGATAGCCTCGACCAGGGCGCCATCGGCCTCCCCTGTGACCAGGTTGCGGTGGATGGAAAAACTATCACCCTCGGTATTTCCGAGGCGGGAATCACCTTCAAGGCTGCCCTTGCAACCAACAACCAGTCTCTGAAAGGGGTCTTCGGGCAAAGCGGGAAAAAATTCCCGCTGGAGGTCCACCGGGTAGAAAAAACCTCCACCCGGAACCGGCCGCAAAACCCCAAAAAACCATACCCCTACCTGGCCGAAGAGGTCACCTTCGAAAACAGTACGGCCCGATTCTCTCTGGCGGGCACGCTGACAGTGCCTCCTGGCAAGGGGCCTTTCCCCGCAGTGGTGCTGGTCAGCGGTTCAGGGCCGCAAGACCGCGACGAGACAATCCTGAATCACAAGCCGTTTCTGGTGCTGGCCGACCACTTGACCCGCCAGGGCATCGCAGTCCTCCGTTTCGATGACCGGGGTGTGGGAAAGTCCCGGGGGGATGCGGCCAGGTCCACCACCGCCGATTTTGCGGGTGATGCCTTTGCCGCTGTCACTTTCCTGGCAAGCTGTACCGGGATCGATGCCAAAAGGATCGGCATCGCCGGCCATAGCGAGGGGGGGCTGATCGCCCCGATGGTGGCGGCCAAATACCCGGACAAGGTCGCTTTCATTGTCATGCTGGCCGGCCCGGGCGCGCGGGGCGACGCGGTTCTGGAGAAGCAAGCTGCTGCGCTGGTCAAGGCTTCGGGCGCCAGCCCAGCACAAATGGCCATCACAGCTCGCCTGCAGCGGCACCTGATGGACCTGGCTAGCGCCCAGCCCGATGAGACTGCTGCAAAAAAAAACCTCACGGGGGCCACGCGCGCCTTTGTTGAAAAGCTCACATCCGATGAAAGGAAAACCCTTGAAATGGTGTCCGGCGACATGGAACTGCTGGAGGCAGCCGATCAGGGCGCGATCCGGCTGGCCAGCCCGTGGATGCGTTATTTCCTGCAGCTCGATCCCGCCCTCGCGCTTCGCCAGGTGAAGTGCCCTGTGCTGGCGATCAACGGCACTCTCGACTTGCAGGTGCTGGCAGGACAAAACATACCGCTCATCGAGAAAGCCCTGAGTGACGGGGGCAACCAGCAAGTGACCACCCGGATTTTCCCCGGATTGAACCATCTCTTCCAGCATGCCAAAACTGGTGCGGTGAGCGAGTATGGCCAGATTGAGGAAACGATGGCGACTGAAGTGCTACAACTGATCAGCGACTGGATTCAAAAGTTGAAATGATCCTGGCCATCCTGGAGTATTCCCATGTGGATTAATTGTTTTTTCCGTCTGGCCCTGCTTTTTCTCCTGGCCGGTGGAGCCAGCGGGCAGGATGCCAAGAACCCGCATTTCGAACCACTGTTCAATGGCAAGGATCTGGCCGGCTGGGAAGGTGGAGGGGGAAGCTATGCGGTGACTGACGGGGTCCTCGGCTGCCGCACGGGCAAGAGTGGTGTCTTGTACACCGCCCGGCAGTTCGGCGATTGTGTCATCCGTCTGGAGTATCGGCTGCCAGCGGGCGGCAACAACGGTGTTGCTTTGCGTTACCCGGGACAGGGCACCGGTTCGGTCGATGGCATGTGCGAGATCCAGTTGCTCGACGACACCCATCCCAAATATGCCAAACTCGATCCGCGCCAGGCCAATGGGTCGGCTTATGGGCTTGTTGCCGCCAAAAAAGGGCATTTGAAACCCCTGGGAGAGTGGAACACCATGGAGATCGCGGTGCGCGGGCATACCCTGCGTGTGGACCTCAATGGCGTCAAAATCATGGAAGGTGATGTCAGCAAAGTGGAGAAAAAAATGCGCAAAGAGCCGTACCCTGGCTTGCTGCGCACCACAGGGCATATCGGGCTTTGTGGCCATCTCGACCCGGTGGAGTTCAAAAGTATCGGGGTCCAGGAACTGAAATAAGCGGGCCAGACTCGCGGGTGCCTCCGGCTGAACCGGGGCACCCCTCATCAGCGTCTCATGAATGGCTGATTACCCTCTCGACACAATTCTGTGGAGAGTGGCCATGAAGAAACGATTGCTGGCGGCACTGGTGGGCCTTTCGGGTGCTTACCCGGTTTTTGGCGAAGACTGGGCCCAGTTCCGGGGGCCCGATGCCCGTGGTATCGCCAGCGAAGCCAGCCTGCCGCTGGATTGGGGCCCTGAAAAAAACATTTTGTGGAAAGCGACAGTGGGTGGAGCAGCCTGGTCATGCCCGATCGTGATCGGCAACCGGGTGATTGTCACCACCGCTGTGGCGGAAGGTCAGCCCAAGCCCCGGAGTGGCGGTGGTTTTGGCGGCCCCGGGGGCGGTCCGGGTGGTGGCCGGCCTGGAGGTGCACCGGGTGGTCCGGGTGGTGGCCGGCCTGGAGGTGCACCGGGTGGTCCGGGTGGCGGCCGGCCTGGAGGCGCCCCGGGTGGTCGCCCGGGAGGCCCGGGTGGTTATGGCGGGGGCAAAGGCCCAGACAAGGAGTATACCTGGAAGGTAATCTGCCTGGACCGGGCCACGGGCAAGGAGACCTGGTCCGCCGTCGCCTCGGTAGGCAAACCCAAATACAACACCCATGCCAGCAACACCTTTGCCACCGAGACCCCCGTCGCCGATGGCGAGCGGATCTACACCTGGTTTGGGGCCGCTGGCGTTGCCATTACCCATGATTTGGCCGGCAAAGAATTGTGGAAGGTGGATCTGGGCGCTTACCCCACCCAGATGGGTTGGGGAACCGCCAGCTCCCCGGTCCTGTATGATGGCAAACTGTTTATCCAGTGTGACAACGAGGAGAAGTCTTTCCTGGTCGCTCTCGATGCCCGGTCTGGCAAGGAGATCTGGCGAACCGCCCGGTCAGAGCGCACCAACTGGAGCACTCCCTACCTGTGGAAGTCGAAGGTTCGCAGCGAACTGGTGGTCGGTGGCAGCCAGAAGCTCCGCAGCTATGATCCCGCCACGGGCAAGGTCTTGTGGGAACTGGCTGCGGGTGGTGGCCAGGCCAATGCTTCGCCGGTAGGTGATGCCGAAACATTGTATTTTGGCACCGGCATGCAAGGCGGCGGTGGTGGTGGCCGTGGCGGCCCTCCAGGAGGCGGGCCGCCCGGAGGTGCCCCAGGCGGGCCCCCGGGAGGGGCTCCAGGTGGTGGGAGGCCGGGCGGTTTCGGTGGCTTCGGCGGGGGCGGCACCCTGTTTGCCATCAAGGCTGGGGCCAGCGGCGATATCAGCCTCAAGGAAGGTGAAACCAGTAGTGATTATGTCGCCTGGTCGGTCGCCAAAGCCGCTCCTGCGGCGGCGTCACCTCTGCTGGTGGAGGGCTTTTTGTATCTTTTTGAGCGCCAGGGAGGGCTGGTTTCCTGTCTGGATGCCAAAACGGGCAAGGTTCAGTTCAAAGAGCGCCTTCCTGGTGCCAAGGCTATTTGGGCATCGCCCTGGTCCTACGCCGGCAAGGTTTTTGCCATCGATGAAGAAGGCACCACCCATGTGCTAAAGGCTGGCCCGGGTTTCAAGGTACTGGGCAAGAACCCGCTGAGCACCGATGTGTACTGGTCAACGCCGGCCATCGCCGGCGGCAATTTGTTTTTACGGGGCGTGGATAACCTTTTTTGCGTCAAATGACCCAGGATTTCACCAGCAAGCGCCCGGCAAACACCGATGTCTGCCGGGCCATCTTTGGCTACATCTCAACATGCTGGCGATGCCATCAGATCGCTGCCAAACCCTGCTAAAAAAACCTTTTTTCCCCTGCTTTTCTCGGGGAAAGCAAGGCAAATATTCTTTTTTGCCGAAAACCATCCCGACGCCGTTTGCCTTTCAGCAAAACTCAACCTAACCTTCGGCGAAGTTGCTCCGGGGCGTTCCCACAAACCGGATTTTTACTCGTGAAGGCCCGGCCCTCGTGGGCTGGATCATGTGGTTGTTTTTTTCTGAAAGGCTATCGTCATGCGTAGCAGCAGCTCCCTGGGCAGTAAGAACCGTCGCACCCTGAATCTTGAAACGCTGGAAACCCGTGTCAATCCGTCCTGGACGGTTCCCCCAACCCTCATCGCGGTTCCTGCAGCCACTGACCTCGCACTCAATTCCCAGCAGGCCGTTACCACCACGGCCAGCATCGCCACCACGGAGATTGATTATTACTCGTTCACCCCGGCCTGGTCCACCAGTTACAAGTTCCTGGCTTCCAAGAATGCTAGCAAGATTGATACGGTGATGGCCCTCTACAACTCCACCGGGTCGCGGGTCGCCTACAACGATGATCTCTCTTCTTCCAACACCAACAGCCAGTTCACCACCAGCCTGGTGGCGGGCCAAAAATACTTCCTGGGAGTGACCAACTACACCGGGCAGGCCAAAGGCAACTATTCCCTGGCAATGTCCGGCGTGCTGACTGACGATGCCAAGGAAAACAACGACACCCTCGCCACCGCCAACAACCTCGGGGCGGTTGCCGCCACCACTACCTTCACCAAGCTGGTGATGGCCGATACGGCGGACTACTTCAAGTTCACCACCGCCACGGCCACCACGGGCGGGACGATAAAAATCGATTTCAAAAATGCGCAAGGCGATCTGGATCTGTCCCTGTTCGATTCCACTGGCAAAGTCCTGTTCTCCAGCCTGTCTACAACGGCAGACTCCGAGTCCGTCAATCTGGGGACCCTGGCCGCCGGAACCTACAGCATCCTGGTGGCTGGAAAGGGCGGTGCTTACAACCCCGACTACACCCTGACGCTCAATCCCGGGACCGGTTCCGCCACGCCACCGCCGCCGGTGACCACCAAAAATGACTGGACCATTGCCATCTACATGACCGCCTCAGATCTGGCTACTTATGCGGCCCAGGATATCAACGAGATGGAGACAGCCTTGGCGGGGCTGCCCAGCTCGGTGAAGATCACCCTGCTTTATGACCAGTGGAGCAGCAAGAAGTTCGCCACCGGCGGCGGTACCCAGGCTGCCTGGGGCGACACCGGGCGGGCTGTCCTCACCGCTGACACCAACACTGCGTCCATCAAGACCAGCTTCGAAAAGCTGGGTGAGAAAAACACTGGTGATCCCAAGGTACTGACCGACTTCCTCACCTGGACTGTGACCGCGGCCCCGGCCAACCATTACGCCCTGGTCCTGTGGAACCATGGTAGCGGCCTGGATGGCAGCAACTACGATGATGAATCCAATGACAATCTGCAGATTTCGGAAATCGTCGCCGGGGTGAAGAATTCCGGTGTGGCCCTTGATTTGCTTTCCTTTGATGCCTGTCTGATGAGCATGGTGGAAAACGCCTACTCCCTGAAAGATACCGCCAAGGTCATCAGCGCCTCGCAGGAACTGGAAGAAGGCACCGGCCAGGACTACACCACGGCTTTCAGCACCCTGAAAGTCAGCCCGAATCTGGTCAATGCCCTGGCACTCGGTCAAGGCATGGTCGATAGTTTTGCCAAACAATATGTGGGCACGGGCACCACATGCGACACTTTTTCGGTTATCGACACCAGCACCCTGACGGCCCTGGCCGCTTCCCTGGCATCGTTTTCATCTACCATCACTACTGCCGATATCGCCAATTTCCGCACGGTGGTGGGCAAGACCAGCACCTATGGGGATGGCAGTTTCCCAGCTTACCATGACATGGGCCAGGTGATGCGTGGCATGTCGGCGAGCACCACGGGTGCCTTGAAAGCCGCCGCTGATGCGGTGATCAAGGCCCTCGATGCCTCGGTTTTCGCCCGCACCTCTGACGCGCGTGGCAGCTTCGGCCTGTCGATCTACATCCCGCTGTCAGCCAGTGAGAAAGATACCGCCTTCGCCGACCACTCTGGTTACGCCAACGCCACGGGCTGGGCCAGCCTGCTGGGCAAGCTGGGTGTCTGATCCACGCCATGGGACAGGTCACCGCCCTATACGCCTGGATGCAGGCCTATAGGGCGGTTTGCGTGACACCCTGTTGATTGGCCATTTCCGCTGTGCAGTTTGCCGTGTCCAGGGCTGATATCCCGGCAAAGACTATCCAGGTGACGAACCGGTTCATCCACGGCAATATGCCCTTACGGAGACCTTGCTTGTCTGCCAATGATGGCCGATCCGGTTCCTGATACGAGGCTGGCAAGCCTTGCAAGCCAACGGGGTTGCGGGAAAGAACCCGCAAAAAATCCCGAAGTATCCCGGTGGGCCAGATTCAGTTCCGGAAAGAGTGCGGCCTCAGGCCAGGATTGGTTGCACCACTTCGCCCTGCACATCGGTGAGGCGGAAATCGCGCCCCTGGAAGCGATAAACAAGCTTTTTGTGGTCGATCCCACACAGGTGCAACACCGTCGCCTGCACATCATGAACATGCACTCGCCCCGCCACCGGGCCAAAACCAAAATCATCGGTTTGCCCGTGTACCGCGCCCGGCTTGATGCCGCCCCCGGCAAACCACATGGGAAAAGTGTCGATGTGGTGGTTCCGGCCAACCAGCTCACGCACCTCACCCATCGGCGTGCGGCCAAATTCGCCGCCCCAGATCACCAGGGTGTCCTCCAGCAGGCCCCTGCGTTTCAGGTCCAGCACCAGTGCGGAGCAAGCGCGGTCGGTTTCCTGGCAGACTTTTTCCAGCGGGGCCCCCAGGTGGTTGACCGTATCGCCGTGATGATCCCAGTCGGTGTGGTAGAGCTGCACGCAGCGCACACCGCGCTCGACCATGCGCCGTGCCAAAAGGCAGTTGTTGGCGAAAGACGGTTTACCCGGCGTGGCACCATAGAGATCGATGGTTTCCTTGCTTTCGCGGGCCAGGTCGATCAGCTCAGGCGCGCTCGACTGCATGCGGTAGGCCATCTCGTAGGCCTTGATGCGCGTGGCGATTTCGGCATCGCCAGTGGCACCCTGGCGCAGGCGGTTCAGATCGGCCACAGCCTCCACGGTGTCATGCTGAAGCGTGCTGTCTATCCCCGCAGGACTGGTCAGGCTGACAATGGGATCACCCTGCGACCGCAAGGGCACCCCCTGGTGGGAGGTGGGCAGGAATCCCGAACCCCAGAGCGGCGCGCCCCCCCGGGGTCCACGCCCACCCGACTGCAGCACTACGAAAGCGGGCAGGTCACGCGACTCGCTGCCAAGCCCATAGGTAAGCCAACTGCCTATGCTGGGGCGGCCCGCCTGCGGGCTGCCGGTGTTGACAAAAATCTTCGCGGGGGCGTGGTTGAAAACATCGGTGGCCACCGTGCGCACCAAAGCGACATGCCCCGCAATTTGCTTGAAGTGCGGCAACAACTCGGAGACCTGCAGCCCTGCATCCCCAACCGGGGAGAATTTACGCTGGGTTCCCAGCAGTTTGGGCCGCTCTTTTGAAAAGGTATCCATGAAGGCAAAGCGGCGGCCCTTCACAAACGATTCCGGAATCGGCTGGCCATGGTACTTCTGCAATTCGGCCTTCGGCTC